>JBCBUA010000040.1:0-26960 GCA_039818365.1 Pseudomonadota bacterium
CCGTAGTCGCGCGCGAAGTCGAAGAGGGCGCCATAGACTTCCTGAAAGTCCCAGGGATCGCGCAAATCGACCTGTTGCAACAGCACCTCGGTCGCCGGGCTGGCGTCCTCGATCTCACGTTTCACGTTCTGAGCCAGGCGATGATGCGTCCTGTCGTACAGCAGTTCCAGACGGTGAACCGGAAAGCGGCCATGCTGGGTCACGGCAATCGACGGGCGCCACCGGCGCTTCTTGCCCGCGTCCAGCTGGGTGCCGAGAAAGCCGATGACGACAGTCTTTTTCAACGTATCTATCCAATTTTATAATTCTATATATTTCAATATAACATATTTTCTTGATAGAAATGTCAATATCTCCAAAAAATCAATAACTTCATATGCTTATGGTCATTTTCGTTTTTTGTTTTGCGGTGCGCCTGGTGCAGGCATTCTTCTTCTCAACACAGACATCAACCCCAACGCCCTGAAGGCGCGGATTTGTGGAGAGAGAAAATGGCGAACAAAACCCTGTTTGCATCCCAGCGCGGACGTTTTTCCGGCAAAGCCGACACCAGGAACCTGGCGGGTGGCAAAGCCTACGCATATGAAGACCGTCACAAGCTGGCACAGCTGGCCGCGACCGGGTCCATCGGCAACACGTTCTACCAGTCCGCAGAGCTGGAACTGGAGGCGGTTCTGAAAGCTGCTGAAAAGGTTCCGGACGCTTTTCTGGCGAAGACGGCCGTCTATGCCCGACAGAAGGGCAGGATGAAGGACCTGCCGGCTCTCTTGCTGGCGGTTCTGGCATCGCGCGATGCGGTCCTGCTTGCCAAGGCGTTTCCGCATGTGGTCACCGACGGCAGGATGCTGCGCAACTTCGTGCAGATCATGCGGTCGGGGCAGACCGGGCGCAAGTCGCTCGGAACACGCCCGAAAGCGCTCGTTCGCGGATGGCTGAACGCGGCAACCGAGTATCAGCTGCTGCAGGCCTCGATCGGCAACGATCCGTCGCTGGCGGACGTCATCAAGATGGTGCACCCGAAGCCGCGCGATGCAGAGCGAGACGCCCTGTTCGCCTGGCTGATCGGAAAGCCGTGTGACGTGGAAAAGCTGCCGGAACAGGTCCGTGCCTATGTGGCGTTCAAGGAGAACCCGAAAGGGCAGGAACTGCCGGATGTCCCGTTCCAGATGCTGACGCATCTGCCCCTTTCCAGGGAAGACTGGACGCAGCTGGCGGAACGCGGGACCTGGAACATGGTGCGCATGAACCTGAACACCTTCCAGCGCCATGGCGTTTTTGAAGGTGCACGGCTCGAGAAGACGCCGGCGGTCCGGCTGGTGGCCGATATCCTGAAGGATCCGAAGCGGATCAGGAAGGCACGTGCCTTCCCGTATCAGCTCCTGACGGGTTTCCAGGCCCTGTCGGACGAGATGCCGTCCGAGATCCGCGAGGCGATGCATGAAGCCATGGAGATCTCGGTTGCCAATGTCCCGGCCCTGAAGGGCCAGGTGGTTGTGTGCCCGGATGTCTCCGGTTCCATGGCCTCGCCGGTGACCGGTTACCGAAAGGGCGCGACGACCGCAACGCGCTGCGTTGATGTCGCGGCCCTGGTTGCCGCGGCGGTGCTGCGCCGAAATCGTGGGGCCACGGTCCTGCCGTTCGAGGTCAAGGTGCGGCCGGTCAAGCTGACCGGGCGAGACACGGTGATGACCAACGCCCGAAAGCTCACCGAGCAGTGGGGAGGCGGAACGAACTGTGCAGCGCCTCTGGCGTGGCTGAACGCCAAGCGCCGTGCCCCGGATCTGGTCATCCTGGTTTCGGATAACCAGTCCTGGGCGGGCGTGCAGCACGGTCACCAGACCGGCGTGATGCGTGAATGGGAAACGCTGAAAAGGCGCAACCCGGACGCAAAGATGGTGTGCATCGACATCACGCCTTACGGCACGACCCAGGCCAAGCCGCGGCCGGATATCCTCAATATCGGGGGGTTCTCCGATGCGGTGTTCGACCAGGTCGCGGCCTTTGCGAAAGGCACCTTGAATGCCGACCAGTGGGTCGGGGAGATCGATGCAATCGATCTCGATTGAAACTTGAAAGCGCGGCGGGTGACTGCCTGCCGCGCTTGCAGAGAGAACTGGCGGATGCCGGCGGGACTACATTCTTGACCATGAGTGTCCTGTCATCTCTTGCCGCCGAAAGGAACAACCGGTCAGGGCGAATGCCTGCAGAACTACATCGACTGTGGATCGCCAGGTTGCGGGTTCGAATCCCGCCGCTGCAACCAACTGATGCAGCGTAGCTCAACGGATAGAGCAGGAGTGTTTTGCACCCACCTTGTCGCCCTGACCGGGCCGACTTTTTTAGCCGGACTCGAACCGGCCCTGTACTTGAAACGGAGAACTGAAAATCAATCGCGGCGGATGCCGGCAGGACTACATTCTTGTCCATGAACGTCCTGTCATTCCTTGCCGCCGCACCCGAACAACCGGTCAGGGCGAATGCCCGCAGAACTACATCGACGCATAATCGCCAGGTTGCGGGTTCGAGTCCCGCCGCTGCAACCAACTGGGGCAGCGTAGCTCAAACGGTAGAGCAGGAACGTTTTGCACCCATTTGTCGCCCTGACCGGCAACCGATTTTGAAACGGTATACTGAATGCGGCTCTGCCGCGCTCTCGGGGATGCCGGCAGGATTACAGGTAGACGCCTCCCGGCACGGCCGGGAGGGGAGGCGCGGACGCGCTTCCCGTGCCAGTTCAAGTCTGGTCCGGAGCAATCCGGTGGCGGAATGAAGATCTTGCCAGACCTTGCCCCGCACAGCCTGGCGGATGCCGGCGGGCGTATTGTTGAATGCAATGCGTCCTGCCTACGCTTGCCGCCTGGCGGGTATGAAGGAAGAAGACGATGACGATGGAAACGGAAACGACGACACTGACCAGCGCGATGCTGAGCGCGTGGGGCCATGAAGAAGGCAAGGCCTTCGGTGCGGCCCTCAGGGACGGCCAGGCCGCGCTTGACCAGGGCACGTCTCTGGAAACCGTGCGCCAGATGCTGGAGAGCTACAAGCCGGACCCGGTACTGCCGCTGGCCGCCTCGGGCGCAAAGCCGTTTCACGTTAACCTGGACGCGGAGGGCGAGGACGAAGAGGCGAACCTGAAGGCGGTCAAACACCACATGACCGAATTGATGCGCACCCCGACCGTTGAGGCAGGAGCGATCATGCCGGACGCCTGTCCGGCCGGTCCGCTCGGAACCATTCCGGTCGGCGGCGTGGTGGCGGCGCGTGGTGCAATCCACCCGGGAATGCACAGCGCAGATATCTGCTGCTCGGTGATGACGACCGAGTTCGAGGATGCCGACCCGAAGGCGGTTCTGGATGCGGCGCATTCGGTGACGCATTTCGGTGGTGGCGGGCGCGCCAACGGCAAGCGCTTCACCATGTCCATGAGCCTTTACGACCAGTTCCGCGAAAACAGGTTCCTGAACAACCCGAAGATCCTGCGTTCTGCGCAGGAGCATCTGGGAACCCAGGGCGACGGCAACCATTTCCTGTTTGTCGGCGTCTCCAGGAAAACCGGCAAGACCGCGATGGTGACCCATCACGGTTCGCGCGGACCGGGTGCGCTGCTCTACAGGATCGGCATGAGCGTTGCGGAGAAATACCGCAGGAAGCTGTCGCCGAAGACGCTGAAGCAGAATGCCTGGATCCCGTCCGAGAGCGAGGAAGGCAAAGCCTATTGGGACGCGCTGCAGCTGATCCGCAAGTGGACCAAGGCCAACCACAACGCGCTTCATCAGGCGACGGTCGAGGCAAGCGGCGCGCACCACTCGGACCGTTTCTGGAACGAGCATAACTTCGTGTTCGAGCGCGACGGGCTCTACTACCACGGCAAGGGGGCAACGCCTGCCTGGGACGGATATGCGTCCGACGCGACCGGGCTGACCCTGATCCCGCTGAATATGGCGGAGCCGGTTCTGGTCGTTCGCGGCAAGGATGCGGGGCATGCGCTCGGTTTCTCGCCGCATGGCGCGGGCCGCAACTTCTCGCGTTCCGAGCACAAGCGCCGCTCGCTCGGAAAGACGCCGGAAGCGATGCTCAGGGAAGAAACGGAAGGTCTTGACATCCGGTTCTTCGAGGAAAAGATCGATGTCTCCGAACTGCCGTCCGGCTACAAGAAGGCGGACGCGGTCGTCGCCCAGATCAAGAAATACGGTCTGGCCGAGATCGAGGACTATATCGATCCGTTCGGCTGCATCATGGCCGGCGATATCGAGCCGTTCTGGAAAAAGAAGCAAGGGGCAAGGCGGTAATCCGCCTTGCTTCGCATTCCCTGGCGAAACGGTCAGGGCCTGGCCGGCGAGCTTGCTTTTGCGCGCCGCTCGAGCAGCAGGGCCGAAATGGCGGCGACAAGGCCGATGGCGGAACTGGCAAACATGAGGGCGAGAACGGTGACCGGCTGATCGCCCGATCCGATCGCAATGCCGGTCAGGCTCGTCAGTGCCGCGCCACCGGCAAGCGCCATGGAACCGGTCAGTCCGGCGGCGCTCCCGGCCAGATCGGGTCTTACCGACATTGCGCCGGTATTGCTGCCCGGCATGGTGATGCCGTTGCCGATGCCGACAAAGATCGTACCGGCGAAAAAGGCATAAGGTGACGCTCCGCCCAGGAGGAACACCATCAATCCAATCGAAAGACCGATGCAGGCGGTGAGCCGTCCGACCAGCATCATTGCGGGCAGCGGCAGTCTTGACGAGAGTTTTCCCGCCAGAAAGCCGCCTGCGGAAAATCCGACGGTAATGCTGCCGATCAGAAATCCGAGTTCTGCCGTTGTCACGCCGAAGGACGTTGTTGCGACAAGGGGAGCTCCGGCGAGAAAGATGAAGAAAGCGCCGACCGTAAAGGTCGAGCAGAGGGCATAGGCGGAAAAGCGGGGATCCTTGACGAGTTCAAGGATCGCGCGTGCCAGCGGGGGAGCGCCGTCCTGCCTTTCGGGTTTCGTTTCACCCAGATCGAACCAGCACACGGCCAGGATAAGAAGTCCGCACGTTGTATAGAGATAAAAGCTGGAACGCCAGCCGAACGCGGTGTCCAAAAGCCCGCCCAGAACGGGGCCAAGCATGGGAACGACGGCCATGCACATGCTGATATAGCCGATCAGCCCTGCGGCCTGCTGCGGCGGGTTGGTGTCTCGGAGAATGGCGAGCGAGAGCGTGTTGCCGGCAACAATACTCCCCTGCAGCATCCGGAATAGCAGAAACACCCAGATGTTCTCGGCCAGCGCACAGACAAGCGATGCAAGGCTGAAAAGGACCAGCGCGACAAGGAGGACGGGGCGCCGGCCGTATCGGTCCGCCAGGGGGCCGACGACCAGTTGAATGACCGCGGTCGCGGCCAGATACCCCGCGATCGCGACGCTCACCAGCGCATAGTCCGTTTGAAGGTCCACCGCGATCGTGCCGAGAGACGGCAGGAACATGTTCAGCGACAGCGGTGAAAACGCGGTCAGCAGAATGATCGTGACGAGATGCGGCGGTGTGCGGGCCAAGGGTTTCTCTGGTCTGGTCTGGTCGGGTCAAAAAAAATGCCCCCGTGCGAGGCCGGGGGCACATGGAAAACGGCAAGGGCCGCCGTTATTGCTCCATGCGCTTATGTTTCACCACTGATTGAGTATGACGTGTCATCCGGTGCCTCCGAAAACGAGACTAGTCGGCCACGGCGCCGGCGGCAAGGCAGACGTTCGGGCTGATCCGGCGTTCAGTTTCGGCTGCCGAGCCTTCTGGAACCTATTGCATGTCCCCATGCATGGCGACGAGGTCAAGTTCTGCCGCCGGGGCCTCAATGGCGCTGTAGCTTTCCTTCACGCCTTCATTCGTGAGTTCGCGGTGAACGGCGAGCAGCATGTTTTCGTCGTGCTCGGAGCAAAGATCCGCCATATAACGAAGTTCGTCTTCGGCGACGCCCTTTGCCGCATCAATCGACGGGGCGCCGTAGACCTCGACAAAATGGCGAGCCAGGTTGCCGACCAGATCGGAGAACTCGTCTTCGCTGACCGGTGTGATGGCGACGAAGGTGACGCGGCCAAAGGTTTCAAGGCCAAGCCAGCCGTTGGAAAAGGCCTGCCGGGCCTTGCCCACAAGGTCGGCCTCCGTCCAGTCCGAAAACTCGAATCCTCCCGACAGGCACCATTCCCCTGTTCGTGCCGGGGAGAAATAAACATTGCGGTCGCTGTCATCCATGTGGATCGCACGGGCCAGTTTCATCGGTTCAGGTCTCCAGTCGGCTCGAAAGCGGGATCAGGATTGTCTCGTCCCCGCTTCTGAGCAGCATGCCGAAATTTTCGTCCACTCCGACGAAGGTTCCGGACTTTCCATCGATTTCAATCGGTTCCCCGAGCGTCGGCACCAGGCCGCGCCAGTCGGCATGAACGGGCCGCAGACCCTCGTCGAGCCAGCGGTTGATCCAGTAAAGGCTGTGACGCACCCAGGCTTCAAGCAGAGCTTCCGCCGTGATTTCGGCGCAGCCTTCCTCGGAGAGATAGGTCGTGTCGGCATCGGTGCCCGGATTTTCCGTCGAACTGGTCATGTTGAGGTCCAGGCCGAGCACGAGCCAGTCCGGGGTTTCCACCGGGTCCGATGTGGAGGCCTTCAGGCGCATGCGTCCGCAGACAGCGCCGTTCACGCGGATCGTGCCGTCCCATTCCAGGTGGACGGCGACTTCCGGCGGCGCAAGCGCACCCAGAGCCGCCTGAAACCCGAGGCCGCAGACGGGCAAGGTCGCCACGGCTTCTTCCAGAGGCACTTCCGGGGTGAAGATCAGGCTGGCTTTCAGGGTGTCACCTGAAAAATTGTAGACGACAGTGCCTGCATCCGTGCCGGTGATCGCAAGCGCAAGCGCCCGGTCGAACGGATCGGCGGGGCCGGTGAGCCCCTCTCCCTGGAACATGGGCGGGAACTGCAGGTCGCTCACGCCTGGCCCTCCGCAACGAGGGATTTTGCGAGCCTTCTGAATACGCTCGCTTCGGGTGCGTCCGGGTTTTCAACCGCGATCGGTGTGCCGCCGTCGCCGGCAAGACGGATGTTCAGATGCAGCGGAACTTCCGCGAGCAGTGGCACGCCGAGCTTTTCCGCTTCCGCAGCGACACCGCCATGCCCGAAGACGTGTTCCTCGTGACCGCATTTGGAACAGATATGCGTCGACATGTTTTCGATCATTCCGATAATCGGCACCTGCATCTGCTGAAACATGTCGATGCCCTTGCGTGCGTCGAGAAGGGCGACGTCCTGCGGTGTCGACACGATGATCGCGCCATCGACAATGAATTTCTGCGAAAGCGTCATCTGGACGTCGCCGGTTCCGGGCGGTAGATCGACGATGAGAATGTCGAGCGCGCCCCACTGCACCTGGCTCATCATCTGCTGCAGAGCGCCCATCAGCATCGGACCGCGCCAGACGACCGCCTGGTCGCCCGATGTCATCAGCCCGATCGAGATCAGCGTGACGCCGTGATTGCGCAGCGGCAGGATCATCTGACCGTCCGGGGACGTCGGCCGTCCGGAGATGCCGAGCATCTTGGGTTGTGACGGGCCGTAGACATCCGCGTCGAGCAGACCGACCTTGCGGCCCTCCGCGGCGAGCGCGCAGGCCAGGTTCGCGGCGACCGTTGATTTGCCGACACCGCCCTTGCCGGACGCAACGGCAACGATCCTGTCTATTCCCGGAACCCGCTGGGGTCCGGATGTTCCAGGTGGTGCGGGACGCGGTTTGATCGGCACGGGCTCGCTTGGCTTGGCCGGTTCAGGTGCCTTCTCCGAGTGGGCCGTCATGATGATCTGAACGTTTCCAGCCCCCTCGATCCGGGAGAGACACGCTTCGGCCTCGCTCTTCAGGGCCTCCATCTCGTTCATGCGGCTGGCGTCGATTTCCATCACGAAGCGGATTGTGCCTTCGCCGACCTGCAGGGCGCGCACCATCCCGGAGGCGACGATGTTTTCGCCTGTCGCCGGATCCTTGACGGACTTGAGTGAATTTAGGACCGTTTCCCGCGTCAGTGACACGACGTGCTTACCCCTCGATTTCGCCGTTTACTTCGTGCTCAAGGCCGATTTCCTCAATCGTGACGACGGCCTTGACCTTGTATTTCTTGCCTTCCGATGCGCCGGCTTTCCTGACCGCGTCCTCGATCGCCTGCTGCGAGGTGACACCGACCTGTTTCAGGAATTTACGCATGGACATGTTGAATTCGTCGCTCATCTTAACCTCTCTAACAGCAGCGTGTGAATTGACGGCAGAATGATTTCCCCCCTAAGCTGCTCGACAGCAACGTGAGGGAGGAGCGCGTGTGCTGCCGTTTTGTTTTCGCAGTCCTGATCGGACTGTTTATTTTTGCAGGGCCGGGCGTGACGGGCGAGGCATCTGCCAAGACTTTTCGCCTGAGTGCGCCGGATGATCTTGTCGCGAGCGGGTTCCTGAAACACCTGCTGCCGCGGTTTTCGTTGAAAACCGGCATTCGCATCGAAATCGTGCCGGAGGCCGAATCCGCAGAGGCGGCGTTTTCGACGTCGACGACCGGGACGCCTGCCTTCACGGGTATCGGCAGGGACTGGTATCTCGGCATTGCCGACGCCGGCAACGAGCATGTCGCCCGTTTCGAGGAATGGCTGATCAGCGATGTCGGTAAGAACACCATCGCGTCCTTCAAGCCGGAGGACGGGCAGGTTTTCACAGCCGCTGTCGCCAAGCCGAAGGAGGCCGTTTCGGAGGCAATCGCCGGCGATGTCGTCTCCGGTGAGAAACTGGCCGTGGTCCATTGCGGACGCTGCCACATGGTCAACGAGGCGACGCGGCTGACCACGATCGGGTCGTCGCCGTCCTTTGCCGTCATGCGCAGCTTTTCAGACTGGCGCGCACGGTTCGAGGCGTTTTTTGCCCTCAACCCGCATCCGTCCTTCACGCAGGTCGACGGTGTGACCGAGCCGTTTGACATCAGCCGGCCGTCACCGATCGCTCCGGTGGAGCTGACGCTGGACGATCTGGATGCAATCCTTGCCTTCGTCTCGCGGATACCGCCGGCTGATCTGGGAGCGCCGATCCAGTACCAGTGATCGCGTCTTGCCTTTGTCAATGGTCGCGCCGCTTGCTGATATAGTCGTCGGTGGTGCGCACCTTTGGACGCTCTCCCATTGCAAAGGGATTGTTTTCCGAGTGATAGACCGCGTTGACGCGGCAGTCGTCGCACATCTGAATGAGTTGCGCGGCCTTGTTGTCCTTGAACATGCCGTGCTTGCCGGCAAGCTTTTCGGTCATCCGTTCCACCATCGAGCGCACCCCGAAAGGTTTGCCGCACGAAATGCATTCGAACGGCTCTTCTTCCTTGAGCACGACGGGCGTCAGCGCGTCATCGGCAAGGTTCAGGCGCGGGTCGAGCGAAAGCGCGCTTTCCGGGCAGATGTTGGTGCAGATACCGCATTGAAGGCAGGCATCTTCCTGGAACCGGAGCTGCGGCATGTCCGGGTTCTCCTTGAGCGCGCCGGACGGGCAAAGAGACACGCAGGACAGGCAGAGCGTACAGCTGTCCAGGTTGATGTTAAGCGCACCATAGGGCGCCCCGGCAGGAAGTGTGATCGGTTCGGCGGCGGTGCTGAGAGCCTTGGCCGCAAGCCGCGTAACCTGCCGGCGCGAGCCGACGGGCAATATGGGCTGCACAGGCAACGCGTCCGGCGTCTCCCGGCGCAGCAGGTCGTCGAGCTGATCGGGATCGACCGGTTCAATCAGGCTGATCCTGTCTGCGCCGGCAATGGCGGCGGTGAGTTCCGCCTGGGCCGGAAGACCATCCTTCTCTGTCCCTGGTGACAGGAGCAGCGTCACCGACTGGAAGCCGCTCGCCAGGGCTGCCAGCATCTCGGCGTGACCGAAACCTGCCAGTGCGTCCATCTCCAGCGGAATGACATCACCCGGCAGACCCTTGCCGTAGCGCGCACTCAACCGGATCATGTCCAGTCCGTGGCCGGCATCGTGGACCAGAAGGCGCGGGCTTCCCGTTCCGAGTTTCCGCCAGGTCGATGCGAGCGTGTGAATGCGTTTGAACACATGATCCACGGGCGGCGCGTCATAGGAAATAGCGCCTGAGGGACACACAGCGGAACAGCTGCCACACCCGGCACAGATCATGGCGTCCACCGCCACATGATCGCCGGCGGGCGTGATCGCCCCGGTGGGGCAGAGGTTCAAACAGCGTGAGCAGCCGGGCTTGCGGGCGCGGGAGTGGGCGCACAGATCTTCGTTCAGCTTGATATAGATCGGCTTCTCGAAAGTCCCGATCAACTGCGAGGCATCCATCAGCACCTTGGTGCGGGCCGCAGCGTTGCCGGGATCTGCGCGCAGATAGCCTTCGCGTTTTTCAGGTGCGGGAAAGAGCGGCTGGGATCCGCGGCGCAGATCCACGATGATGTCGCAGCCGGTTCGCCCGCCGTCGCGCGGCTCCGTCCAGTTGAAGGCACCGCGTCCGCCGGGAATGCGTTCCTGCAGCGCATCGAAGGAGAGCTTGAAGTCGCCGAGTGCACCAGTCGCGCCCTTGAGGCGTCCGCGAACGATGTCATATCTCCTGTCGTCGGAAACCGGCAGCTCCGCTTCGGGAGCAAGAAGCACGGTGACGCTGAGTGTCTCGCACAGGAGACCTGCGGCCTCGGTCGCATCCTCTGCATCGCCGAGGATGATACATGTGCCCGCAGAGGAGACATCGACGACCTTCTCGCCCGGGTGAGGCAGGAGCGCGTCGGCAATAAGCGCTGCCATTTTCGGGCTTGGGTCGCTGCTGCCGTCGTTCCATCCGGCACGGTCCCGCAGGTCGATGAACAGCGGTTCTTCGGCCTCGATGTCGGCGGCGATTTCCTGAAAGATGCTTTGTTCCTGTCCACAGGCAATCATCACGTTGCCCGAGCGGATCGCGTCTTCGGCAATGCCGGCTTCGGCCCGGCACAGCTCGGAATAGACCCGCGAGCAGGAAACGCCGGACGCTTCCTCCAACCGTTCCGCGTCGATCGCCTGGCTCTTGCGGCAATCGCACAGCAGAAGCTTCAAATCTGTCATTCTTGTTGCGTCCTCTCCCTGGGCATGCAAGTCCGGGTCTCTCCCCTCCGGAATCGCGCATGTCCGGCTACCATATCAAGGGCGTATGTCGCATCAGGTCAAGTTCGACTTCCGCCGGACTTGAAATTTCTGCAACTTGCTACAGCATGTAGGGAAGAAAAAGCGGTTGATGATCCGCGGTGGGAGGATGTCCGCAGTGACAATTGAAAGAACGCGCTCGATGCCGGTCGGCGTCGTCGTCAGAAGGTTGCCGGGTGTGACGCGGTGGCAGAAATGGAGCTGGCGCCCGGTTTCCCTCCTGCCGGGTGCGAAAGCCGCTGACTGGGAAGTTATGCGGCAGGAAGGCGAGGCCGTCGAATATCACGCTGCGACGCTGAACCTGGAACTCTACCGGACAGACACCGAAGCCTATCTCACTGCGCTTTCGGACAAGGTGCCGTCCATTTACGTGATCATGCGGCCCGCCGAGGAGGTGGATCGCGACGTCCCCATGGACGTCATGCTGCTCACGGCGTCCGCCTACGAAGGACAGGACTACGCCGACACCAGCGATGTCATGGTGGAGAAGGTTCCGATGCCTCCGGGACTGATCGCCTGGATCCGTGATTTCGTCGAGTTGCATCACGAGGATGAGATTTTCATCAAGCGCAAGCGCGACAAGAAACGGATCGACCTGAAGGAGGACGGGATCGGAGATGCGCGTATCCGCCAGATCAGCGACGTTTACCGCGCGCCCGGCCGCAAGCCGAAGGATACCCTTCAATGAGCGGGAGCGGTCAGGACGAGAACGGCGGCGATTTCTGGTCGCGCCGCAAGGCGGCGGTGCGCCAGGCGGAAGAAGCCGAGCAGATCAGGGAGCAGGCCGCTCAGGCCGCACAGGAGCGTGCCGCGCTGGAAGAAAAGAGCGATGAGGACATCCTGGAAGAACTCGGGCTGCCCGATCCGGAGACACTGACGAAAGAAGACGACTTTTCCGGTTTCCTGTCGGCAGCCGTGCCGGAGCGAATCCGGCGGCGTGCGCTGCGCAAGCTCTGGGGTCTCAATCCCGTCCTTGCGAATCTCGACGGTCTTGTCGACTACGCGGAGGATTACACCGATGCCGCGACGGTCGTGGATAACCTCCAGACCGTCTACAAGATCGGAAAGGGCATGCTGGAGCAGTTTGCGGACGAAGAAGAGGAAGCTGCCGAAGCGCCTGACTTGAAGCCGGAAAGCCAGTCCGAGGAAGAAGAGCTTACAGAAGAAAACGAGGCTCTGGAAGAAAATGCTGCAACGCACAATGATTTTATCGAAAATGGAAAAACATCTGTGCAATTGACGCAAGCAGATAACGTACAGCAATCTCAACAAAATCATGAGGCGCTCGTGGAACTGCAAGACTCGGAATCCGATAAAGTTGAGTTTGACTTTCAAGTTACACGACGGCGCTTGCGATTCGACTACAGTTGATACTAAAGTTGAATGTAAGAAGCGCATCAAAAAGGTGACACTGGCCTGCGCATGAGGGAGGAAGATCGCGGATGTCCGCAGCGGTCACGGAATATGTCATCGATCCTGAAGATCAGGCTCGCTCAGAACTCTATGATTTTATCGGACTGTTGCTGGTCAAGCCGGCAGACGCTTCCCTTTTGAAGCAGGTCGCCGGACTTACTGCCGACGACACGACCCTCGGAAACGCTCTCGGCGTGCTTGCAAAAGTTGCTTCCGTTACATCAGCCGAAACCGCGGAGCGCGAGTTCAACGCGCTGTTCGTCGGTCTCGGGCGCGGTGAACTTCTTCCCTATGCAAGTCACTATCTTACCGGTTTCCTGAACGAAAAGCCCCTGGCAAACCTGCGCGCCGACATGGCACGTCGCGGGATTGGACGCGCCGAGGGCACGCATGAGCCGGAAGACAATATCGCATCGCTCATGGAAATGATGGCCGGCATGATCGTTGGCCGCTTCGGCAAGGTTACGTCCGTCGCCGAACAGAAACAGTTCTTCCAGGATCACATCGAACCCTGGGCAATACACTTTTTCGCAGATCTTGAAGCGTCGAAGACATCCGTATTCTACGGAGCCGTCGGCGCCTTGGGACGGCAGTTTATGGAAATAGAGGCCGAGGCCTTCGATATGCTGCCAAACTAGAGTTCACGTTGGCAATTTAGGCGGCCGCGGGCCGCCGCAAGGAGAGGAGGATTGCAACGATGAAAAAGCCCGATCAAGCGGTGCCCCGTGAGGGTTCTGGCCGCCGGGACTTCCTGAAACTGGCGGCCCTGTCGGCCCCTGTAGCCGTGGCCGCGACAGCGGTTTCCGGTACCGCTCAAGCAGCGGAAGTGGATCTCACATCCGAAAAGATGCAGGACACGGCGCACACACGCGCCTACTTCGACAGCGCCCGGTTCTGACCGGACCCTGAACTTCACACCCGGCCTATGGTTGCGTGACGCCCGCTGGCCGGTTCGCTGAAAACCAACCCAGCCGTATCGATTCCGATACAAGCAAGGTAGGGCAAAATGCTTAGGAAAAAGACCAATGGGGTTGCGCGACGCCCCCAGGGTGCAAGTATCCTTAGAGACGCTGCACACAAATCGGTAGACCGCCGGACGTTCCTGAAGGGATCCGGAGTTGCCGCAGGTGGCCTGGCCGCCATCACCGCAACAGGCGGTACCGTTACACAGGCACAGGCCCAGTCTTCGGACGAAGCCGTCAATCTCGTAAAATCAGTCTGCACACACTGTTCCGTCGGCTGCACCGTGATCGCCGAAGTGAAGAACGGCGTGTGGACCGGCCAGGAGCCGGGATGGGACAGCCCCTTCAACCTCGGTGCGCACTGCGCCAAAGGTGCCGCGGTCCGCGAGCACGCCCATGGCGAGCGCCGGTTGAAGTACCCGATGAAAAAAGAGGGCGGCGAGTGGAAGCGCGTCAGCTGGGACGAGGCGATCAACGCCATCGGCGACCAGATGATGCAGATCCGCGAGGAAAGCGGACCGGACAGCGTCTACTGGCTCGGCTCGGCGAAGCACAACAACGAACAGGCCTACCTGTTCCGCAAGTTCGCCGCCTACTGGGGCACGAACAACGTCGACCACCAGGCCCGTATCTGTCACTCGACAACGGTTGCCGGCGTAGCCAACACATGGGGCTACGGCGCCATGACCAACAGCTACAACGACATCCACAATTCCAAGGCCATCTTCATCATTGGCGGCAACCCGGCTGAAGCCCACCCGGTTTCGCTGCTGCACGTGCTGCGGGCCAAGGAGCAGAACAACGCTCCGGTGATCGTGTGCGATCCGCGCTTTACGCGCACCGCCGCCCACGCCGATGAATATGTGCGCTTCCGTCCCGGAACGGACGTGGCCCTGATCTGGGGCATTCTCTGGCACATTTTCGACAATGGCTGGGAAGACAAGGAATTCATCCGCACCCGTGTCTGGGGCATGGACCAGATCCGCGAAGAAGTCGCCAGGTGGTCGCCTGACGAAGTCGAGCGTGTGACCGGCACGCCCGAAAGCCAGCTGAAGCGCGTTGCGCGGACGCTTGCAAACAACCGTCCGGGCACCGTGATCTGGTGCATGGGCGGTACCCAGCACACCAACGGCAACAACAACACACGTGCTTACTGCGTGCTGCAGCTTGCTCTCGGCAACATGGGTACGACCGGTGGCGGAACTAACATTTTCCGCGGCCACGACAACGTCCAGGGTGCAACCGACCTTGGCGTTCTCAGCCACACCCTGCCTGGCTACTACGGCCTGAGCGCAGGCGCGTGGGGCCACTGGGCACGTGTCTGGGACGAGGATCCGGACTGGCTGAAAGCGCAGTTCGCGACGGTCAAGGGCTCTGACGGCAAGGAAAAAAGCCTCCAGAACCTCACCGGTATCCCGGTCAGCCGCTGGATCGACGGCGTTCTGGAAGACCCGGCTAACACCGATCAGCCGAATGCGGTCCGTGCGATGGTTCTCTGGGGCCACGCCCCGAACTCGCAGACCCGCATGACGGAAATGAAAACCGCGATGGAAAAGCTGGATATGCTGGTCGTGATCGACCCCTATCCGACGGTTTCCGCCGTGCTTCATGACCGGACCGACGGTGTCTACCTGCTGCCGGCGTGTACGCAGTTCGAGACCCGCGGGTCCGTGACCGCGTCGAACCGTTCGCTGCAGTGGCGCGACAAAGTCGTCGAGCCCCTGTTCGAAAGTCTGCCGGACGAAGTCATCATGGCCAAGTTCGCAAACAAGTTCGGCTGGGGCGACAGGCTGTTCCGCAACATCGAAATGGACGATCCGGAAACACCGAACGTGGAAAGCATCACCCGCGAATTCAACAGCGGGCTGTGGACGATCGGCTATACCGGGCAGTCGCCGGAGCGCATCAAGTCGCATATGGCGAACCAGCACACATTCGACCGCACGACGCTGCAGGCTGTCGGTGGACCGAACGACGGCGAATACTACGGTATGCCGTGGCCATGCTGGGGCACCGCCGACATGAAGCACCCGGGCACACCCAACCTTTACGACATGTCCAAGCCTGTCGCTGAAGGCGGTCTGTGTTTCCGTGCACGCTTCGGCGTCGAGCGGGATGGTGACAACCTGCTTGCCGACGGTGTTTCGAACCCCGGTTCGGAAATTCAGGACGGTTATCCCGAGTTCACGATGCAGATGCTCATGGACCTCGGCTGGGATGGTGACCTGACCGACGAGGAACGTGCATCGATCGAAGCGGTCGCAGGACCGAAGACGAACTGGAAGACCGACCTTTCCGGCGGCATCCAGCGCGTTGCGATCAAGCATGGCTGTGCACCCTTCGGCAATGCGAAGGCCCGCGCCGTCGTCTGGACGTTCCCGGATCCGGTGCCGCTGCACCGCGAGCCGCTCTACACCAACCGCCGCGACCTGGTGGCAGACTATCCGACCTACGAGGACCGGAAGTTCTACCGCCTGCCGACGCTCTATGCCTCTATCCAGAAGCAGGACTTCTCGAAGGATTATCCAATCATCCTGACGTCCGGCCGCCTGGTGGAATATGAGGGTGGCGGTGACGAGACACGGTCCAACCCGTGGCTCGCCGAACTTCAGCAGGATATGTTCGTTGAGATCAATCCTCGCGATGCCAACAACCTGGGTGTGCGCGACGGTGCGCAGGTCTGGGTCGAAGGCCCTGAAGGCGGCAAGGTGAAAGTCATGGCAATGGTGACCGAGCGGGTCGGAGAAGGCGTTGCCTTCATGCCGTTCCACTTCGGTGGTCATTACCAGGGCGAGGATCTCAGGTCCAAGTATCCGAAAGGTGCTGACCCCTATGTCCTCGGCGAAAGCTGTAACACCGCTCAGACGTATGGCTACGACTCAGTGACCCAGATGCAGGAGACGAAAGCGACTCTCTGCAAGATCTCGGCCGCGTAAGGAGGAGACGCAATGGCTGCAAGAGCAAAATTCCTTTGTGACGCTGAGCGATGCATTGAGTGCAATGCCTGTGTCACGGCTTGCAAAAACGAAAATGAAGTGCCGTGGGGCATCAATCGCCGCCGGGTCGTGACCATCAATGATGGCAGCCCGGGCGAACGGTCGATCTCCGTGGCCTGCATGCACTGTTCGGACGCACCCTGCATGGCGGTGTGCCCGGTCGATTGTTTCTACCAGAACGAAGAAGGTGTGGTTCTTCACTCGAAGGACCTGTGCATTGGCTGCGGCTACTGCTTCTACGCCTGTCCGTTCGGCGCCCCGCAGTTCCCGCAGGCCGGGAACTTCGGATCGCGCGGCAAGATGGACAAGTGTACCTTCTGCGCAGGTGGTCCGGAAGAGAACAACTCGACTGCCGAGCGCGCGAAATACGGTGCAAACCGTATTGCGGAAGGCAAGCTGCCGCTTTGTGCGGAAATGTGCTCCACCAAGGCCCTGCTTGCCGGTGATGGCGACGTCGTGTCCGCGATCTACCGCGAGCGTGTGGTTGCCCGTGGCTTCGGCTCCGGTGCCTGGGGCTGGGGCTCCGCCTACGGTCAAAGGGGCGGGTAAACCGGACGGCGTCCGGCGGCAGCAGAGGGGTCTGTTGCCGGACCTTTTCCGGTCCCTCTTGAAATCTGAACGGGGCGGCAATCATGCCGCCCTCTTCATCTCTGCGAGGCTTTGAGGCCGCACAAGGAATGAGGATCAGGCTATGAAACGCTTGGCTTTGGCTGTTGTTGTTCTATTGGCATTTCTGTCTCCGGCACTTGCCCAGGAGCAACCGCAGGAGCCACCGCAGGCAGACCGGAGCGCGACCGGAGGTGCGCAGACGCTCGAAGACATCATGAAGCGTCAGCGCGGCGAGAAAGTCGACAACGAATTCAGGCGCAATGCCACCGGGGATCCCGACTCGGCAGCCGGCATGACCAACCAGCTGGGAACGCTTGGCGGGGTCTCTGATCCAGAATTGTGGCGCGCCCTGCGTTTCGGGTCCGCCGATATCACGGTCTCGTCCGGCGGCAAGGAGGCCACCGTCCTGATGCAGGATGGCGGCATGCGCTGGCTCGAGATACGAAACGGGCCATTGAAGACTTACGGCGCCTATCTGCTTGCCGGCACGCTTGCCTTCCTCGTTCTGTTCTATCTGCTGCGCGGCCGGATCCGGATTGATGGCGAAAAGACCGGCCAGACGATCACACGTTTCAAGATGATCGAACGGTTCGGGCACTGGCTGCTCGCCGGCAGTTTCATATTGCTCGCCATCACGGGACTGATCGTCCTCTTCGGGCGCGTCGCCATCATCCCGCTGCTCGGAAAGGATGCCTACGCCCCAATCGCACTGGCATCCAAATGGGTCCACAACAACGTCTCGTGGGCGTTCATGCTCGGCCTCGTCATGGTTTTCGTCATGTGGGTGGTCCACAACATTCCGAACAAGACCGACCTGAAGTGGATTGCGGTCGGGGGCGGCCTCTTGAAAAAAGGCGTGCACCCACCGGCGAAGAAATTCAACTTCGGCCAGAAAATGATCTTCTGGGGCGTGATCGTTCTCGGCGCATCGATTTCCGCCTCGGGCATCTCCCTGCTGTTTCCGTTCGATTTCCCGATGTTCGCCAAGACCTTCGAAATCCTGAACAATCTCGGCCTGCCGCAACTGGTCGGGCTTGGCACCCTGCCGACCGAACTCGCGCCGCACGAGGAAATGCAATACGCCCAGCTCTGGCACACGATCGTCGCCTTCCTGATGATCGCCATGATCCTTGCGCATATCTATATCGGTTCCGTGGGCATGGAAGGCGCTTACGATGCCATGGGCTCCGGCGAGGTCGAGCTGCAGTGGGCGCGGGAGCACCACGGGCTTTGGGTCAAGGAAGTCGAAGAGGCTGAACGCGCGGCGAAAGCTCCGGGCAAGAACGCGGTTCCTGCTGAGTAGGGTTGCCGGCGATGCGGATCGTGAGCCTAGCCGACCCCTATCTTGCGTGCCGGGATGCGCTTCTGTGCCTGTTTTGTCTCATGGTGATGGTGCCGGGCGGGCCCGCTAACGCTGCTGATTTCGAGACGCTCAAGGGGCATGGCGGACCTGTCATGGACATTACCGTGTCCAAGGACAGCGGGCGCGTTGCGACGGCAAGTTTCGACAATGCGGTCGGGGTCTGGTCCGGGCGGAAACCGGACTGGCTGGACGGGCACGAGGCCGCGGTCAAGGTGGTGCGCTTCGTCAATGACGATCTCGTCGTGTCGGCCGGCGATGACAATGCGCTGATCCTCTGGAACCTTGAAGACGGGTCGCAACGGAAACTTGTGGGCCACACCGCAAAGGTCATGGGTCTGGCGGTGTCTCCGGACGGCAAGATGATCGCCAGCGCGAGCTGGGACGCGAAAATCGGCTTGTGGTCTGTCGACGGCGGTGAGCCGACATTCCTGAGCGGTCACAGTGCGGGCGTGAACAAGGTCGAATTTTCGGCGGATGGGGCCTGGCTTTATTCGGCATCCGTCGACGGTTCCATAACGCTCTGGGATGTTGCGGCCAGAGCCGAAAAGCGGGTCATTGTCCGAAACGGGTTCGGTGTGAACGTCCTGGTCCTCGGTGGCCGGAACAGCAACGAGACCTGGGTGGCCTACGGGTCGCAGGACGGTGTCACCCGGATCGTCGACATTGAAACCGGTGACCGCCTTCACGATTTCACGCTGGAGCGTCGGCCCATTCTCGCCATGTCCCTCAGTTCCGACGGCAAGCGGCTCGCGACCGGTGACGGACATGGATACATTACGGTTTTCGACACGGAAACATGGACGATCGAGTCCGACTTCAAGGCTGCCCTGAAGGGGCCGATCTGGGCGCTTGCCTTTTCGAAGGACGGCGAGGTCCTGCATGCCGGCGGGATCGAGGATATCGTTTATTCCTGGCCCGTCGCCGGGCTCGGAAAATTCGATCCGATGGCGAAGGAAACACCCAATTTCCTGCGCAAGCCGGAACAGATGTCCAACGGTGAACGGCAATTTGCGCGCAAGTGTTCCATCTGCCACGCGCTGACCGAGGGCAGCGCCCGCAAGGCGGGGCCAAGCCTCTACGAGGTTTTCGGACGACGCGCAGGGACTTTGCCCGACTATCCCTATTCAGAAACCCTGACCGGGTCTGATATAGTCTGGACGGAAGAGACGATCGACAAGCTGTTCCTGGATGGCCCGGATCACTTCATCCCCGGCTCGAAAATGCCGATGCAGGTGATTGCCAAGCCCGAAGACCGGACCGACCTGGTCAACTATCTGAAAGCAGCGGCCGGCGCGCAGAATGAGAACGGAGAAACACAATGAGAGCTATGTTGGCGGCCTTTGCCGCGATCGTGGTCATTTCGATCGGTGCAAGCCAGGTTCTTGATCGCGCGGGTTTTTCCAGCGCCGAGCAAGGCAGCAGTTCCTCTGTAAGACTGGGGGAGTAGCGCGACAGATCGCTAAGAATGCTGACCGCTAGCGCCGTTGCCGGAATGCTCGCCAGAATTCTGGCTGTTGCCGATCGGGAGATCGTCTTCAACATTTTCCCGGACTGTTTCCGTGCCTGTTTCCATTCCATGTTCGCCTTTCGACATTGACGAAAAATGGCTGTCCGATGTGCTCTCACGTCATGGCGGCTACGGTCCGGTGACGGTCAAAGACCTCTCGGTCACGTCCTGCACGAAGTGGAATGTGGCCGACACCGCTTTTGTTAAAGCCCAATTCGCCAACCCGACGCCTGAACTGCCTGGCGAATTTTTTGTGAAGATCAGGCAAGATCCGGACCCGCTTTCAAACCTCTTTCCAGGCGAACAGGCATTCTATGCGGCCGCACCCGTTGCCGGGTTGCCGCTGGCGGGCTGCCTGGCTTCGCTGGTCGATCCGTCCAGCGGCGCGACCTGCGTCCTGCTGGAAGATCTTTCGGCGAGCCATGTCGCAACGCCGTGGCCGATGCCTCCAACGCTTTCCCGTTGCCATATGGCGGTTCGCTCGCTCGCCGCGTTGCATGCACATTGGGCCCAGTCCGCAGCAGAGGCTCTCAACAGGCGCGAAGGATTGCTGGACCAGCACATTTCCAAGATGCTGCCGACGTTCCTGGACGCGCTGGGCGATCGCCTGTCGGCGGATCGCGCCGCGCTTCTGGCGCAGGTTTGTGAGCACATTCCCGCTCTGAAAGCGGCTCGTTACAAGAGCGGGAGACCCGTCACCCGAATTCACGGTGATGCTCACTTCTGGAACATCTTGTACCCGAGGGACGAGGAACATGGCATCGCCATTCTGATCGACTGGGAAGACTGGAGGGTCGATTTTGCCGGTCTGGATCTTTCCCTGATGATTGCACTGCACTGGTATCCGCAACGGCGGGCCCTCCATGAAATCGACCTGCTTGAGAGCTACCTTCAGGCCTATAACGCCTGTGCGGTTCCGGTCATGTCATGGGAAGACCTCTGGCACGACTACCGGCTTGGCCATATGTGCAACGTGGTCGTTCCGGTCTTTCAGCACAGCGCGGACAACACGCATGGAAGCTGGTGGTCGCACCTCGAACGATGGTTTCTTGCCTTCGAGGATCTGAATTGCCGCGAATTGCTTGCGTAATCGGCAAATGCGACTGCCTCTACAGCCTCCGAAGAGCAATCGCAGGTGCCGGCAAACCAGGACGCTGTGCCGGTGTCACATCATCGCGCCGAGCGACCTTTCGGTGAAGACGCGGATGTAATCACCGGGCGATGAGCCTGCCCAGAGTACCCAGAGCCTGTTGGGGTCGCGCCTGTCGATCCAGACCCTATCGCCCCGTTCCAGTCCGCGCAGCTCGGTGCTGATGTAGTTGACGTTGTTGTTGGCGAGATAGTCTGTCGCTGCCATCGTGTGTTGGAAAGCGGCGATGCCAAGGATCGGCGCGTCGAAGTCGACGAAACCGATATGTGCACCCGCCAGGCTGTCGAAAAAGACATAGTGGCTCGCAATCGTTTCGCCTTGCCGGATGATACCTCTATCCCCACCGATATCAACGCGGATGGGTTCCTTCAGGACGATGTTCTGATCTTCGTCGAACGCGTACAGATTGTCCGTGTTGAAGTTGTCGGCACCGACGGCAAAAGGCGTTTTCGTGTCCAGAAGAACGAATTTCCCATTGCCGCGCTGATCGACAATCTCGCCGCCGAGAACGACGGCCATTGCAGGGCTCGCACTTATCAGCGCAAGCACTGCCGGGATGAGTTTCTTGAGCATAGCGCCTCCAACCGCATTGGAAGACACCATGCCGTATCTACGTGGAAGCCAACAATCACGGGCCGGTCACAGTCTCGTGTCTGAGCCAGTTTACTGCCGAACCAGTCTGCTCGATGTCAGCTGGAACCGTCGTTTGCGTTCGGGAAGAACAGCTGCTGACCGTCGACCCGGTAGTCGGCAATCGCCGCCTGGCCTTGATTCGACACGAGCCAGTCAATGAAGGCTTGACCCATTTCGGCTTTCACATGTGGATGCGCCTTCGGGTTCACCAGGATGACGCCATACTGGTTGAACATGCGTGGATCGCCTTCCACCATGATTTCGTGATTGGCCTTGTTGCCGAATGCGATCCATGTCGCCCGGTCGGTCATGACATAAGCATCCATCCCGATGGCGGTGTTCAAGGTGGAGCCCATGCCGGAGCCGGTTTCCCGGTACCAGGTCCCTGATGCGGCCGCCGCGTCGATACCGGCAACGTCCCAAAGCCGGAGTTCCGCCTTGTGCGTACCGCTGTCATCGCCGCGCGAGGCAAAGGGTGTTTCGCTCTCCGCGATTTTTGGCAAAGCGTCAACCGCGTCGCGGCTGCCCTTGATGCCTGCCGGGTCGGAGGCGGGTCCCACGATCACGAAATCATTGTACATGACGTCGGCGCGGGAGACGCCGAACCCGTCTGCGACGAACTTTTCTTCTGAAGGCTTTGAATGGACGAGAAGAACGTCACCGTCGCCATTGACGGCGTTGCGGATCGCCTGACCCGTGCCGACGGCGACAACCCGGACTTCGATCCCGGTCTTGTCCCGGAAGGCGGGAAGAATATGGTCGAAGAGGCCCGAATTCTGGGTCGATGTGGTCGATTGAACGATGATGAACTTCTCATCGGCAACCGCAGCAGAGACAGTCGCGGCTCCGAGAACAAGGGATGCAAGCGCAAGGCGCATCAGGCGTCTGATCAAAATGTCCTCCCGGATTTTTCCGCCAGTGATCGGGTGTTGGGGCCAAGGTAAAGCCTGCCGTCGTGCCAGGCGCGCGCCGGTTCGCTTTGAGGGGTGTTCAGAACCTGCCGGGCGGAACCGGTTTCCGCGACAACACCGTCCTGAAGAAAGATGACGTCCTCGCCGAGCCGGTGCGCCTGACCGGCGTCATGGGTGACGAGAACGATCGTGACACCGCGGTCATTGGCTTCCAGCACCAGGTTTTCAATCGCGGCGGTCGAGGCCGGGTCAAGGTTCGCCGTCGGCTCGTCGAGAAACAGGAGATCGGGGTCACAGGCCAGCGCCCGGACCACCGCCAGTCGCTGCTGTTCGCCACCGGAAAGAACCCGCGCCGGGCGTTTGGCAAGGTGGTCAAGCCCGGCAGCGGCAAGAGCAGCGTCGATCTTTTTTGCGCGCTCCGAACCACGCAGACCGCGCACTGACAGCGCGAATTTGAGATTGGCAAGAACGGAGCGCCGCAACAGGACGGGGCGCTGAAACACCATGGCCTGTGCCTGACGGGCCTGTTTCGTGAGTGGCTGTCCCTGCCAGGAAATCGAGCCCTGCTGCGGCTGGATCAGCCCGTGAAGCAAACGCAGGAGCAGGCTTTTGCCTGCGCCGTTGGGGCCCATCACAAGGGTCCGCGATCCTTTTCGGATCGACACGTCTACACCATTCAGAAGCCGTTGCCCGCCGGCTTCGAAGACAAGGCCGCGTGCCTCCAGAAGCGGCCTGGGCGCAAGCGACTGGCGCGAAGCGGAGGGCGCAGCAGGCATATCGAAACCGGCGTCACGCATAGGCGGCCCTTACGGCCGAGGCTTTCAGGGCCATGACACAGGCGGTCACCGAAAAGGCAATCGCCAGAAGGACGACGCCGAGCGCGAGGGCGAGCTGGAGATTTCCCTTCGACGTTTCCAGCGCGATCGTCGTGGTCATCACGCGGGTGACGTGGTTGATGTTGCCGCCGACAATCAGGACGGCACCGACTTCCGCGACGGCCCGTCCGAACCCGGCCAGCGCAACCGTCAACAGGCTGTAACGGGCGTCCCAGAGCAGGGACAGCAACCGGTCCAGAGCACCGACGCCGAGCGATGCGAACTGCTCGGAATACTCGCGGTTCAGGTCCTCGACCACCTGGCGTGTCAGCGCTGCGACAATGGGTGTGACGATGATCATCTGAGCGATGATCATCGCGCTCGGCGTATAGAGCAGGCGGAGCGGGCCGAACGGACCGGAGGCCGACAGCATCAGGTAGACGACAAGACCGACCACGACCGGGGGCAGTCCCATCAGCGCGTTCAGGACAACAGACAGGAAGGTGCGGCCGGGAAAGCGGAAAACACCGACTGCCGCGCCAAGCGGCAGTCCGATCAGGCAGGCAAAAAAGACGGCCGTCAGCGTCACCCGCAAGGACAGGCCAATGATTTCCAGGAGATCCGGATCAAGTGCGAAGACGAGGGCAAAAGCCCCGCCGAGGACGCTCCAGAAACCGTCCATTTATGCTTTTCCTCCCACGCTTTGGGAAAAAATAGCGTAAAATGCACAAAAATCCAACTCTAACTTGAAGGGCGCACACAGGTGTTCCGCTGGCCGGCGGACAGGTGCATTTCCGGAGACTGACGCGGTTATCCAGGTGCCTGTTCGTCTAGGACTTTCCTGGCAACACGGAAGCATTCCAGGGCCTGCGGCACGCCGCAGTAAATGCCGACCACGTGAATGATCGCCTGGATTTCCTTCTTGGTGACACCGTTGTTGATGGCACCCCGGCAGTGGATCTCCCACTCGGTCATCTTGCCGAGCGCACCGATCATCGCGAGGTTCATCATGGAGCGGGTCTTGGCGTCAATGGTGTCGTCGCCCCAGCCAAAACCCCAGCACCAGGCGGTCATCGCTTCCTGGAAGGGCAGGGTGAAGTCATCCGCCTTGGCCAGATTGTTCTCTACATATTCAGCGCCAAGGGTCGCCTTGCGCTGTTCCAGTCCCTTTTCGAACAGATCCTGATCCATCTCTTACCTCAGTTTGATCGCGACATTTTTCGTTTGAACGTAGTTGAGCAGCGCTTCGCGGCCCTTTTCGCGACCGTAGCCGGATTTGCCGAAACCGCCAAAGGGGGTTTCGACACCGCCCGCGTACCATTCGTTGACAAACACCTGGCCGGCGCGAAGCCCCCTGGTTGCCCGCATGGCGCGGTCGATGTCGGATGTGAAGACGCCGGCGACCAGCCCGTAAGGTGTTCCATTGGCGATCCGGATGGCCTCTTCCTCGGTGCGGAATTTCAGGACGGACAGAACAGGCCCGAAAACCTCGTCATTGGCGATGGTCATGTCGGGCGTGACGCCGGTCAGCACCGTCGGTTCGAGGAAGTATCCCGGGCGGTTCATCCGGCGTCCGCCGGCGGCAGCCCGTGCGCCGTCGCGCTCTGCGTTCGAGACCATGCCCGCTGCGCGCTGACACTGCGCTTCGGAGATCATCGGGCCCATGTTCGGGCCGAAGTCCGGAAACCCGAGGCCATCGCCGACGTCGAGGTCTTCCGCCATGGAGACAATACCGTCGACGAGTTTGTCGTGGATCTTTTCGTGGGCGACGACGCGCGACATGGCGGAACACACCTGACCGGCATTGAAATAGATGCCCCAGCGGACATCGGAGAGAAATGCTTCCAGATCGGCGTCGTCATGGACGATGGCAGCCGACTTGCCGCCAAGTTCGAGGACACAGGGCACCACGTTGCGGGCGGCGGCAGTGGCGATGGCCGTTCCCGTCTGGACCGAACCGGTGAAGACGATCTGGTTGACGCCTGGATGCGCGGTCAGTGCAGCGCCGGTGTCCCTGCCGAGCCCGCAAAGGATGTTGAGCGCGCCATCGGGCAGGCCGCAGGCCAGCGCGGCATCGGCAAAATACCGGTTTGTGAGCGGATCCAGTTCCGGCGTCTTCACGACAACGGCACACCCGACCGCAAGTGCCGCCGACAGCGAGCGGGCCGTCATTTCCATCGGGTAGTTCCACGGAATGATCTGGGCGGAGACGCCGAACGGTTCGTGGGTGGTGAAATCGAAGTAGCCGCCGCCAAGCGGAATGGAGCGGCCTTCCATGGTTTCGGCCTGGTTGCCGTAATATTCGAAGTAGCGTGCGGTTCCTTCGAGTTCGAGCCTGGCTTCCCAAAGCGGCTTGCCGGTCTCGCGCGTCAGGATCGGTGCGATTTCGTCAATCCGGTCGAGAATGTACTCTCCCATCTTCCGGACGATGCGGCCGCGCTCCACGGGGCGAAGGTTGGACCAGGCACCGTTTGCGCTCAGGGCCTCGGCCGCTGAAACCGCGCGATCGACATCGCCTTCGTCCGCAATCGCCTGGTCGGCAATGCGCGCGCCGGTCGCGGGATCGAGAACCTCGATATGTCCGGCGCCCCCTTCGCAGTAGTCGCCGTCGATGAAATTGTGCCAATAGGCCGGGATATCCGTCACTTTGCCCTGATCCTGTAGGAATGAAGTCTGTCGTAGTGGGGTTTCATGCGGCGATGGACGTGCCTTACGCGCTCGGGCGCATCTTGCAGTTCGACATAGCGCCGCCTTTGGGGCCGAAGCCCCGTCGAGTTCTTGAGATTGGCGTGGAAGGAACCGCCGTCCCACCAGCTGTATTGTGCCGTGTCGGCCCCCGGTTCCCAGGTGAGCGCATCGGCAATGAAGGGTATTTCGACCGCATCGCAAAACGCCTTCACCGTACCTTCCGGGTTCTCCAGAAGGTCGTCGCTGTCGATCACGGGCGGGGCCTGGCCACTGAGGGCATGGAGCAGGTCGAACAGTGCGCGCTGTTCGGGAAAGCCAACCTCGGCGCTGTCGAAGTCGGGCCACTTGTCGTACATGGACGTGATCGTGAGCGCAGGGTCGCGGATCAGGAACGCATGGGTGAAATGGGACAGGAAGTCCGCGTCCCACATATGGCTGACGTAATGCGGGAAGTCCTTGAGGAAGACCGGTCCGGCTTCCGCCCGCGTCCTGATATTCTGCCAAACGCTTTCCAGGGTCAGTCCCGGCGTTGTCCTGTCGCCCGGCTGCCACCGCGGCCACAAAGGGTCGGCGCCCTGATACCAGGCCTCGCCGAAAGGTTCGTGCAGGCAGTCCAGATCGCCGCGCTGGCGCATCATCCATTCAAAGGCGGTGGAGGTCGACCGGGGCACCGCCCAGAGGGCGACGATCTTATGCATGGAGGCTCTCCAGCAATTGCCCGTGCCTGCCTTCCGGTGCCAGCGCGAGCGAACGGAAGATCCGCCAGTAGAG
>JBCBUA010000041.1:0-25862 GCA_039818365.1 Pseudomonadota bacterium
ATGATTTCCACCTACCTGTCATTCTTTCCGGTCACGGTCGGCATGGTGAAGGGCCTGAGATCGCCGGAAGTCATCCACATGGACCTGATGCACACCTACTCCGCAACGAGGATCCAGGCCTTCTGGAAACTGCGCCTGCCCTACGCGGTGCCCTTTCTCTTCACATCCATGAAGATCGGCATGGCCGCCTCGCTCGTCGGCGCCATCGTCGGTGAGTTGCCGACCGGTGCCGTTGCGGGTCTGGGCGCCCGCCTGCTGGCTGGGTCCTATTACGGACAGACGATCCAGATCTGGTCCGCGCTGATCGTGGCCGCAATCCTGGCCGGCTCGCTCGTGGCCCTGATCGGCATCATGGAAAAAGTCACGCTCAAGCGCATGGGGATGGCGCAATGACACCTGCAACAGCCTCAAGGCGGCGCATCGACATGCCCGCCATCCTCGCCTGGTTCATCGTTGCCATGGTCGTTGTCGGTCTTTTCAGCCGCATTTTCGAACCCGATCTTGGGGTGATGGACGTGCCGCGTTTGTCGATCTGCCTCGTGATCCTCGGCATTGCCGCAGTCCGCTACGAACTCGGCTTCATGCGCAACCGCATCGGCGATCTGATCCTCGGGCTCGTGACCGCAATCGCCGCGTGGCTCCTGATCGGGGCTGCAACGAGATACGAAGGCGAGGCCGCACTCGGATTCTGGGCCCTGACAGCCGCGACCTGGGCCGCTTCCTGGCTGTTTGTCGAAAGGCTGGCGATCTGGAAAACAGCCTCGCCCGCTGCCACGCGCCTCGTCAATCTCGCGATACCTGCCCTTTTCGGCATCGCGATCCTGCTTCTTTGGGAAGTCATCGTCACCGGCGCCGGCGTTCCGAAGGTCCTTCTGCCGGCCCCGTCCGAAATCTGGGTGCGTCTCGCCACATCGGTACCGACCCTGTGGGCGGACTTTCAGCAGACCTTCCTGAAAGCCGTTCTGGCCGGTTATGCCATGGGCTGCGGTTCCGCATTCCTCATCGCCATTCTCGTTGATCGCGTGCCGTTCCTGCGCCGCGGTCTGCTGCCCATCGGCAATCTCGTCTCGGCGCTTCCGATCATCGGTGTTGCGCCGATCATGGTGATGTGGTTCGGCTTCGACTGGCCGTCCAAGGCGGCTGTCGTGGTGATCATGACCTTCTTCCCGATGCTCGTGAACACGGTCTCGGGCCTGGCGGCTTCCGATGCCATGCAGCGCGACCTGATGCGGACCTACGCCTCGAACTACTGGCAGACCCTCTTCAAGCTGCGCCTGCCGATGGCCATGCCGTTCATCTTCAACGCCCTGAAAATCAATTCCACGCTTGCCCTGATCGGGGCCATTGTTGCCGAGTTCTTCGGCACACCGATTGTCGGCATGGGCTTCCGCATCTCCACGGAGGTCGGGCGCATGAACGTGGACATGGTCTGGGCGGAGATCGCTATTGCGGCGCTCGCAGGCTCGCTCTTTTACGGCATCATCGCGCTGCTGGAACGGGCGGTGACCTTCTGGCACCCCTCCATCCGGGGGTGATGGACAACACCGTCATCGCAGGTCTTGTTCCTGCAAACCGATTGGGAGAGCCTGGTTCGCTTGTGTTGTTGAGAAACCGGGTTTCTTCCATTCTTCGCAAAGTCGGACGGTCGATTTGCCCAGATTTTCCTCCCGGTTTGACGCGTAAGCGGCAAGACCGGGACCCAGTATCCCGTGAGGTTTTGAACCAATGAAAAACGGAGAAGCTAGGGAGACCTGGATTCCGGCCTTCCGCTGCGCTTCAGCCCCAATGACAAGATGATTGACCTCGGGTCGCCACACAGGCCCTCATTTTAGGGAGAATAGGCCAGCAGTGAGCAAAGCCGTGGCATGAAGCAGAAGGATTTTGGCTCCGGATTTTTGTGCTTTCAGCGCTTCCTGCTTCGTTTTCGTTGTTTCGAACCATGCAGCCGTGTCTTATTGCTGACACTCGGAACGACGTTACCCCGCCGAATCAAACTGACATCCAGATTGGAAATGCATCCTCATGACACCTAGCCGTGACATTGTCCGCCTCATCGAGATCATGGCCGCGCTTCGCACGCCTGTCACGGGCTGCCCCTGGGACCTGGAGCAGACATTCGAAACGATCGCCCCCTTCACGCTTGAAGAAGCCTATGAAGTCGCGGATGCGATCGCCAAGAACGACATGCTGGATCTGCGCGAGGAACTGGGCGATCTGCTGCTCCAGGTCGTCTACCACGCCCGCATGGCCGAGGAAGAAGACCACTTCGACTTTGGCGATGTCGTCGAGGGGGTCACGAAAAAGATGATCCGGCGCCACCCTCATGTTTTCGGTGACGAGAACGGCGAGAAGGCAGAGCACGTCAAGGGGATCTGGGAACGGATCAAGGCCGAGGAAAAGGCCGAGAAGCTTGCCGAAAGGCAGGCGCATGGACTTGCGGAGGACAGGAAACAGTTTCTGGACGAGGTTCCGACGGCTTTTCCAGCGCTGCAGGAGGCGGACAAGCTTCAGCGCAAGGCCTCGAAAGTCGGCTTTGACTGGAACGATGCGCGCCTCGTGCTCGACAAGATCCGCGAGGAAACGCACGAACTTGACGAGGAACTGTCCCGAAGCGCACCGGACAAGGCGCGGATCGCCGATGAACTTGGCGACACGCTTTTCGCCCTCGCCAATCTTGCACGGCATCTCGACATTGATCCCGAGGAAGCGCTGCGTCGGACCAACCGGAAATTCCGCTCCCGCTTTGCAGCGATCGAAGATCATGCCGACAAGACAGGAACCACGCTCCAGGCCATGACATTGGAGGAGATGGAGACAGCCTGGCAGGCTGCGAAACAATCAAAAGATGTGAGTGAGTAGCAACAATAAATTATTGAAAAACTGCATTTTTCAAAACTCAACCATTTCCCTAACGTAAGTTGAATGCAAGAGTGGTTGCATGAAGACTTCCGGACCTATCGAGAGACTTGTTGCAGCTTCCCTCTTCGCTCTCGTCTTGGTCCTTGCCGTCGCCCAACGAGCGCAGTCGGAAACCTGGAAAATGGCGAGCCCCGAATGGCCACCCTATGCCGGGGCAGATCTGCCGGACAACGGCCGCGCGATCGATCGGCTAAGAACGGTCCTTCAGCGCGCTGGGATCACCCTGGAGGTCGATTTCATGCCCTGGTCGCGGGCAAAGGCCGTCGCAGCCTCCAGTGACTATATCGGTTACTTTCCGGCGTGGCCCGGCGACGTCGATGACCAATTCGTAGTGACGGATCCTGTCGACGTCTCCCGTCTTGCCATCATAAGGCGCGTCGAGACGACGCTTGAAACGTCCTGTATCGACGGCCTGTTTGAAAACTACCGCGTGGGATTTGTTGCCGGACATGTCTACCCGGCACAGATCCAGAGACTGATTTACCAGCATTATCAGCCCGAGGACGGCTCCGAGGACGAGGAGGATCTCGTGCGTGTGCTTGCGGCCGGCCGCATTGATGCGGCGCTGAGCGATCCTGCCGTGCTGCTGCACCTTGCTGAAAAACTCCACCTCAATGGCATAGATCCGGTCGTCGACATTCTGGAAAAACGCCCGCTTGTGCTCGCTCTATCCAGAACCGGCGGGTACATGCAACGGCTTGAACGCCTTAACAAGCTCCTGCGCGCAAGGGCCAACTGATCAGGAGATCAGGACACTTTGCGCAGAAAGCTAGCGAAGCCCATCTCTTCAAATCTTTCGACACCAACTGGAAACTCGCAAAGTGAATTGAAAACCAAAAATCCGAATTCGGACGAGCCTCGTGTTTTTTTGTTTTCCGGCGCACCATTTTCAACACAAGTGCATGAAATTAACTTTGGGTGAGCCTTAGCCTTTGAGTAACGGTTTCTGCCCCTAGAATGAATTCCGTTTACCGCCCGACAGGAAGCCTGGCAGAGCAATGACGCGCGAAGCAGACAGCACGCATGACCGAAATCTCCCGCTCCTGACCGGGCAAAGCACGCTTGCGACTGCCGCTTGGATGATGGCAAGCCCGTCGATCGTACTCACGTTCCTGGCAGTGTCTCTGGACATGCCGGTTTTTCTGATTGGCGCTCTGGTTTCGATACGCCAGCTTGCAAGCTCGCTGACGGACGTTTTTCTCTTTGGCGCTATTACCAGAATTCAGAACCGTAAACGGGCCCTGTCCCTGACCGACCTGACACTCGCGCTTTGTTTTGGAGCCACCATCATCGTCGTGCTGTTCGGCGACAAGTTTCAGGCCATGGTCGTTTTCGTCGTCTGCATTTTCATCATGGGAATTGTCGATGAATTTCAGCAATTGCTGCTGACGGATTTCATCAGCGACAATCTGAAATCCCACGCCAGGCTGAAACTGCGATACGCCCAGATGGCCTTCGGCGGCATATTCGCGGTGGCGCTCACTTGGGCCGCACACGAATTGACGCTCGAACTTCCCCCGCTCCACCGTCACTCGATCATCGTCGCACTCGGGGTCATCTGCTTTGCCCTGTCCGCCTTTGCCGTTCTGGCAGTCAGGGACTTCGCTGAGAGACCGTCACTTCCAGCAGTTGCCAAGACATCCGCCTACAAGGCCCTGACAGCCTATGTTTCAAATGCGGTTCAAATGCTGGAACACGGCTGGTTCCGCAAATTCGTTGCCTTGAGAATTGTCTTTTCCAGTGTCGTTCTGTCCGTTCCCTTTTTCTCGCTGATATCGGCCGAAGCCCATCACGCCTCGAACAAGGGACTGACCGCACTGATCATTTCCTATGCGCTTGGCTACATCGTTGCCGGACCGCTTTGGGGGGCGTTGAACAACGTATCGCACCGGCTGGTCATGTTTTCCTGCGCGGTTCTGGTCGGTGTGTCCGGCGCCGTCCTTGCAGCAATGCATTTCCTGGACATCGATCACGATGTCAGGTTGCACGCCGTGGCAATCTTCACCGTCAGCGTCGCGGTGCGGGGCATTGGTGCCGTACTCAGCCTCTACTACATGGACATTGCTCCCAAGGAACAGCGCGTGAACGGCATTGCGGTTGCGCGATCATTCGTGCGTGTCGCCATGATTTGCCTGTCGGCAGCCTTGGCGGCAGTCGCCCATTTGCACGAAACGGCATGGGCGATCGTGTTCATAACCCTCGCCAGTTTCGCCGCTGCAATTATCAGTTTCTTCCTGACGCGAAAAACAGAGGTCACACAGGCAGCGGAAGCGCTGGACGCTTAGTTCGCCGCGTCCGTTTCGGCCAGAACATAGTCCGCGAACAGGTCGCGGAACGGGCCCCGCTGCTTGTCTGAGACGCGCACCTCGGCAATCACGGCTTCCTCGCCGTCGACCCGATCAAGCACTTCGGACATCTGGTAGAGTTTGGCCAGGAGCGCACCTTCAGCGACAGGCAAGCGAACGCTCAGAATATCATCATGCTGGGCAATGAACCGGTCGATCCGGGACGAGAGCTGCTCAACACCAGCCCCTGTCAGCGCGGAGACGGACACAGGGCCGTTCTCGCCGGCCTCGGCAAGCAGCTTTTCACGATATGCAGCGTCCAGGCAGTCGATCTTGTTCCAGACTTCGATAATCGGCGCGCCTGTCAATGCATCCACACCCAGTTCATCGAGCGTTTTTTTGACGTCCTCGGCCTGTGCATCGCTGTCCGGATGTGAAATGTCGCGCACATGCAGGATCAGATCCGCCTCCAGAACCTCTTCAAGAGTTGCACGAAAAGCAGCGACCAGATGGGTCGGCAGATCCGAGATGAAGCCCACGGTGTCGGAGAGAATAACCTCCTTGCCGTGCGGCAAGGTCACCTTGCGGAGCGTCGGATCGAGCGTGGCGAAGAGAAGATCCTTGGCAAAGACATCAGACTCGGTCAACCGGTTGAAAAGGGTCGACTTTCCGGCATTGGTGTAACCGACAAGCGCGACCACGGGCTGCGGTATCTTCTTGCGTTTCTTCCGGTGCAGATCACGCGTGCGGCGCACGCTTTCCAGTTGTTTCTGAAGCGCGATGATGCGGTCCTGAATCTGCCGCCGGTCGGCCTCGATCTGGGTTTCGCCCGGACCGCCCATGAAGCCTGCCCCACCCCTTTGTCTCTCAAGGTGCGTCCAGGAGCGCACGAGGCGGCTTTTCTGCCAGGTCAAGTGCGCCAGGTCGACCTGGAGACGGCCTTCTTTTGTGCGCGCCCGGTCACCGAAAATCTCCAGGATCAGTCCGGTCCGGTCGATAACCTTGGTCTTGAGCCGACGCTCGAGGTTGCGCTGCTGTACGGGTGACAAGGGATGGTCAATGACGACCAGGTCGAGATCTTCACTCGCAACCACGCCGGCCAGTTCGGCAACCTTGCCTTCTCCGAACAAGGTACCCGGCTTGGGATTGTTCACCTTGACCACACCGGAATGAATGATCTGAAGATTGATGGCCGCGCTCAGCCCAATCGCCTCTTCCAGCCGCGCCTCAGGGCTGCGGTTGCCGCGCAGGTCCTGCTGCCCGGTCTCGCCGCGCAATTGCAGCACCGGCTCGATGATCATCGCACGGAAGGGCTGAGGCAGGCGATCCACCCCAGTGTCCTTTATTCTGAGCGTTTTGTGCCCGGGTTCTTCGGGCCCGTTTGATTTCGAAAAATCGTCTGCGCGAGACTTGGGTTTCAATCAGCCAGCCTTTTCAGCGTTTTCCTCAGCCTGATCGAACAGTTGAACAGGGCCGTTTGGCATAATTGTGGAAATCGCGTGTTTGTAAACGAGCTGGGAGTGCCCGTCGCGGCGCAACAGAACGCAAAAATTGTCGAACCAGGTCACGACACCCTGCAATTTCACACCATTGATGAGAAAAATTGTCAGGGGAGTTTTTTGTTTGCGAACGTGGTTGAGGAAAGTGTCTTGGAGATTTTGTGCGCGCTCAGCCATCAGTGTTTTTATCCTGTTTTACCCCCGGATGCGGCCGAGCATCCGGCTTTGTCGGCAGCCTACCGTCAAAAGCTATTGAATTTCAAACATTAAGGTTTGAAGTTCTGCCCGCGTTTTGTTTCGCCCACTCAAAGAGCTGTCTGCCTCAGCTCCTTTTACGTCGTATTTATATCCATAGACAAGACCAATTGAGTCATGCCGTCTGCAAATCAGTAGCAGTATGGAACAGTTCACGCAATCGCAATGCAACAGAACCCGGATGCCCGTTGCCGACAATCCTGCCGTCGACACGTGTTACAGGCATCACGAGAGTTGACGCAGCGGTAACAAATGCTTCCTTGGCCTCAAAGGCTTCTTCAAGGCTAAAGGGCCGTTCTTCGAACGTCAGACCTTCCCTATCGACGAGATCGAGCACCACAGCCCGCGTAATCCCGCGGAGAATTCCGTTCTCCGCCGGCCTTGTAACGAGCGCCCCGTCCTTCGTCACGATCCAGGCATTCGTGGATCCGCCTTCGGTAACATTGCCATCGGAGTCGATATACCAGGCTTCCTTGCCGCCATTTTCCTTGGCGTGCTGCTTTGCAAGCACGTTCGGCAGCAGGGCGACCGTCTTGATGTCAACGCGCGGCCAGCGGTTTTCCGGATAGCTGATAACGGAGATCCCCGCTTCAGCCTGGGCTTCCGCAGCAGCAGGATTGGTGGATTTGGCTGTCACCACGATCGAAGGTGCGACATCATCGGAGGGGAAAAAATGGTCCCGTTTGGCAACGCCGCGTGTCACCTGGATGTAGACCAGGCCGTTTTTGACAAGATTTCTGCGGACAACCTGCCTCAGCACGAACTCAACGGCGTTCCGGCTCATGGGCCAGTCGATCTGGAGTTCGCCCAGGGACCTGCCAAGCCGGTCGAGATGCCGCGGCATATCGACGATTTTGCCACGCCAGACCTCGCACACCTCGTAGACACCGTCTGCGAACTGATACCCGCGGTCTTCCACGTGGACCGCGGCGTCGCCATGACGTACGTACTGACCGTTGACATAAGCAATCCGGCTCATGAACACTCCAAAGCAAGCAGAAACACACCTGGCCAGCGGGCCTTCGGCACATTTTTGAACGTTCGGTCAGATAATTGCAAGCTCAGATTAGAGGCAAATCGCCTAAAAGAAATCGAGGCTGACGCGGAACATCTGCTCGACCTGCCGGACACGATTGGCGACGGCAAAAATGACGATACGATCCTGGGCCTGGATCTGCAGTTCCCCGTTCGGCGTCAGCACTTCCCCGTCCCTGAAAACGGCTCCGACGCGAATACCGGAGGGCAGATCGATGACCCGCAAGGGCTTGCCGACCAGGGGCGATGTGTCGAGCGCTTCGGCTTCCACGATCTCCGCGGCACCGTTTTGAAGCGAATGGACACCGCGAATTCTGCCGCGGCGCACATGCTGAAGTATCCTGGAAATCGTGACCGCCCTTGGATTGATGAAGGCGTCGATACCCAGAGCATTCGCAAAGGCGGGATAACTCGGGTTGTTCAAGAGCGATAATGAGCGTCTGCATCCGAGTTTCTTGGCCATCACGGACGACAGGATGTTGACCTCGTCCTCATTTGTGAGCGCGACCATCGTGTCCGCATCTCCGGCATCGGCTTCGTTCAGGATAATCTGATCCAGTGCGCTGCCATGCAGGATAACCGACCGCTTGAGATCGTCCGCAACCGACATCGCCCGCTCGCGGGACGCTTCGATCAGCTTGATCTTCGTTCCGCTCTGACGCTGTTCAAGCGCTTTGGCGACATAGAGCCCGATATTGCCACCGCCGGCGATCACCACCTTGGCCGCTTCCGGCTCCTCGTGTCCGAAAATGCTCAGGGTTCTGCGCACTTGGTCGCGCCGCGCCACCACATAGGCCAGGTCCCCGGTCAGGATGCTGTCGCTGCTTTTCGGCACGAACAGGCGGTTGTTCCGGTAAAGACCGACCACGACGGCTCCCAGATCCGGAAAGAGTTCGGTCAACTGGCGCAACGGCGTGTCAACGACCGGGCAATCCTCTTCGCACATGATCCCGACCACGACGACATGATCGTCCGCGAACCGGACGGTTTCAACGGCTCCCGGCAGCGCAAGACGCCGCAAGACCATCTCCCCGACCTCGATCTCCGGCGAGATGATCACGTCGATCGGCATGTTGTCGCGCGAGAACAGATTGCGCCACCGCCCCTGGAGGTAGGATTGCGCCCGGATCCGGGCAACCTTCGTTGGCACGTTGAAAAGCGAGTGCGCAACCTGGCAGGCCACCATGTTGACTTCGTCGTAAAGCGTGACCGCAACGATCATGTCGGCTTCTTCAGCGCCTGCCTGCGCCAGAATGTCGGGATGCGCACCGTGACCGACGAAACCGCGCACATCGAGCTGATCGCCGATCGCGTTGATCAATTGAGGCGAGGAATCAATGACCGATACGTCGTTTTGCTCAGCGGCAAGCCGCTCTGCAATCCCGTACCCGACCTGGCCGGCGCCGCAAATGACGATTTTCATGGAAAGACCTCTTTCCCCTTTATGGATTTTACCGTTTTCAGGTCATTCCAAGTGTTTTCAGTTTGCGGTGCAAGGCAGACCGTTCCATCCCCACGAATTCTGCCGTTCTGGAGATATTGCCGTCAAACCGCTTTATCTGCGCCTGCAGGTATTCCCGTTCAAAAATCTCGCGCGCCTCGCGGAGCGGAACCGACATCAGGTGCTCGCCCGTTCCCGACGTCGGCAGGTTTGGCAGAGTTTCGCCGATCTCGGACGGCAACAGGTCGGCGGTGATCGTGCTGTCTGGCTCGCCCCGGCTCAGGATCATAAGCCGTTCGACATTGTTGCGCAGCTGACGCACATTTCCGGGCCAGTCATGCGTTTGCAGAACCGCCATGGCATCGTCCCCGATCGGCCGCAGCGGAATACCGGAAGCCGCGGAGATCTGCTCCATGAAGTGATGAACCAGAACCGGTATGTCCTCACGCCGTTCTGCAAGACCCGGCACCCTGAGCGGCACAACGCTGAGCCGGTGATAAAGATCCTGGCGGAAAAGACCGGAGGCGATATGTTCTTCCAGGTTCTTGGACGTCGAGGACAGGATGCGGATATCGACCTGAACCTTCTGTGTTCCACCGACCCGCGCGAAACTCTGTTCCACGAGGACGCGGAGAATTTTCCCCTGCGTCTCTGCGGGCATGTCGGCAACTTCGTCGAGATAGAGCGTGCCGCCATGCGCTTCCTCGAGGGCACCGATCTTTCTCAGGTTGCCGTTTTCGTCTTCAATGCCGAAAAGCTCCTCCTCCATGCGCGCCGGCGTTATCGTGGCGGCATTCAGGACGACGAAGGGGCTCTTGGTTCGAAGCGACTGGTCGTGGATCATCCGGGCCGCCCGCTCCTTGCCGGCACCGGACGGTCCGACAATCAGGATACGGCTGTTCGTTGCCGAAATCTTCTGGATTGTCTGGCGCAGGTTATGCGCGGCGGAGGAACCACCGATGATTTCGCTGGTTTCACCGCTTCGTTGCTTGAGGTCGCGGATCTCGCGCTTGAGACTGGAGGCCTCAAGTGCGCGCTCAACGATATGAACGAGCCGGTCGGCCTTGAACGGTTTCTCGATGTAATCGTAGGCACCGCGCTTGATCGCGGAGACAGCCGTTTCGATGTTGCCGTGACCCGAGATGATCACCACCGGCAGGTCTGGGTCGGTTTCCTTGAGAACGTCGAGCAGGGCCAGTCCGTCGAGCCGGCTCCCCTGCAGCCAGATATCGAGGATCACAAGGGACGGCTTGCGTTCCTTGACGGCGGCGAGCGCACTGTCGGAATCATGCGCCGTGCGCGTCCCGTAGCCGTCGTCATCCAGGATGCCAGCAATCATCTCCCGGATATCGGTTTCATCATCTACAACTAGAATATCATGCGCCATGAGCTGTCACTGCTTGCTCTTGTTCCTCGCTCTCCGCTTCGACCTCGGCAGAAGCTGCCAGAGTAAGCCGAACCAGAGTGCCTGTTGCATCAGGGGTTGATTTCGGGGCGTCCAGCAATTCGACGCCGCCGCCGTGGTCTTCCATAATCTTGCGCACGATCGCGAGGCCGAGGCCCGTGCCCTTTTCCCGCGTCGTCATGTAGGGCTCCAGCAATCGGCTGCGGTTTTCCTCCGGCAACCCCACTCCGTTGTCGATCACGTCGACAACAATCCGTCCCGGCATGTCATCCGTTTCCCCGCGCAGTCGGACCAGAACCTTGCCTTTCGGCAAGTCCTCGCCTGTGCGTGCAGCAACGGCCTCCGTGGCGTTCTTGACCACATTCGTAAATGCCTGGCCGACAAGACGTGGATCGAAAACGGCCGTCACCGCCGTGTCGGGAACGTCGGCCGTGACCGATATCTCCGGATTGGCGACAGACTGCATGAAAGCGGCGTCCCTCACCGCTTCGCGCAGATCCGAGCTGATCTTGTTGGGTTTGCGCATCCGGGCAAAGGAGGAGAACTCATCGACCATCTGGCCGATATCGCCAACCTGCCGGACGATGGTGTCAATGCACTGGTCGAAAACCTCCCGGTCTTCCTCGATGCGTTTGCCATACCGCCGGCGTATGCGTTCCGCCGACAGCTGGATCGGGGTCAGCGGGTTCTTGATTTCGTGGGCGATCCTGCGGGCGACATCGGCCCAGGCGGAGTTGCGCTGCGCCGAGACAAGATCGGTAATGTCATCAAGCGTGACCACGAACCCATGCTCGCGCCGCGTCGACTGCTCGCTTGTGATCCGCACGTTCAAGGTTCGCAAGCGCCCGTTTCGTGTCACTTCGATCTGCGTTTCGGGGAGCTTGTCCGACGTGTTCTGAAGCACGCCGTCGATGCACTCGGCAAGCTCGGGCACGACCTCCGTCAACGGCCGGTTGAGGATCTGCACCTCATCGAGTTGAAGCAGTTCCAGAGCGGAGCGGTTGATCAGCATGATCGACGCCTCGTCATCGACGCCGATGACACCGGTCGATACCCCGGACAACACCGCCTCGTTGAACCGGCGGCGTCGATCGATCTGCTCGTTGGCCGCAAGAAGGGCGTCCCGCTGGCCGAGGAGCTGGCCGGTCATCTTGTTGAAGGTCAGCCCGAGATTGGTCAGGTCACCGCCCGACTTCTCCGTCTGGACCTTGACCGCGAGGTTGCCCTTGGAGACTTCGTCGGCAGCCGATATCAGCACGCGAATGGGCGACACAAGCCGGTTTGCGAATCCGAAACCGATCCAGATCGCCGACAGAAGCAGGATGAGCGCAACACCCAGGTAAACCAGCGCGAATGCGACCTGAACACCAAAACGGCTGTTCTCCATCTGCTGGTACTGCGAGGCACCGGTTTCTGCCAGGCGCAGGTACTCGACCACCCGCGGGTCGATGACACGAACGGCATAGAGATAGAAATTGTCATACGCGGAGAGTTTCATGACCCCGCCGACCAGATTGGAGCTCCCTGGCGCAATCAGGATGGGATCACCAGACTGCGCCTTGAAGAAACTGTCCGCCGGCGGCAACGGTATCTGTGCATTCGGGTCAAGTATGACGCGCGTGACGACGTCCCCATTCTCGTCGAGGATCATTGCGCCGAGAATGCCGCGTAGCGACACCTGTGTCGCGAAGAACTGGTCGAACCGGGTCGGCTCGAACTCGTAGATTGCCTTGGCCCGGTCGATGTCCTTCGTCATGGCGATCAGGTCGCCTCTCAGCACGCGCGCGTGTTCCTGGAGATAGGCCTGCGCGACGGTCAGGGCGTTGTCGATAATCTGCCGGGTACGGTCCTCAAACCAGCGGTCCAGGCCACGGTCAAGCGTCACTGCGGCCAGGATCGCCATCATGACCGCCGGAACCGCGGCGACGAGGCTGAACAGCGCCACGACACGCACGTGAAGACGTGCAGCTGCCCGCCCGCGTCTGCGCGCCTGCCACAGCTTGTAGATTTCAACGGAAACCACGACCAGCAACACGGCGGCGAGCGCACCGTTGATGATCATCGCCGTCATGATGACTTCCCGGGTGGGATCGACGGATGTCAGTCCCATGAGAATGATGAATGTGATCGCAATCGAAATCAGCGCAATCACCATGACGGCAAGCCCGGCGCGGCGCCACAGCTTGCCCGAAGCGCTGGATTGCACGACGGATTGCTGAACTGTCTCCAGTATCATGCAGCCTCTAAAACACGGCAAACCACGGAATAATTGCGGCTTGCTTGAACATTTGCTGCAAACTTATCACACAATGTTGCGAAATTGCGACAGAGCTGCCTACACCGCGCATTTTGCAGTGGAAGAGATTGATCTGCCTCTCAATTCGCCCGGAGTTTCAGGAACTTGACCGGACAGACCATGCCACCCGGTCTGCGACAACGGCGTCAGTGTCACCATTTGTCTTGCGACAGACGGGCAATTTCCGACCACGGAACACAAGCGCCTATCTGGCCGAGCGCATCACCTGGATGTCGAGATCCCTGATCTTCTTGCGCAAGGTGTTTCGATTGACCCCGAGAAGTTCGGCCGCCTTGATCTGATTGCCCCGTGTCGCGGCCAGGGCAGCACTGATAAGCGGGTATTCGACCTCGCGCAGGATGCGGTGATAGAGGCCGGGAGGCGGCAGCGCTTCGCCAAACGTATCAAAGTAGCCGGAGAGGTATTTCTCCACCGAGCCTCCGAGATTGACGTTCTCGTTCACATCCTCAGAAGCTGCAACCGCACTGGGCTGGCTCAGTTCCTGATCGAGAAGACTTTCGCTGATCACATCCTGGGGATAGAGCGCTGCAAGGCGCCGCACCAGATTTTCCAGTTCACGCACATTGCCCGGCCACCTGTACCGGCGCAGCATGTTGAGCGCTCCGACATCGATCTGCTTCGCCTGAAGGCCTTCCTTCTCGACAAGCGAGAAGAAGTGCCGGACCAGGTCCGGAATGTCCTCGACGCGTTCGCGCAGCGGCGGCAACCGGATCGGAACAACATTGAGCCTGAAATAGAGATCTTCCCGGAAGAGCCCCTGGTTGATCAGGTGCCGAAGATCCTTGTTTGTCGCGGCAACGATGCGCACATCCGTCTTGATCGGCGTCCGGCCACCGACCGTGGTGTATTCCCCCTGCTGCAACACGCGCAGCAACCGTGTCTGGGCTTCCATCGGCATGTCGCCGATCTCATCGAGAAACAGCGTTCCGCCGTCAGCTTGCTCAAACCGGCCCGAGCTCCGGTTCTGCGCTCCGGTAAAGGCGCCCTTTTCGTGGCCGAACAGCTCGGCCTCGATGAGATCGCGCGGGATCGCCGCCATGTTGATCGCAACGAAGGGACCGTTCCGTCTTTTGCCGTAGTCGTGCAGCGCGCGCGCAACGAGCTCCTTGCCGGTACCCGATTCCCCGTTGATCATCACCGTAAGATCGGTCTGCATCAGCCGGGCAAGAATACGATAGATTTCCTGCATGGCCGGCGAGCGCCCCACCAGCGGCATCCCCTCCCCGGCATCTTCGATATCAAGCGCGGGTCTTTTCTTGGGCTCTTCAAGTGCCCGCTGCACGATGTTGGTCAGTTCCTTCAGATCGAAAGGCTTCGGCAGATACTCGTAGGCACCCTTTTCAGAAGCCTTGATTGCGGTCATGAACGTGTTCTGCGCACTCATGACAAGGACCGGCAGTTCGGGGCGCATTTTTTTCATGCGCGGCAGAACATCGAAAATGTTTTCGTCCGGCATCACGACATCGGTGATGACAAGATCGCCATCACCGGATGAAACCCATCGCCAGAGCGTAGAGGCATTTGACGTCAGCCGCACCGTGTATCCGGCCCTGGAGAGCGCCTGGTTGAGCACCGTGCGAATGGCGGCGTCATCATCTGCAACAAGGATCGTACCTGTCGGCATCGTTATTCAGTTCCCTCGCTCGCCGTGTCGGTTTCCGGGGTTGTGACACCGGTATACGCAGGCATTAGGATGCGAAAAATGGTTCTCTCACGCTGGCTGTCACACTCGATGACGCCGCCATGATCGCCAATGATCTTTGCAACGAGAGCCAGGCCGAGGCCCGACCCGTTGGTCTTGGTGGTGATAAATGGTTCAAACAGGTGCGGTAGAAGGTCGTCGGGAACACCCGGGCCGTTGTCCTGCACACAGAATTCGAGCGGCAGGCTCACACGCTGTTCCGTCCCGGGCACCGACAGGCGCACGCCTGGACGAAACGCGGTTGAAATCCGGATCTCGCCATCCGGATCATCACCGATCGCCTCACTCGCATTCTTCACCAGATTGAGAAACACCTGGATCAGCTGGTCCTTGTTGGCAAACACCGGCGGCAAGGACGGGTCGTAAATCTCCACGATCCTCTTGTTGCGCGCGAACCCGTTGTCCGAGAGGCTTTTTACCCTGTCCAGAACGACGTGGATGTTGACCGGTTCGCGCTCGATCGGTCTCTCGTCGGAGAAGACCTCCATGCGATCGACAAGCTTCACGATCCTGTCCGTCTCGTCCATGATCAGCCGGGTCAGAGAGCGATCGTCATCGACCACGGACTGTTCGAGAAGCTGCGCCGCTCCCCGAATACCGGACAGCGGATTTTTGATTTCATGCGCCAGCATCGCCGCGAGCCCGGTTACCGTCCGCGCCGCGCCGCGGGACGTCAGCTGCCGGTCGATCTTCTCGGCCATGGTGCGTTCTTGAAACATCAGAACGACAGCGCCTGGCCTGTCCGACACCGGCGCGGCATTGATATCGACCATCTTGGGGGCACCGATTCGCGGTGATCCGATATCCACCTTGTATTCGTTGACGGGCGCTGCACGTTCGCGCACCTGCTCGATCAAGGTGAGCAACGGACTGCCGAACGGGACGAAGTCGCTTATCGGATGGCGTCGCAACACCGATGCGCTCGAGCGCATGAAAATTTCAGCGGCCATGTTTGCCGATTCAATCACCCCGTCTGGCGCAACCAGCAGGACCGGATGCGGCAGCGCATCGAGAATGGTCGGCCCATCACTCGCCAGCATCGCTATGCGGCCGCTTTCAACAGGGACTTCGCTCACGCAGCTATCCGTTCGTTGGACGTTGAGAACCAGTCAGCGATCAAACGCAGAACCTCGGGCGGGGAATTGGACGTCATCAGGGTTCGTCTTTCATTGGCCGGGACCTGGCTCGCGCCGCGCGCGATGGCGTCATCGAGATACCAGCCCAGATGTTTCCGGGCGATACGGACGCCGGCACCCGCTCCGTAGTGGCTTAGAATGTCTTCGTAGTGTCCGGCGACAAGATCGGCGAGATCCGGCCCGGCCGGCGCAGCGCGCCTCTCGCCGGTAGCAAGATAGTGACCCACATGACCGGGCAGCCAGGGCCGACCATAGGCACCGCGTCCAATCATGATCCCATCAGAACCACTGACATCCAGCATCTTCTCCGCATCCTCGATGGATCTGCAGTCCCCATTTGAAATCAGCGGAATGGAAACGGCTTCCTTGACGGCCCGAATGGCTTGCCAGTCTGCGGTTCCCTTATAAAACTGGCACCGCGTCCTGCCGTGCACCGTCACCAGCCGGACGCCTGCGTTCTCGGCGCGCCGCGCAAGCTCGGCCGCGTTTAGAGACGTATCGTCCCAGCCGAGGCGCATCTTGACCGTGACGGGTATATCGACCGCGGCGACCGTCGCGTCGATCAGGGTCAGGGCATGATCGAGATCCCGCATCAAAGCCGAACCGGAGTATCCCGACGTCACCTTCTTTGCAGGACACCCCATGTTGATATCGATTACATCAGCACCCAGGCCGGCGATGATCTTTGCCGCCTCGCCCATCCAGCACGCTTCCCGTCCCGCGAGCTGGACGACATGCAGTCCCTCGTCCTGCGCTTCTGCCCGCATTTGCGTTTCCGCGTCCCCTTTCACGAAAGTTTCGCTGGCTATCATTTCACTGACGACCATTCCTGCCCCAAAGCGGGCAGCGAGCCGGCGAAACGGCAGATCGGTCACGCCCGACATCGGAGCCAGAACGGCCCTGTTGGAAAGAATATGCGGTCCTATGGAAAGAGAGTTCGAATAGATCGACACACAGTTCTCTTTTCTGCTCATTACCTGTGCAAAACGCCAATTGCCTATATTGTAGCCAATTTGCGCATCGCAACAAGTCTAAATTTGCGTATTGATGTGGTTCATCGTTAATGGCCATCAGCGATTTTCGCTTCTGTTGCCTTCAAGGAGACCACAATGAACAAAACGGCCGCCGCATTGATCGTCGCGGCAGGACGTGGAACACGCCTATCGGACCCGGACAATCGCCAACCGAAGCAATACAAACCGATTGCCGGACGGCCGATCCTGTCTCATACACTGGACGCCTTTCTGAATCATCCCGGAATTTCAAAAATCGTAACCGTGATTCACGCTGATGACGCGGCGCTCTACACGGCAGCGCTTGAGGCAACGGAATGCGGTGCCGGCGGCAAGGAGCCGTTGACGGCCATTGGCGGCGCAACGCGTCAACAGTCCGTTCTGGCGGGACTGAAGGCCCTGGAGAGCAGCGGCTGCGATCTTGTTCTTGTTCACGACGCCGCGCGCCCCTTCATTTCCGAAGCGGTGATAGACGGCATCCTGGAACGGCTGGAAGCTGGCGCAGAGGGCGTCCTTGCGGCAGTTCCCGTCGTCGATACGCTGAAACGGTGCACAGAACCGGACCAGCCTTTGAAGACAGTCGATCGCACCGGCCTTTGGGCAGCGCAGACACCGCAGGCCTTTCCGTTCAAACAAATTCTGGATGCACACCTGAGCGCCGCCGAAGCCGGCATACAGGACTTCACCGATGATACCGGTCTGGCCGAATGGGCCGGCATGGCGGTGGAACTGAGCGACGGAGATCCTGCAAATTTCAAGATCACCACGAGGCAGGATCTCATTCGTGCCGAAAAACAGGTAGGAAAAGCGCCCATGACGCAGAAAGACCGCGCACATCCACCGCTCTTGGCCTTGCAGGATATCCGAACCGGCATTGGATACGATGTCCATGCCTTTGAAGCCGGGGATGCCGTTGTTCTGGGCGGGGTTGAAATTCCGCACGCCAGGAAACTCAAGGGGCACTCCGATGCGGACGTCGTGCTGCATGCGATCACCGACGCCGCCCTTGGCGCGATTGGCGACGGCGACATCGGAAGTCATTTCCCTCCAAGCGACCAGAAGTGGAAAGGTGCCGCGTCGGACGAGTTTCTGATTGATGCCATCAGGCGCATCACGAACATGGGTGGACGGCTTGCACATCTCGACGTCACAATCGTCTGCGAAGAACCCAAAATAGGCCCGCATCGGATTGCGATACGAGAAAAGATAGCTCAGATCTGCGACATTCCGATCGCGCGCGTATCCGTGAAGGCGACGACCTCGGAGCGGCTCGGCTTCACCGGACGCAAGGAAGGCATAGCCGCGCTTGCAAGCGTGACCGTTCGTCTGCCGCTTTCAGAAGATGAGTGAACCGACAATGAATGACAGACGTCTGGAAAGTCTTGATGACCTTGCGCCGCTTGCCAGCGATGTTCTGGACGAACTGAAGGCCCGGGGCACAATGATTGCAACAGCCGAATCGTGCACGGGCGGACTGATTTGTGCGGCACTGACGGAAATCGCCGGATCATCCGCCGCAGTGGACCGGGGGTTCGTAACCTATTCCAACGAGGCGAAAACGGAACTCGTCGGCGTTCCAGCAGATCTGATCGCCCGCGTTGGCGCAGTCAGCAAGGAAGTGGCAATCGCAATGGCGGAAGGTGCCCTGGAACGATCAAATGCCGGCATTTCAGTCTCGGTGACGGGAATTGCCGGACCCGGCGGCGGGTCTGAGCACAAACCGGTCGGCACCGTTCATATCGCTGTTGCGGCAACCGGAAGAGCGCCCCGGCACGTTCACTGCTGGTTCGCGGACCACGGCCGTCAGTTCATCCGGTTAGAGACTGTAAAAACTGCCCTAGCGTCAGTTCTAAATGCGCTCAAGGAAGCAAAGTCTCATTAACGATCGAACGTGTTCCCGCTGGTACAGCAAGGCAAAACCCCCTATGCCTTACGGTGGGTTGAACATCGATTGATTACACCAATGATTTTACGTCTCGCGACGCTACTCGCGGCACTTTGTGCCGCAACCGTATCCCACGCGGATTCAATTCCGAAACCGGGCGACTATTACCTGATTTCGAGGGACCATTCCGGCAAGTTTCTTGGCAGCCACAAGTTGTTCAAGAAAGAAAGCGCCGATTTGAAGCAGGTCACGTATTGCGGGCACGAATATTTCGTGCGCGAAAGTTCAGTCGCGTGGACGGAACTTGAGGCAGAGTTCGGCCGCATCGTTCATGTGGAATTCAATTTCGGCAAGGGGTGGCGTCCGATTTGCGCGCATCCCGAGCGCGAGGTCACACTTGCGGACCTCGGGATCACAATGGACGCGCGAGAGGTCCTGGCCGGCGTGTCGACGGGTCCCTCGCCGGCAAACCGGCTCGCATCGATTGGCGCCATGTTTCGCACAAGCGTTTTCGAGAAATCCAAGAACGGTCTGGGAATGTAGTTTCATTTGCCGGACCAGCAGACTGAGCGAAACCGAATGCGCATGCTCTTTTTACGAGCACCTAAAGTTTTAATAAAACGTCGGTACGGCTTTCAATCTGATAGTGAAGTTCGCCCTCTACCGTGAGAACAAACCATTAAAATTATGTTGGCCTTACCAGCACGCAAGTGGCTTGGCGGCAGGGAAAACGGACAATGCAATTTCAGAAAATTCTGCTCACGATTGGCTTTCTTCTGATTTCATCAACACACGCGGGCGCTCAGGGTGAAATCCCGCGAGTGGGCGACACCTATATCATTTCCAGGGACGACAACCGGAATTTCCGTGGCTCGCACCGGATCTACAACCGGCAATCCGAGGGCCTCGTCGAGGTCGAATACTGCAACCGGTCATACTGGGTTCGCTATGCCACGGTTGCCTGGACACAGCTTGAAGTCGAAAACAACTACAAGGTCAGGGTCGAGTTCAACTGGGGCAAGGGCTGGCGCCCGATCTGCGATCACCCGGAAGAACAGGTCACCCTGGAAGGCCTCGGAATTTCCGATGATCCGAGGGTGGTTGTTCAAAATGGCCGCACAACGATCGACAAGGCCAACCGGTTTGCCGCGATCCGCGATGCATTCAATGCGCAGCGCAAGGACAAGGCGGCCAAATCATTCCACGACGAATAGATCGAATCGTCATCAAACGGGTAACGGATAGGTAAACAAACTGGCCTAAAATTCATGCGGTGGGGCGAACCTGAGTTCGGGAGAGGAACACGCGCATGAAGCGCTCTTTCGCATGTCTGACACTATTGTCGCTGACGGGTATCTGCTGCGCAACGGCTGCATTCGCCCAAAGCGACTTTTACATTCGCTCGCAATATTCCAACGGTGAATTCACCGGCTTTCATGAGATCCTGACCGAGCCCAAGGAAGGCTACCATCAGGCCAGCTATTGCAATCGTGTCTTCTTTGTTTCTTCCGGCACCGTCCTCTGGACGGAAGAACAGAATGAAGCGGGCCGCACGCTTATTCTTGAAGAGAGCGACGGCAAGGAGCGCATGATCGTCTGCAAGGACAATGATGCCTTCGCAACACTGGAAGATCTCGGTTTGTCAAAGAAGGAAGTTGCCAAGATACGTGCGGAGAACGAGCCGCTCGACATGAAGTCGAGCCGCCTGCGCACCATCCGTGACGCTTTCAAGCAATACAAGTGACGCGACCGGGTTTCCTGCTCAAACTCCGTAGACGTCGTCCGCGCGGGCTTCAAAGGCACTGGAGAACTTCCGGAACGCCTTGTCGAACATCACCCCCATGAGCGAGCCGAGCGTCCGGCTCTTGAACTCGTAGGAGATGAAAAAGCCGACATTGCAGGCGCCCTCGCCCGCGTCTTCAAACGTCCATTTGTTTTCAAGGTGCTTGAAGGGCCCGTCCAGATACTCAACAAGGATCGTCTGTTCCTGCGGACGCAGTTCGACCCGGCTCGTGAAGGTTTCCTTGAACAGCTTATAGGCCACGGTCATGTCGGCAACCAGCACCGTCCGGTCACCGTCGAGCTGTTTTCTGCCCCTGACATGCAGGTCCTGACAAAGCGGAACGAATTGCGGATATTTTTCGACATCCGCAACAAGCCGGAACATGTCGTCCGCATTGTGATTGACTTTGTGCGTTGAGGAAAAACTCGGCATTCAGCGTATCGGCTTCCGTTCAATGACCAAGCTTGGCTTTTCTCGCTGCGCGAAGATCCGCGAAATCCTCGCCCGCGTGGTGTGAAGAGCGCGTCAGCGGACTTGCCGAAACCTTCAAAAAGCCCTTCGCATAGGCGATGCGTTCATAGCCCTTGAATTCCTCCGGCGTGACAAAGGACATCACCGGATGATGTTTCTTCGACGGCTGCAGATATTGGCCAATCGTCAGAAAATCCACATCTGCCGCCCGGAGGTCGTCCATGAGTTGCAGAACTTCGTTGCGAACCTCACCCAGCCCGACCATGATCCCGGACTTGGTGAACATTTCCGGATCCAGCTCCTTTGTCTTTTGAAGCAGGCGAATGGAATGGAAGTAGCGCGCACCCGGCCGCACGGTGAGATACTTGGAAGGCACCGTTTCAAGATTGTGATTGAAGACGTCCGGCTTCGCCTCCACCACGGTTTCCAGTGCACCGTCTTTCCTCAGGAAGTCAGGCGTCAGGACTTCGACCGTCGTAGAGGGCGAGGTTTTCCGTATCGCTGTGATCACATCCGCAAAATGCTTGGCGCCGCCATCATCAAGATCGTCCCGGTCCACCGATGTGATGACAACATGCTCAAGGCCCATCGTCGCAACCGCGTCGGCAACACCCTGGGGCTCTTTCGGGTCAACCGGCCCGGGCATCCCCGTTCTGACATTGCAGAAGGCACAGGCGCGTGTGCACGTATCGCCCAGGATCATGAAGCTGGCGTGTTTCTTCGACCAGCATTCACCGATATTCGGACAGCCGGCTTCCTCACACACGGTCACCAGGTTGTTGTTGCGGACAACATCCCTGGTTTCACGGTAGATCGGCGATGTGGGAGCCTTGACCCGGATCCACTTCGGCTTGCGCTGGATCGGATTGTCCGGCCGATGTTCTTTTTCCGGATGGCGCGGACGCACATCAGATGTCTGCCGGGGGCGATTGAGCGTGTCTACGATCGTAACCATGAGCCTTAAGTGTCTCTATTCCTTTGAAAGGTCAAGGTGAAATGGTGCCGCGTCAGCTATGTGATCAGTGCAGGTCTCAATAACTCGGAAAATCGCTGACGGGCCGCTTCCGACAGGGGGGTCGATTTACGCGTTTCTTCGTTCATCTGCACAATCACGGTCAACGCCTGAGCGACAGGCCGTCCATCCTGATAGACCCGCTGAACAAGCTTCAGGGAACTGCGTCCGATCTCCTTGACCGCCGTGCCGATCTGCACTTCCCCGGGCCAGTTGATCTCGGACAGAAAATCAAGTTCGAGCCGCGCGATGACAAAGGACGCACCCTCGCACATCAACTCATCGCCAAAAAGCAGTTCGACCCGTCCCGTCTCGAGAAACGTATTGAAAACGGCATTGTTGACATGGCCCTGGCGATCCGTGTCCGCGTACCGCAATTTATCCATGGTAATCAACGGAAAGACGCTTACTCCGGGATCATTGTCCGGGCTTTCGGACCGTTCGGGCTTGTCCGAAACGACATAAATATAGGCGGGGACGTCGCCGCTCTCTGTGCGGACGAGCGTTTCGGCACGCGCGTACCCCTCGCCTTCAAACGCATCCAGCCGGTCCCAGTGTTCGATCAGTTCGGCAGACTCGAAAACAAGCACCTCGATGGTCTGTCCCTCGGGATCCAGCACCAGCCCCGGAAACCCGAGCGCAGCGCCCCAACCGGACTGCACGAGGCGCCCCCGCACACTTCCCTCGCGCCAGCGGCCAGGTATGTCGGCGAGCTGCGCATGGTTGGCGCGGCCAGGTGCAAGGGTCCCGTATGTGGCAAGCCTGAAATCCGGCGTTTCCAGCTTTCGTTCCATCAACCGTTCAAGCTCCCTGTCCGCCGACCTGTTCGCCAAACACATACCGGTTGTTTGCTACAACGCCGCCGCCAGAAAAGAGTGCAGCCTCGTCCACCCCGGTACGCAAGGACCTCACTTGAAGACCTTTTTCCAGACGAACAGAAACAGGATCGCGCCGATGATCGCAACGATCAGTCTGTCGACAACACCGCCGGCAAGGTTCAGATTGAGGATCGACGCCAGTTCTCCCCCCAAAAGGGCGCCGATCAGACCGACAACAAGGCTACCGAGGAACCCGCCCCGGCTGTCGAGCACCCGATGGGCAACCGCGCCTGCGATCAGACCGATGATGGCAGAAATGATGAGCCCCATACCTGTTCCTTTTCAGACGCTGCACCTTGAGGCCCCGATCAGGGATCAGATCAAGCCAGTACGCGCGCGATCAGCACGACAACGACAGCCCCAATGGCGGCCACCAGTATTTCATTCAGATAGGGATTGCCGAGATCGATGTTAATCCCAAAAAACTTGAAGATGAATCCGCCGACAAAGGCACCGATAATTCCGGTCAGCAGATACCGTATCAAGCCTCCGCCACCGACGAGGATACTGGCGAGCCAACCCGCGATAATGCCGATCGCAACCCAGATCAGAATTGACTTTGCATCCATGACAACCCTCCCACGTCAGTCAGTTTTGCCGGACCCGTGTTCCGCCCGGTCCAGAACATCAGTGTAGCTGAACCCGGCAGTATCACAACTCACCGCGACCACCTCGATCTCTTTGCCTTTGAAATAACGGCCTGGTTTGGAAAACTCGAGACCGAAAACAACTCCCTCGTGCAAGACGCACTTGGCCTTGAGCTGTCGGTCCGCTGTTTTCAAACGCACATTTATGAAATGCGTTCCGGTGCGGAACGGTTCGCCGAGGAGATCGTCTCCGTGTTCGCGATAGTAGCGAAAGCACGGAATGCGGCCGTTGGCCTGCCTTTCAACAAAGAAACGCTGGGAGAGTTGCTGACGCGCCCGGTCGGCGTCGTCCGCCGGAAGCCAGTCGAGGGCCGCGTTCAGGATCTTTTCTTCATGCGGCTGGAGCGCCCAGCTCCCCTCCAGACAGACAAACCGCAATCCGTCCAGAAAATAGGCAAACACCGTGGCGCCTCCGCTTGACGGGGTGATCCCGAACCGCGCCGGGATCACCAAAGGTCCGGACTACATGTTCAGAACACGTCCATAGGCATCCAGCACCGACTCTTTCATCATTTCAGAAAGCGTCGGATGCGGGAACACCGTATGCATCAGATCTTCTTCCGTTGTCTCCAGGTTCATGGCGACGACGTAGCCCTGGATAAGCTCGGTGACTTCCGCACCGACCATGTGGGCCCCGAGCAATTGCCCCGTCTTGGCATCGAAGATTGTCTTGATGAGCCCGTCCGGTTCACCAAGCGCGATCGCCTTGCCATTCCCGATGAAAGGAAAACGTCCGACCTTGATGTCGTAGCCGGCTTCCTTGGCCTTCGGCTCGGTCAGACCGACGGACGCGACTTGGGGATGACAGTAGGTACATCCGGGGATCATCGACTTGTCCATGGCATGAACATCCTTGCCGGCAATCTTCTCCACGCAGATGACGCCCTCGTGTTCCGCCTTGTGTGCAAGCATCGGCGGTCCTGCGACATCACCGATCGCATAGATGCCAGGCACGTTGGTGCGCCCATATCCGTCGATGACAACGCAGCCGCGGTCGGTTTTCACACCGAGTTCCTCAAGACCGAGTTTCTCGATATTGCCGACAACACCGACAGCCGAAATCAGTTTTTCGGCGGTGAGGTCCTGCTTCTTGCCGTCCTTGGTTTCGACCGTCGCGGTGACGCCCTTGGCGCTCTTCTTGACCTGGGACACCTTTGCTTCAAGTAGGAACTTGATGCCCTGCTTTTCCATCTGCTTCTTAGCAAGTCCGGAAATCTCGGGATCTTCGACCGGCATGATCGTGGACATCATTTCAATGACCGTCACATCCGCGCCCATGGTCTTGTAGAACGAGGCGAATTCGATGCCGATTGCGCCCGACCCCATGACGATCAGGGATTTTGGCATTGTCGGCGGCACCATGGCCTCGAAATAGGTCCAGATGTCCTTGCCGTCCGGTTCAATGCCCGGGATGACGCGCGGACGCGCGCCGGTTGCCACGATGATGTGCTTCGCCTTGTAGACGCCCTCGCCTTTCGTGCCTTTCGGCGCGGGGTGCTGCGGTTCCATCGCCTTTTTGGAGGTCTTGGACACGGTGACTTCACCGGCCTTCGTCACCTTGCCTTCACCCCAGATGATGTCGACCTTGTTCTTCTTCATCAAGAAGCCGACACCACCGGCGAGCTGGCCGGAGACACCGCGAGAGCGGTTGACGACGGCGGCCGGATCGAAAGAGATTTTTTCAGCCGACAGGCCATAGTCCTTGGCATGCTGCATGTAGTGGTAGATCTCGGCGGACCGCAAAAGAGCCTTGGTCGGAATACAGCCCCAGTTGAGGCAGATGCCTCCCATGTGCTCGCGTTCGACGATTGCGGTCTTGAAACCGAGCTGCGCGGAACGGATTGCGGTTACATAACCACCCGGCCCGGAGCCGATGATGATCACATCGTAGTTGGTATCAGCCATGGTGTTCTTCCCCGGCGAAAGAAATCATCGTTCAGATACGGCGCGGCATCAGCACCGCGCCGCAGAGCAAGCGTCAGACGAGCATGCTCATCGGGTTTTCGATGTAGCCCTTGAAGGCGCCAAGCAGCTGTGCACCGAGAGCACCGTCAACGCAGCGGTGATCCGTGGACAGCGTCACGGTCATGACTGTGGCAATCGCCACCGCATCGTCCTTGACAACGGCACGTTTCTCTCCCGCCCCGACAGCTAGTATCGTTGCGTGCGGCGGGTTCAC
>JBCBUA010000042.1:0-25675 GCA_039818365.1 Pseudomonadota bacterium
ATCCGGCGACTGGCGCCGGATCGAGGGCCTTGTTCCCGGCGCGATCGGAAACGCCGATACCTATGTCATTGTCTCAACGCAGGGGCGGGGTGACCTTGCGGCGCTCGAAGGTGCACTCACCGTGCCAGTACGCCATGTCGGCTTTGTCGGCAGCCGCCGCAAAATCAACGCCCTGAAGGACAAACTACGGGAAAAAGGCATCAGCGAACCGGAGCTTGAGCGCATCGAGGGCCCCGCCGGGCTCGACCTCGGCGCGATCACACCTGAGGAAATCGCCCTGTCCATCCTCGCGGAACTGCTCGTGATCCGGCGCAGGGGCCAGCGCCAGACCAATATCCAAACCATCTGACATCTCAATTGGAGTACCCCACATGCAAATGAACGACAGCCAGCGGATCGAAGCCCCGATACAGAAGGTCTGGGAGGCCCTGAATGATCCCGACGTGCTGAAAGCGTCGATCCCCGGCTGCGAAGAGCTGACCAAGCACTCCGACACGGAAATGGAAGCCAAGGTCAAGCTGAAGGTCGGTCCGGTAAAGGCGACGTTCGGCGGCAAGGTGACCCTGAACGACCTCGATCCGCCCAACGGCTACACCATCGAGGGCGAAGGCTCCGGCGGTGTCGCGGGTTTCGCGCGCGGAGGGGCCAAGGTCCGGCTCGAGGAGGACGGACCGGACGCGACGATCCTTCACTATGACGTCGATGCCAAGGTCGGCGGCAAGCTTGCCCAACTCGGTGCGCGGCTGATCGACTCGACCGCGAAACGGCTTGCCGGCGAATTCTTCACGGCCTTTGCCGAACAGGTCGAGCCAAGCACAGCTGGGGAAGAAAGCACCGGTGAAGCTGCGGCCGCAGAGGCTCCCGAGCAGAAGAAGGGATGGCTTGGCGGCCTGTTCGGCGGAAAGAAATCGGAAGCAACGGCGGAAGAACCCGTCACCTGATCTTCACGGCGTCCGGGCTCAATTGCGCCGGGGCGCCGCATGTCCGAGGGAGGAACACATGCAAAACCCGCAATCCAGAAGCGCGTCTGCGCTGCGCGAGATCCGGCAGGACCCGTCGCTCCTGCTCGCGCTGGGAACCGGAACGGTCCTGACGGCGTTCCTGTTGACCGTTCACGCATGTTGCATCGGCCTGGCAACACCTGATCATCTCGCCGCCCTGCTGCAGATCTGCACGCCGCTGGGTTGAGACACGCAATTTTCCGGATTTGTCATCCCGGTCTTGCCGCGCGTGCGGCAAACCGGGATGGACAAACCGGAGAAACAATTCAGTATCCCGACTTGGCTCCGGAAAGAATTATGCGGCTTTCTCAATTTCATAAGTTCGCCAGCACTTTCTAAACCGGACGGCAGTGGATCTACTGTGGCAATGACATGTGATGGGCAGGTTTCCGGCTCGAGATCACGTCGACCGAACTACGGCAAACACCTTTTACAAGCGTCACAGACACCAACCCATCACCTTTTGTCGTACGTCCTGATCAGGCGGGAGCCTTGATCTTGCGCAGGTAGGGCAGGACGGCGTCAAAATCCCCGAACTTGGCGCGGGCGTCGTCGTCGTTCACGCTTGGCGGAATGATGACGTCTTCGCCGACATTCCAGTTGGCCGGCGTTGCCACGCCCTTGGAGGACATCTGCAGGGCGTCGAGGGCACGGACCACCTCGGCAAAGTTCCGGCCAACCGTCATCGGGTAGGTCATCGACAGTTTCAGCTGCTTGTCCGGTCCGATGATGAACACCGAACGGACGGTTGCGCTGTGCGCCGGTGTGCGGCCATCGGGCAGGTAGGCCTCTGCCGGCAGCATGTCGAACAGCTTGGACACCTTCAGACCTTCATCAGCGATGATCGGGAAGCCCGGGGTCGCACCCGAAACCTTCTCGATGTCGACTTTCCATTTCTTGTGATCTTCCGCATTGTCGACCGAGACGCCGATAACCTTGGTCCCACGCTTTTCCCACTCATCCTTGAGCTGGCCAACGACGCCAAATTCTGTGGTGCAGACGGGCGTAAAGTCTTTCGGGTGGCTGAACAGAATGGCCCAGCTGTCACCGATCCACTCGTGGAAGCTGATCGGGCCCTGATCGGTCTCGGCGGTAAAATCCGGCACGGTGTCATTGATGCGAAGCGACATGGAAAGAATCCTTTCGGGTATTTGCGAAAGCGACAGACAGCCTCCCGCTGAATGCGATGCTTTACTTCGGGCCGTGACCCTATGTCTTCCGCGTCCGATGGGCAATGGCCTGCCCCATATTTGCTTCTTCTTGACGCGTCAGATCCAGGTTCAAGCTTACCACGCACAGAGAAAATGGAAACGTCCCCGGCCGGCTTCCGGAGCGGTTCTACGCGCCCCAGGTGTCGCTCAGCTTGTAGCCTTCGGGCCAGGGGTCGTCCGGGTCGAGCATGTGCTGGTGCGTGCCGGTGATCCAGCCGCGCCCGCTGATCTGCGGCACGATCGCAGCCTTTTCTCCAATCGTCGCGGTGCCGAGGATCTTGCCGGTAAATGTCGACCCGATGATCGAGATTGCCTCAAATTCCTGGCCAACGTGCATCTGGCCCCTTGCCGCCATCAGCGCCATGCGCGCGGACACGGCGGTTCCACAGGGCGAGCGATCCACCTTGCCCGGCTGGATCGCGATCGCGGAGCGTCCGGTGAAGCCCTTTTCGGTCGCGCTCAGCGGACCGCAGAACGCACAAAAGGAGATATGGTTCCAATCCGGATTTTCCGGATGCGAAAAACCGAGCTGCTCGTTCGCAGCATTGGTAATGCGCACACCGAGCCTTGCTATGTCGGCCGCTTCGCTTTCGGTCATGCCAAGGTCGAGGGCTGCCGCGTCCACGACCACAAAACTGTCACCGCCGAAAGCGGTATCGACTGTCAGGGTTCCGATGCCCTCGACTTCCAGCACAACATCCATCTTGTCCGCGAAACTGGCGACGTTCCGGACGTGGATCCTTTCCGCCTTGCCATCCCGGCAATCGGCCGTCAGGCGCACCAGCCCGCCCGGCGCCTCAAGAACCAGTTCCGTGACGGGTTCGGCCATGGGCAGAATGCCGCTGTCGAGGAGCACGGTCGCAACGCAGATGGAATTCGATCCGGACATGGGCGGGGTGTCTTCCGGCTCCATGATGATGAAGGCCGCGTCGGCGTCCGGGTGTTTCGGCGGCACCAGCAGATTGACATGCCGGAACACGCCGCCCCGCGGTTCGTTGAGCATGAAGCGCCGCAGGGCCTGGTCGCGCGCAATGAAACTCCGCTGGTCCCATAGCGTATCCCCCGGAGGCGGCGCGACCCCGCCGACGATGACATCGCCGACCTCGCCTTCCGCATGGCAGGAGATCACGTGAATTGTCTTGCTGCTGCGCATGTTGGCTGCCTCATGAATAGCGGGCGACGGGTGCGCCGAGTGCTTCGAAAACCGGTGTTATACCAAGACCGGGACGATCGGCCGCCGTCATCCGCCCGTTTATGCGTTTCGGCGCACCCTCGGCGATATCCACGGTGCCGTAGCTGTTGAAGTCGGTGGCCGAGAAGGTGAATTCCGCCGGTGTCGAGCGGGCAAGGTGGGCAATGGCCGCCGTGGTGATATCCCCGCCCCAGGTGTCCTCGATGGTCATGGGAATTCCGTGCGCGACGCACAGGTCGCGCATGAGCTTGGCCCGGGTCAGCCCGCCGACCTTGGAAATCTTGAGATTGATGCAGTCCATGGCATCTTCCGCCAGGCTGCGCACGAGGACATTCGGGCCGTCGATGACCTCGTCCAGGACGAAGGGAAGACCGGTCCGTCTGCGGATCGAAAGGCACTCCTCATAGGTCATGCAGGGCTGCTCGATATAGACGTCGAGCGCGGCGACGGCACCGACCACGCGGGCCGCTTCGTGACGTGTCCAGCCGGTATTGGCATCGGCGACAAGCAGATCCGAGGGTTTCAGCACACCGCGCGTTGCATGAATGCGCGCAATGTCCTCATTGGCATCACCGCCAACCTTCAATTGAAACTTGGTGTAGCCCTCAGCCGCATAGCCTTCGATCTTTCGCGCCATGACATCGGGTGCTTCCTGGCTGATTGCGCGGTAGAGCACGACATCGTCCTGCGCCGCGCCGCCAAGGAGCGTGTAGACCGGCTGGCCGGTCGCCTTTCCAAGGAGGTCCCAGCAGGCGATATCGACCGGTGCCTTGGCATAGGGATGCCCGCGCAAGGCCGCGTCCATGCTGCGGTTGATCGCGCCGATATTGAGCGGATCCTGACCGATGAGCCGAGGCGCGAGTTCTTCCAGACCCGCCCTCACCCCGCGTGCGAAACTCGGCAGGTAGGCCGATCCGAGCGGACAGCACTCGGCATACCCTGTCAGGCCTTCATCGGTGACGATCTCGACCACCGTGCTGTCGAACACCTCGACATAATTCCCGTTTGACCAGCTGTAGCGCCCTTCCTTCAGCGGCAAATCAACCTGGAAGACATTGATCGCAGAGATTTTCATCGGGCTCTCCTCAAAAGCGGCGCGCGGAAAAGGGTTTCAGGTCAATGGGTGGAGCCGTGTCCCCGGCTAGATGTGTGATCAGTTCGGCCGTTCCGGCTGATTGTGTCAATCCCAGATGGCCGTGCCCGAACGCGTAGATCACGCGGCGGTCCTGCGGCGACCGGTCGATCACCGGAAGACTGTCCGGCAGCGACGGACGATAACCCATCCATTGCCGCCCATTGTCGCCAGTCAGTTCCGGCAGAAACTTTTTGGCCTTGTCGAGCAGCGTTTCGGCCCGGCGGTAATTCGGCGGCAGCGACAGGCCGCCAAGCTCGACGGCACCGCCGACTCTGATACCGTCGCCGATGCGGGTGACCACGAAGCCATGCCCGGGAAAGGTGAGATGCGTCCTGAGATCGAAAGCTCCCGCGCCAAGCGTCGTGTTGTAACCGCGCTCTGTTTCAAGCGGAAAACGGTCACCGATGGTTGCGGCGAGCTGGTGGGACCAGGCACCGGCGCAGATGATGACCTGGCCGGCAAGCGTTTCAGTCTCCGGACCTGACAAGCGGACGGCCGTCTCAGTCAGACTGAGCGCCCTGATCTCGGCCTTCTCAAGCCGGCCTCCCCGCGACAGGAAGATGTCCGTCAAGGTTCTGAGCCAGCGCGCCGGATCACAGGAATTGATCCAGCCCGGCGTGAAACCGGCGTGGGTGAACCTTGGATGGAGACCCGGCTGAAACGCGGCAATCGCCTCCGGCGTTTCCAGCAATTCGAAATCGATGCCGTGTGCCCGGCGCAGGTCCCATGACGGGAGGCTGGCCCGGTACTCACGCTCACCTTCATAGAGCTGCAGCTGCCCTTCCCGTCGGAAGAGCTTGTCTGTGGCCGTGTCCCGGATCAGATCCTCCAGGGCTTTTTGCGCCGATTGCATCAGATCCGCCTGGGCCGTCACCGAGGCCCGGTACCGGTCCACCCCGCTTGCCCGCCAGAAGCGGAGTAGCCAGGGTGCAATCTTCAACGCGTAGCGAGGCGGGATGGACAGGGGGCCGAGCGGATCCAGCAACCACTTCGGTGCCCTGCGCATGATGCCGGGCGTCGCCAGCGGTTCGATATCGGAAAAGGCAAAGGCACCGGCGTTCATTTCCGAAGCTCGCGGCTTGCCGTCCCCGCGGTCAAGCACGAGCACCGACCGGCCAAGCGACTGCAGCCGGAGCGCGGCCGTGATCCCGACGATCCCGGATCCGACAACAACTATGTCCTGCGTCTCTTTGCTCATGCGCGTTTCCACGACACCCTTACTACCCCCGATCAGACTCTAGAAGCGTATCCCTGCGCGATAGGGATCTGCCGGATCGAACCTGAGGGTGGCATCGGAGGTGACAAACGCCTGACCCGTTATGGTCGGGACAACGCCCGTGCCGCTGCCCGGCTGGTAACTGGCCGTGTAGGTGCTGCCAATGACGCTTTCCTGAACCCAGTCCCGTCCCGGCGCAAGCAGACCGTCTTCAGCCAGGCAGGCCAGTTTCGCCGAACAGCCTGTGCCGCAGGGTGACCGGTCGTAGGCACCGCCCGGGCACAGGACAAAATTGCGGCTGTCGGCTGCGGGGTTCGCAGGGGGCCCGAAAACCTCGATGTGATCGATCCAGGCACCATTCGCGCCCGTGATCCCGTTTTTTTCCAGAGACCCGCGGATTTTCAGGGTCAGATCGGTGAGAGGCCGGATATTCTGCGGGACGAGATCCACCGGGCTTTCCCTGACCAGAAAAAACCAGTTGCCGCCCCAGGCAACATCGCCCGTGATTGCGCCGTATCCGTCGACATCGACGGTGACACCCTTCAGGTGACGATAGCTTTCAACGTTGGTGACGGAAACCGTGTGGGCATCATGAAGCAGGATCTCAACAACACCCACGGGCGTTTCGATCTTGTGACGGCCGGGGACGATCCGGTCCAGATAGGCGAGGGTCGCCCCAAGGCCGATGGAAGCGTGCCCGCACATGCCGAGATTCTGCAGGTTGTTGAAAAAGATGACGGATGCGGAACAGTCATCCCTGGACGGCGGCAACAGGAGCGCGCCGATGATGGCGTCGTGACCGCGCGGTTCGAGGACAACGGAAGCGCAGAAATCCAGATGATCCGCTTCCAGACGCGCGGCCCGTTCCGCCAAAGGCCCCGATCCGAGATCCGGTCCGCCCTCGATCACGATCCGGGTCGGCTCACCTGCCGTATGACTGTCGATCACGCGCATTCAGCGATCACTCCCCCTTGCCGGGACCAGTCGGCATACCATGCCTTGAAGAGGGCGTATTGCGCCTCGGCATAATTGCGCTGCGCATCGGACAGCGCATCGGTCTCATTGAAATGCAAACGGTAGACGTCCTCGCCGTTCAGTACCATCAGGTACTTGTAATAGAGAACCAGATCCGGACCTTCGTCAAAGCTGGACAGAACCGCCATGGCGTCTTCCAGCTCCTGCGCGCACCGGCGCGCCTCGACATGTCCTTCGGCCGCTTTCCGGCACAGCCGCGCCAGATGGAGCACTTCCCTGGGAATTGCGTTGCCAATACCGGTAATGGCTCCGGTTGCGCCGCAATTGACATAGCCATGCAGGACCGCCGTATCGACACCGACCATCAGGGTGACGTTCTCGTCCTTCGACGTGATGTTCTCCGCGGCATAGCGCAAGTCTTCCTTGCCGCCGAATTCCTTGAAGCCGACAAGGTTCGGAAACGCCGCGCGCAACTCGAAGAACAGATCGGCCCGTGTCGCGAAACCGTAATATGGACTGTTATAGATCACGGCAGGCAGCGAGCTGGCAGCAGAGAGGATTGCGCTGAAATGGCTGCGCTGCGCGGCAGCCGAACTACCGCGCGACAGCACCCTCGGGATAACCATCAGGCCATGTGCGCCCACCTCGGCGCCGTGCCGGGCATGCGCGACGGCGGCGGCCGTGTTGATCGCCCCCGTGCCGACGACAACGGGAACGCCCGCTTTTGCAAGCCGCTCGACGCCTTCCATTCGCTGTGCGTCCGTGAGAAGCGGCCAGTCCCCCATGGAACCGCAATAGACAACCGCAGACATGCCGGCAGCGATCAGCTCCTGCCCCTTGGCAACAAGCGCATCATAGTCCGGCGTGCGATCAGGCAGGCAAGGGGTCATGAGGGCCGGCATCAGCCCGGAAAAGACGTTGGTGGTCATTGATCACTCCTTGCTGCAGATCTTCTGCTTTCCATACAACGCCGCCGGACAGATGCACCGCGTCTGAGTTCGCGCGCCGTCGCCCTCGCGGCGAACAGACAGGCGTTCTCGACCTGCGCTTCCAATGCTCTGGTCCGACGGAAAAGACAGGCTTGAGGGATTGATAAATCAGATTGGATCCAATATTCAATATGAAATATCCAAAAAATGAAAGTGCCTGCGGAACGCGAGATCCGTGCGACCAGGGAAGGGACGGAACTTGAAACTGACATCGATGGACATTTCCGCAACGGCCTCCGCCTCATCGATCGTCTTCGAGGCCCTGCGCAAGGCGATCATTCAGGGCGAGCTGGAAGAAGGCGAACCGTTGCGCCAGGACGAGATCGCCCGGCTGTTCAACACGAGCCGAATCCCGGTCCGTGAGGCGATTTCCCGGCTGGAGGAGCAGGGTCTTGTCAAAACCCGGCGCTACAAGGGTGCGGTGGTGACGGAACTCTCACCCGGGGAGACGGAGGAAATCTTCAATCTGCGGGCACTTCTGGAACCGGAGATCATCCGGAACGCGGTTCCGCGGATGACACCTGAGCTGCTCGCCGAGGCGCGCGAAAAATGCGCGGCATTTTCAGCATCGCAAGACCCGATGACATGGGGCGATCTCAACCGGGATTTTCATGAAACGCTCTACAGTGCAAGCGACCTGACATTTTTCAAGGAGATTGCTCGGAACGCCATCGACCGGGTCGAACGCCAGATCCGTGCACAGCTGGTCATGTCGAATGGCATGGAGCGCGCCGGCGTGGAACATGACGCGATCATCACGGCCTGCGGGGCCGGGAACGCGGACCATGCCGCCGAACTGACCCGCCGCCATATTCAAGGCGCCAAGGCGTCGCTTCTGGAGCATCTGCGCGAAGCCTGAAGGTCGACTTCAGACGACGGCTTGACCGAGACAGGCTCATCCTATTATATAGCCAAATGGCTATACATTATCAGAACCCGATGGATCGGGCGTTTCATGCGCTCGGAGACGGGACACGGCGCCAGATCATTTCCATGCTGGCCAGAAACGGAGCCCAGTCCGCAAACGCGCTGCGCGCACCTTTCAATGTTGCCCAGCCGACGATCTCCAAGCACTTGAAGGTGCTCGAAACTGCCGGTCTCATCCGCCGCGAAGTTACCGGGCGGGTGCACTTGTTTCACCTGGAAACAGCGCCGCTGCGAGAGGCCGAAGATTGGATTGCCAGCCATCGCAGTTTCTGGGAAGGCACGCTTCGCCGCCTCGACCAGTTTGTCAGCGCGATGGACCCGGAGGACGATCCATCATGACCGAGACCCCCGTTCCGCTGATCGTCCGCAGGACCATAAACGCGCCGCGCGCGAGGATCTTCAGCGCCTTCCGCGATGCGGAGACACTGACACAATGGTTTACACCCGACCCGGGCATCAAGGTGGAAGCGCTGGAGTTTGCCTTTTCAACGGGAGGACGCTTTCGCTTGCGCTACCTGATGCCCGACGGCCGGACACCCTGTGTTGCCGGTGTCTTTGAAGTGATCGAGCCGTCCCGGTTCATCGGCATGACCTGGGAATGGCAGGCGCCGGATCCTCTTGAAAACATTCCCATGTCAGTGAGTTTCCGGTTTCTTGACGTGCCGGGAGGCACCGAGGTCGTTGTCATTCACGAAGGCATCCCGTCGGACCAGGCCTGCACCATCCACGCCGAGGGGTGGGTGGCGACACTCAAAATCCTTGACGTCTTTCTCACACCGGAGGCCCGATCATGAGAGATATCGCCGCTTTGACCTTCATCACGCTGGACGGCGTGATGCAGGCACCGAGCATGCCGGACGAAGACCGCAGCGGCAGCTTCTCACAGGGAGGCTGGGCCGCGCCCTATTGGGAGGGGGTCATGGAGCAGGTTCAGACGGAGGCGATGGCCGAACCATACGACATGCTGTTCGGCGCCAGGACCTTTGATCTCTTTGCCGGGCACTGGCCGGATGTCGAAGACAACCCGGTCGCCGACATGATGAATGCTGCGAAGAAATATGTCGTGACCTCTTCACAACAGCCACTTGCCTGGACCAACGCGCAACCGGTCTCAGGTGATCTGGCAAAGGCCATATCGGCGCTGAAATCAAGCGAAGGTCCGCTGCTTCAGGTTCACGGAAGCTGGCAACTCCTGCAATTCCTGATCCGCCACAAGCTTGTCGACGAATTCAGGCTCTGGACATTTCCGGTTGTCGCAGGGTCCGGCAAGCGGCTTTTCGAACCCGGCTCGGGACGGCAGGACCTGAAGCTCATGAAAACGGCCGCCTGTTCCAACGGTGCCATCATGAGCATCTACAGACACCGCTGAAATGCGCCCGCCATCCTTCCGAGCGCTGTGCGTCGCGCGCTTCATAGAGCTTTAACGCTTCCAGCGCGGTCATGTCGAAGGCAGCCTCGGCGTCTTCCCCAAGCGCGGTCAGGCGCATTGTGTACCAGGCCGTAACAGCCCCTGCGGGCGGTGCTTCGAAGACCGGATAGACCGGATCACCACCAGCCCCGTTTAGCCAGGCATTCGCAAACCCGGGTTCAAGCACCGCCGCGCGCGCCAGGCCGATCGCGTCCGCATCACCGCCTTCAATCACCGCCACGGCCTCGGCGCGGGTCTTGATGCCGCCGGTCAGCATGACCGGGATATGCGTGACAGACTTCGCGCGGCGCGTGAAATCCGCGAAGTAGGGCCCGGTTGCCGACACGCCGTCGGAGCTTGCGGGAGCGCCCGGGAAATAGGTGCCACCGCTGACGTCAATGAGGTCCACCGTTGTTGTGTCCAACAGGCGCACCACGTCCAGCGCCTCGTCCTCGGTGAGGCCACCTTCCAGTTTGTCGGTCGAATTGATTTTTATGCCAACCGGAAAATCTGGTCCGGCCGCGTTGCGAACCGCATCGATGACCTCGCCGATCACGCGGAACCGGTTTGCGACCGATCCGCCATAGGCATCCGTGCGCCGATTGAACAGGGGCGACAGGAACTGGCTGAACAGGAAGCCGTGACCCGCGTGGATCTGAACCCCGCCAAAGCCGGCCTGCCGGGCTCGGGCAGCGGCCGCCGCATATGTCTCCGGCAGGGCCTTTATGTCCTCCGGCGTCAAGCCGGCGCATTTGAGTCCCTCCAAGTCAAGGGGCGACGGTCCCTTCGGGTGGCTGATGGGCGCATGCGCCAGGGCCCCCGCGTGGCCGAGCTGCGGCCAGATCTGCGCACCATCAAGAGAACCGTGATCGGCAAGCCGCCGCAACGCGGTCATGTCACTCAAGGGTCCAAGGACAAGGTTGCCCGGCTTTTCCGGGAAATGCGGATTTGTCTGCACTTCGCCAATTAGCGACAGGGCAACCCCACCTTCCGCCCAGCGTTCATAAAGCCGGATCTGCCGGTCTGTTGGATTGCCTTTCCCATCGCCAAGCGAATCGGACATGGCCGCCTTCACCAGGCGGTTTTTCAACTCGGCACCGCAAGGCAGGCGCAAGGGTTGATCAATCCCGCTTTCCGCTTGTCTGGGTTTCTCGGTCATTTCCATCTTTCCATCGAAATATCTCGATATATCTTGTAAAAGGACGTGCCTGAAAACGAGTTGCCCTGCGGCTTAGGACCTTGAAAGCTCGTCCTGAACGGCTTTCAGGAAGGCCTGAATGTTCGCTTCATTGCGTCTGTAGAACGTCCATTGACCGTGCCGTTCGGCCGTCACGAACCCGGCCTTCTTCAAGAGCCCCATATAGTTGGAAACGGTCGACTGAGAGAGCCCTGCCTTTTCCTGGATATAGCCGACGCACACACCCTCCAGGCCGGCGTGTTCGGGAAGCGCAGGCGGAAAGTTCGACCTGTCCTTCAGCCATTCAAGAATCCGGCGCCTGATCGGATTGTTCAGGGCTGAGAGTGCATTATCTACGTCCATAAATCGAAATATCTCGATATTTATCTGTTTGTCAATTCTCGCTGCGAGTGTCATGTGGTCTGGCGCACCGTTGGTGCCGAGGAAGAAGGGGTGGTCTTGCCCCACCAATGAGACTACGAAACTGCCAAGAGACAAAACCAGGCTTTTCGCCAGCCGCGCAAATACCTGAAGCCACCAGCGTCACTGAACCTGCATCGGATGTCGCAATGCGCCATTGCGCTTGTTCCGTTTGAGGGTCTATCAAGACCCAGCAGCAACCACGGGAGATCCAAGATGGCGCGAACGGCAACTCTATCCGATTACTGGCGTTCATCGGCCAGCTATCGCGTCCGCATCGCGCTCAATCTGTTAAATATTCCCACTGCGCTGAAGCCGGTCAACCTGCTGTCGGGAGATCACCGCTCCGACGGGTATCTGGCACGGAACCCGCAAGGGCTTTTGCCGACACTTGAGATCGACGGCAAGACCCTGACCCAGTCCCTCGCCATCATCGAATACCTGCACGCGACCACAACCGGCTCTTCGCTTCTGCCCGAAGACATCGACGGCCAGTTCCGTGTGCGCCAGCTCTCCTATGCCATTGCCATGGAGATCCACCCGGTCTGCAACCTCAGCGTCGCGCAACACGTTCTGGACCTGACCGGCGGCGGCAACGACACACGCGCGTCCTGGATGCGCCACTTCATTGAAAAAGGTCTCGTCGCCTTCGAGCAACTGCTGCAGACCTCGGATGGACCGTTCTGTTTCGGTGCGCACCCGACCATGGCCGACTGCTGCCTGATCCCGCAACTCTATAATGCCGATCGCTGGGGCGTGGACGTTTCCGGTTTTGCCAGAATACGCGAGGCCGCAACTGCAGCAGAAAGCCTGAACGCTTTCAGGGATGCGCACCCGGACGCCGTCGGCGCACCACCCGCCTGACAATCGGCCGCAGCCCAAGGGCAGACTGACTTCAGGGTGCCAAAAGCAGCTTGCATCCTGACGGCGCGACCCGGTAAACGGTTGGGCACGCTACGAACTCACAGACCTTTTCGAATCTGATCATGACCGCTCTTCCAAAGATTCTCGTCGCCCCGACCGGTGCGCGCCGGGGCAAGTCCGACCATCCCGCGCTTCCGGTGACGATTGAAGAAATCGTCGACACCTGCCGGGCCTGCGCAATGGCCGGGGCGGGTGGTGTTCACGCCCATGTCCGGGCCGATGATGGATCTCACAGCCTCGACCTTGAGCGGTACAGGACCCTTGTTGAGCGGCTTGAGACCGAGCTCCCCGGCTGGTTCGTGCAGGTGACGAGCGAAGCTGCCGGCCGCTACACTGCCGCCGATCAGAGAACGCTCATCCGGTCTCTCAAACCCAGGGCCGTTACGGCGGCGATCCGGGAACTTGTCCCGGACGCGAAATCGGAGGCGGAAGCCAAAAGCCTCTATCACTGGGCCTGCGACAATGGCGTCACGATCCAGCATATCTGCTTTGACGAGACTGACATGAACCGGCTGGTCGGGTTCATCAAGGATGGCACAATACCGGGCCGGTCCCATCAGGTGCAGCTGGTTCTCGGGTCCTATGACGGCCGCAAGGTGAGCCGCCCGGAAGATATCGAAGCCTTCATCGAGCCGATGCTTGCGCTCAAGGACACACAGGACTTCGACTGGATGCTGTGCGCCTTCGGCAGGGAAGAAACCGACTGCCTGCTGCGGACACTGGAACTTGGCGGCAAGGCCAGAATCGGCTTCGAGAATTCGCTTTGGCACAGGGACGGAAGCGTTGCCCGCGACAATGCCGAGCGGGTCGAGGAACTTGTCACCCTGGCCCGCTCGTCGGGTCTCGACATCTGAGCAAGCGCCGATCCCGGTTTCGAGGCCGGCGCGCAGATCTTTGTTGTTACGGCATCGGGATGTCGTTTACGTATTTCGGAACGTGGTAACCCCGCTGGACGGCCGGCCGTTCCGCGATCCTCAGATACCAGTCCTTCACATTGGGATAGGCGGCAAGATCGATTTCCTGCCATTCGAAGCGGGAGACCCAGGGCCAGCAGGCCATGTCCGTGATCGAGTATTCGCCCCTGCCCTCACCAGCAATATAGTCCTTGCCTTCCAACTGGGTATTGAGCACCCGGTAAAGGCGCTGGCCTTCGGTTGCGTAGCGCTCCTCGGCGTAGTCCGACTTGCCCTTGTTGTACTTCACGAAGTGATGGACCTGGCCCAGCATCGGTCCCAGTCCGCCCATCTGCCACATCAGCCATTCGATGGCCTGCCACCGGGCGGACCCATCGGGCATGAACTTCCCGTGTTTTTCTGCGAGATACATCATGATGGCACCGGTCTCCATCATGGTGATGCCGGTTTCCGTGTCGACAATCGCGGGAATCCTGTTGTTCGGTGCGATCTTCAGAAAGTCAGGCTCGTGCTGTTCGCCTTTGCCGATATCGACGGCATGCGCCGTGTAGTCCACGCCCAGTTCTTCCAGGAGAATGGAGACCTTCCTGCCATTGGGCGTGGTCCATGTGTAGAATTCAATCACGTTTGTCGCCTTTCCGGTCTGTACCAGGTTCCGCCGCAGCAGCCCGCGCATGTGTCAAACGCGCGCGCGGGGACCGCTGCACAGCCTGCTGTTTCAACTGGGATGCCCTGGTCAGGCCCCCGGAACCTTCATGCCCATGAAGTCGATCATGACGTTGTCTCGATAGGCCGGACGATCGCACAGGCGGTCGTAGTAGGCGCGCAGTCCGGGCAGATCCGCCCGTTCGAAATCAAGCTCATAGTACCGGTAAAGAAGTCCGCCGATCTGATAGTCGACAAGGTTTAGTGTTTCCCCTCCAACATAGGGGCCCTCAATGAGGCCTTCGAAAACCGTCATGGATTGCTTGAGCGTGGCGACGGCACTGGCGACACCCTTGTTGTCACGTTCATCTGCCGGGGTCCGAATGGTCTGCCAGAAGATCGTCGGGATAAGGGGCTGATAGATGTGCTGCTTTGACATATCTACCCAGCGTTCGATCTGCGCTGCTGCCATGGGGTCGGAAGGATGGCCGCCGTATCGACGCATCAGATAGCGCAGGATGGCAGAGGATTCCGGCAGCGCCTGACCGTCATCTTCCAGAACCGGGACCAGTCCGAGCGGGTTCATGGCCAGGTATTCAGGCGTGTCGTTGCCGCCGAACGGGCCGCCGACATCCAGGCGTTCATACTCAACGCCCAGTTCCTCAAGGCACCAGACAACGGGCTGAACATTTGCCGACGATATGCGGCCATGAATTTTGATCATCGTTACGATATCCCTTCATTGTTGTCGTCGCCCCGGAGGCGGCGCTGCCGGATCATCACCATTTCAGCGCCTGTCACAAACCCTCAATTCGCAAAAAGACGTGATCGTCAGGCCTAAACTGTTTGCCCTGCATCCCAAGGCGCAAAAGACACGCGTGAAATCCAGTCTCTGACGCGCACCGCTCCGTCAGATACAGCGCCCGCCATCGACCTCCATGGCAACGCCTGTCACCATGGCGGCTTCATCGGAACACAGGAAACAGGCCGCGTTGCCCATGTCATCCGGGGTCGAGAACCGACCGAGCGGTATCGTCGACAGGAATTTTGCCCGCATCTCGGGTGTGTCTTCCCCCATGAAACTTTTCAGCAAGGGCGTTTCGCCGGCGACAGGACAGATCGCATTCACCCGCACGCCCGACGGAGCCAGTTCCACCGCCATGGTCTTGGTCGCCGTGATCATCCAGCCCTTCGACGCGTTGTACCAGTTGAGTTTCGGACGCGGGCTGAGACCCGCGGTACTGGCCACATTCAGGATCGCCCCCTTCCCGGCAGCGGTCATTGCCGGAACGAAATGGCGTGCAGTCAGATAGACGGACTTGCAGTTGACCGCGAACACCTTGTCGAATTCCTCTTCACTCACATCCTGCATCGGCATGGGCAGGTGCGTGATGCCGGCATTGTTGACGAGAATGTCGACCGACCCGAAAAGACCTTCGGCATGAGCTGCCAGCGCCCCGACGCTTTCATTCGAGGCGACATCCACATGGGCCGCGTCAGCGCCAACTTCCTGCGCCATCTCCTCGGCCGCTGCAAGATTGAGATCCGCAATCAGCACCCGGGCGCCTTCGGCTGCGAATTTTCGCACAATCCCGGCGCCGAAGCCGGAGGCCCCTCCGGTCACGATGGCCGTTTTTCCCTGCAATCTCATCTTTCCTCCTGACTGTCTTGTTTTGCGTCCGGGCACACGGTCTTCACCCGTGAAAGGCCGCGACCGTCTTCAGCGTGGTGAACCCGTAAAGCGCCTCAAAACCCTTTTCGCGCCCATGTCCGGACTTGCCGATGCCGCCGAAGGGCAGTTCAACCCCTCCGCCTGCCCCGTAATTGTTGATGAAGACCTGGCCGGAACGGATTTTCCGGGCAAGGCGCATTTGCCGGGCCCCGTCCCGCGACCAGATGCTGGCAACGAGGCCATAATCCGTGCCATTGGCAATCGCCACGGCCTCGTCCTCGTCCTCAAACGGAATGACGACCTGAACCGGCCCGAAAATCTCGTCGCGCGCCAGCGTGTGCGTCGGCGAGACACCGGAAAACAGTGTCGGCCGGACGTAGTTACCGCTCTCCGGCGCGCCCTCAAGGGAGGCCTCAGCCGCCTTCTCCAGATCGTCGCCCCGATCCAGATAGCTGGAGACGATGGCCTGCTGGCGTCCGGAAATCAGCGGACCGACATCGAGATCGGAGAGGGCGGGACCGACCTTGAGCGCCGCATATCTTTCGCTCATTCTGCCGACAAGCTCGTCGTGGATCGACCGGTGCACGAGAATGCGGGACGATGCGGAGCACGTCTGGCCCGCATTCTGGATCCCGGCATTGACCAGAAACGGCAAGGCGGCGTCGAGATCCGCATCCTCGAAAACCAGCTGCGGTGATTTTCCGCCCAGCTCGAGCGTGACCGGAACCACATTGCACGCTGCGGCCGTCTGGACATGAACACCGGTGGCGACCGAACCGGTGAAGCTGATGTGGTGGATGCCCGGATGGCCCGTCAGTGCGGCTCCCGCCTCGGCTCCGAGCCCCGGAACCACGTTCAGGGCCCCGGCCGGCAGCCCTGCCTTGATCGCAAGATCCGCGAATGCCAGAGCCGTCAGGCAGGCGTCTTCTGCGGGTTTCAACACACAGGCATTGCCGGTTGCGAGCGCTGCGCCGACGGAGCGTCCGATGATCTGCATCGGATAGTTCCAAGGCACGATATGCCCGGTGACCCCGTGCGGTTCGCGCAACGTGTAGACCGTGTAGCCGTCCAGATAGGGGATCGTGTCGCCATGCAGCTTGTCGGCCGCCCCGCCGTAAAACTCCAGGTACCGGGCAAGGGCGATCGCATCGGCGCGCGCCTGTTTCAGCGGTTTGCCGACATCGATCGCTTCGATGCGCGCGAGTTGCTCAACTTTCTCCAGGACCAGCTCCCGCAGCTTGAAGAGGACGCGTCCGCGTTCAACCGCCGTCGTCCGGCCCCAGCCGCCCTGCCATGCATTCCGCGCAGATGCGACGGCGGCATCGATGTCATCCGCCGTGCCTCTTGCGATCGAACCGATCCGCTCCCCCGTCGACGGATTCTCCAGCGGAAGATATTCGCCGCTTGCAGGCGCCACCCAGCGTCCGTCAATCAGGCAGTGAGAGGGATCGAACCAAAGATCCAGCTGGTCTGTCATGGCATCTCCTTCAGGCGACATCCGCCGGCAGAACCGGCGCGGCGGCCACGAGTTGTTTGGTATAGGCATGTTGCGGCTTGTCGAAGACGCTGTCCGTCGGGCCTTCCTCGACGATCTGTCCCGATTTCATGACAAGCACACGTTCGGTAATGGATCGCACGACACTCAGATCATGCGAGATGAAGAGGTAGGTCAGGCCGAAACGATCCGCGAGCCCGGCCAGAAGGTCGAGCACCTGGGCGCGCACGGAAACATCCAGCGCGGAGACGGCCTCATCGAGAATGATCAGGTCCGGCTTGATGATCAGCGCGCGGGCAATCGCGATCCGCTGACGCTGGCCACCGCTGAATTCATGGATGTATTTTCGGCTGTCACCGGCACCCAGACCGACACTTTCCAGCGCCTCGGCAACCGCCGCGTCCCGATCAGGTCCGCGCGGCGGGTTGTCCAGAAGATGAAAAGGCTCGGTGATCAAGCGGTCGACACGCCAGCGCGGATTGAAACTTCCATATGGGTCCTGAAAGACAACCTGCATGCGCCGCCTGATATCCCGGTTGACCCGGTGATGACTGACAACCGGAGTTCCATCCAGCAGGATTTCGCCGCCCTGAATTTCCTCAAGACCCAGGATAGCCCGTGTCAATGTCGACTTGCCGCAACCGGATTCGCCAACGAGCCCGAGGCTCTCGCCTTTCCGGATCTCGAAGCTGACAGTGTCAACGGCCCGGACATGCGTTGTCCGGCCCCACCAGCCATGGGTATGGGTCTGGTACTCGCGGGTCACGCTGTTCACTTTCAACAGCGCCGTTTCCTGCGCCGCGCCGTTCCGATCAGGAACATGGCCGGATGCCTCCAGCAGGGCACGCGAGTAGGGGTGCTTCATGTTCCGGAACAGCCCATGCGCCGGTCCGCTTTCAACAACTTCACCGCTCCGCATGATCACAAGATCATCGGCAAGATCGGCGACGACGGCGAGATCATGGCTGATCAGCATAAGACCCATGCCGTCTTCTGCGACCAGCCGCTTCAGGAGATCGAGGATCTGGGCCTGCGTGGTAACGTCCAGCGCCGTGGTCGGTTCATCGGCGATCAGCAGCTTCGGCCGCAGCGCGATTGCCATGGCGATGACGACACGCTGACGCTGGCCGCCCGAGAGTTCATGCGGATACCGGGTCAGCGGAAACCGGTCCGCAGGCAACTCGGCACGGCGCAGGGCATCGGCTGCGCGCGCAAGGGCCTCGGCCTTCGGCACCCTTTCATGAACGAGGATCGTTTCGGCAACCTGCGCACCGATTGTCTGAAGCGGATTGAGCGCCGTCATGGGTTCCTGAAACACCATGCCGACATCCCGGCCGCGCATGCTGCAGAGATCTTTCTCGCTCGCGTTCAGAATGTCCCGTCCGGAAAGCGCGATGCGGCCACGGGAGGCCGATCCGTTGGGCAGCAGCTGCATAACGCTGCAGGCTGTCATCGACTTGCCCGATCCGCTTTCGCCGATCACGCCAAGCACACGGCCCGGCTCGACCTGCATCGAGACATTTTTCAGGATCGCTTCCCCGTGAATCTCAAGCGACAGATCTTCGATCTCCAGCAGGCTCATGTCCGCGCCCTCCGGAGCCTTGGATCGAGCAGGTCGCGCAGCCCGTCACCAAGAAGGTTCAGGCCGAGCACGGTCAGCAGGATCGCCATTCCGGGGAAAATCGCCAGGTGCGGTGCCAGCGAAATCATGGTCTGACTGTCGGCCAGCATACGTCCCCAGCTGGCGGTCGGCGGCTGTGCGCCGAGGCCGACATAACTGAGACCCGCTTCTGCGAGAATGCCGAGAGAGAACTGGATCGTGCCCTGGACGATCAGGAGGTTGGTCACGTTCGGCAGAATGTGTTCGAGCGAAATGCGGGCCGCGCCCTTTCCGGCAACCCGTGCTGCCATGACGTATTCCCGGCTCCACAGCGTCAGGGCCGCGCCGCGTGTCAGGCGCGCGAAGACGGGAATATTGAAGATGCCGATGGCAATGATGGCATTGAGCGCCGATGCGCCGAAAACGGCGGTGATCATCACGGCGATCAGAAGGCTCGGAAACGCGAAGACAAGATCGTTCGTGCGCATGATGATCTCGTCCGGCAGGCTGCCCTTGCGGGCGGCGGCCGCGAGCCCGAGCGGCACCCCGGCCAGCATGCCGATACCGACGGCAACAAGGGCGACCGCAATCGACGTACGTGCACCAACCATGAGCATGCTCAGGATGTCCCGCCCGAACTGATCGGTTCCAAAGGGATGCGCGAGACTGGGCAGCTTCATCCTGTCGGCGATGTTGAGGACCGTGGTGTCATAAGGCACCCAGACGAGGCTGATGAGCGCCGCCCCGGCAAAGATGAGCGTCAGCAGCGCGCCCGGCAAGGTGGACCGGTTGTGCAGAAGACGGTTCATCGGCGTCTCCGCAATCTGGGGTCCACCAGGGCATAGGCCAGGTCGACGGTGAAATTGACGAGGATGACCGCGAAGACAAGCAGCATGACCACGCTTTCGACGACGATCAGATCACGGGCGCTGATCGCCTGGAAGACAAGCCGGCCTAGACCTGGAAGATAGAACACGTTCTCGATGATGATCGCGCCGGCAAGCAGGAAGGAGAATTGCAGGCCCATGATGGTCAGGACGGGGATCAGCGCATTGCGCAGGGCATGCCGCCACATGGCCTGTCCTCTCGTGAGACCCTTTGCGCGGGCGGAGCGGATATAGTCCTCACCGAGTGTGTCGAGCAGGCTCGACCGCATCACCCGGGTCAGAATGCTGGCCTGCGGCAGGGCGAGCGCGATGGCGGGCAGCGTCAGGGCCTTCAGGCCCGGCAGCAGGCCATCCTCCCATCCGGGGAAGCCTCCGGCGGAGAACCAGCGCAGATTGATGGCAAAGACAAGCACCATCAGCATTGCAAACCAGAAATTCGGAATCGCCACGCCAAGTTGGGTCACGCCCATGACGCCGGAGTCGACAAGGCTCCCGCGTTTCGACGCCGCCCAGATGCCCGCCGGGAACGCGATCAGCGTGCTCAGGGCAAGTGCATAGAGCGCAAGCGGAAGCGACACCCAGAGGCGTTCGCCGATCAGTTCGGCAACCGGCGTCCGGTAGGTGTAGGACGTTCCGAAATCTCCGACGAGCAAACCGCCTGCCCAGGACAGATACCGCTCCAGGATCGTGCCATTCAGGCCCAGTTGCTCGCGCAATGCGTTGAGCGTGTCTTCCTGCGCGTTGATGCCGAGCATGTAGGCTGCCGGATCCCCCGGGACGACTTCAAGCGTCAGGAAAATCAGCACGGAGGCCGCCACGAGACTGAGGCACAGCGACACCAGGCGTTTCAGGACATATTGCAACATGAGCCCGTCATGCACCTGCCGGCACGTTGCAGCCGGAAAGCGTCACCCGGTTCAAACCACGGAGCGCCCGCCCGCTGCGAGCGCCCCTTTGCGGTGTCGTCAGTTTTCCCAGGAGACACCCGTAAGGTCGGTTGCCTGGGTCGGCTGGTTTTTCCAGAGGCCCTTGATCCTGGCATCGGCAACGGTCGGAAACGCCAGCTGGAAGAGGTAGGCGTTGACGTGGTCCCCGGCGATTTTCTCCTGGGCCTGCTTCAAGAGTGCAGACCGCTTTTCAGGATCGTTTTCGCTCGTGATTTCCGCGAACAGTGCCTGAAACTCCGGATTGTCGTACTGGAAGTAGTAGTCGGGACGGGCATAAATGCCGATGTCCATCGGTTCGGTATGGCTGACGATGGTCAGGCCGTAGTCCTTGCCCTTGAAGACCTGCTCCAGCCACTGTGCCCATTCCAGGTTGGTGATCTCGGTTTCGATACCGATCGCCCTCAGCTGAGAGGCGATGATCTCTCCGCCGCGGCGGGCATAGGACGGCGGCGGCAGTTTGAGCGTTGTCTTAAACCCATCCGGGAAACCGGCCTCGGCAAGCAGCTTCTTGGCAAGCTCCGGATCATAGTCGCTCATGCCGGTCAGATCGACATAGTCCGGATTATGCGGAGCGAAATGCGTACCGATCGGCGTGCCGTAACCGAACATGGCGCCGTCGATGATCGCCTGCCGATTGATCGCATGGGCGACGGCCGAGCGCACCAGCGGATTGTCGAGCGGCGCCAGCTTGTTGTTCATCGCCAGGATCGTCTCGCCTTCCGTCGAACCGACGAGAACCTGGAACCTCGGGTCCGCCTCGAATTGCGGCAGATTTTCAGGTGCCGGAAAACCGACGAAGGCGTTGACGTCCTCGGCCATCACGGATGCAAACGCCGCCGTCGGGTCGGAAATGAACTTAAAGGTGACATTGTCGATCTTCGCCGGTGTGCCCCAGTAGTCCGGATTCCTTTCCAGTTCGATCTTGTCGCCCTGGACCCAGTCGGAAAACCTGAACGCTCCGGTGCCCACCGGATTGGTCTTGATATCGGCGATCGTTTCCGGTGCGACGATGACGGCATCGCCCCAGGCCATGTTGAACAGAAAGTTGCTGTTGGCCTCCTTCAACGTCACCTTGACGGTCACAGGATCGACGGCCTCAACGGCGTCAATGCCGGCGAAGAGCGCTTTCTGGGCATTCGCGCTGTCGTCGGCGCGTGCCCGGTCAAGGCTGAACTTCACGTCTTCGGCGGTCATGTCCGTGCCGTCATGGAACTTCACACCCGCGTTCAGCGTGAATGTATAGGTCTTGCCGTCTTCGGAAATCGTCCAGCTTTCGGCAAGGCCGGGATTGACGGTCCCGTCGGGGCCAAAGCGGGTAAGTCCTTCGAACACATTGGAATAAAGCACGGAATCGATCGCGCCGGCGGCAGCGCTGGTCGGGTCCAGATGCGGCGGTTCGAGCTGCATTGCAACCACGATATCGCTCTTGGCCTCCGCGATGCCGATGCTTGCAGCCAATGCCAGGGCACTGACCAGCCCACTCCCTACTTTCTTGAAACGCATAGCTCTCCCCATCTGTCGATGTTGTGTTTCACGGCTTTGCCAACAGGCCGATCAGCGAACGCACAGGACCTTCGCGAAATCGCGCATGTCTTCCACATCTGCATATTCATCCGGTTTGTGCGCCAAATCCAGAATTCCCGGAGCGAAAGCGATGCAATTTTCGAATTTCAACGTATCAAGGGCCGGAAACCGGGCGATCCCAGTCAGCCTGCATGTTCACCGTGTCGTCAGTTACCTTCCCGAATCAGCTGATCGGACATCATCGTGCGATGAACTCCTTGATGGCAAAATTACCAAGCAGTATGGTAGGCTCGTGCTACGGTGCCAATACCGTAGGATCACGGTGACGCATGGACGAACTGGAAGCGCTGGCGTTTGATTACGCTCCCATGGGTATCGCCCTTACCGAGCATCGGATCATCAGGACCTGCAATTCGAGCTTCGCGGACATGTTCGGTTACGAGAAACAGGATCTGATCGGCCAGAGTTTCCGCCTGCTCTATGGGTCGGACGAGGAATTCCACCAGATCCGCGACATCGGGCTGAAACCCCTGAGCCTGTCGCTTCCCTATACCGACGAGCGCCTCATGCTCAGATCCGACGGTTCCAGGATCTGGTGCCGGTTCCGCGCACGCACACTGACGCCGGACCGTCCCCTTGCGCGGACCGTTTTGTCCTTTGCCCTCATTGACGACAGCGGGACGGGGCCAAAACTGACACCGAGGGAAAGGGATATTCTCCTGCTCTTGTCCAGAGGACTGACGAGCAAGGAAATGGCAAGAACGCTCGGTCTTTCACCCCGCACCGTCGAGGACGTGCGGGCACGGCTCCTGAAGAAATTCAAGGTGAAGAACGTGGCTTTGCTGCTGTCGCGCCTGGGCGGTTTTCACAGGCCCGGCTCATGACAGCCAGCCACGGACGCAGGGCGCGCATCCAAGTTCAACGCAAGTGTAGCCGCTCGCAGGATGAGCAATTCTTGCAATTTGTGAAAAAATATAGCCCGATTTTCAGACATATTGGAGAAAAAAGAGGCGAACACTGCCATTTTTGAAGTCTTCCGCAGATGCGAACCAGATCTTTACGCCGGAATGAAGGCAATTTCGCAAAAACTCCCGCAATTTTTTTTGAGAACGAAATTTTTGCGAAAGTCTAAAGTTTAAGTTGCCAGCAAAGGTGAAAACCCCATCTACTTTAAGTGGGGGCAGGTACTCTGGGAGCGCCTAGCTGGAAGTGGAACATGGAGATCTACACACGGTTCGCCGAGGACTATAGAAACAGACACCTGGAAGAAATCACGATCCAGGATTACCTGCTTGGATGCAGAGACGACCCCTTGATGCGCGCGACATCCGCCGAGCGCATGATGGCCGCGATCGGAGAGCCCGAGGTCATCGACACGAGCCAGGACCAACGGCTCGGCCGGATCTTCATGAACCGGACCATCAAACGGTATGCCCCCTTCAAGAACCTTTACGGAATGGAGGCGACGATCGAGCGCATCGTCGGCTTTTTCCGCCATGCCAGCCAAGGCCTAGAAGAGCGCAAGCAGATCCTCTACCTGCTTGGTCCGGTCGGCGGCGGCAAATCGAGCATCGCCGAAATCCTGAAGAGGCTGATGGAGCAGGAGCCGATCTACGTGCTCAAGGCGGGCGACCAGATCAGCCCGGTCTATGAATCTCCGCTCGGCCTTTTCAGCGCCAATCGTGTCGGCGACCTGCTGGAAGACAAGTACAACATCCCGCGCCGCCTTCTGACCGGCCTGATCTCTCCATGGGCAACGAAACGCCTGGACGAGTTCGACGGCGACATTTCGAAATTCAGCATCGTCAAACTCTATCCGTCGCGCCTGCGCCAGATCGGCGTTACCAAGACGGAACCGGGCGACGAGAACAATCAGGATGTCTCCGCGCTTGTCGGCAAGCTCGACATTCGGAAACTGGAGGAATTCAGCCAGGACGACCCCGACGCCTACAGCTATTCGGGCGCGCTCAACCGCACAACGCAGGGCATGATGGAATTCGTCGAGATGTTCAAGGCACCGATCAAGGTGCTGCATCCCCTTCTGACCGCGACCCAGGAAGGGTCCTATGTCGGAACGGAGAACATTGGCGCTTTGCCCTTCCAGGGTTTGATCCTGGCGCATTCGAACGAATCCGAATGGAGCCAGTTCAAGAACAACAAGAACAACGAGGCGTTTCTCGACCGCATCAGCGTGGTAAAGGTTCCCTATTGCCTGCGGGCAAGCGCGGAGGCCGATATCTATGGCAAGCTGCTCAGCCAGAGTGCGCTGGCCGAGGCATCCTGTGCACCGGAAACGCTGCCGCTTCTGGCCCGTTTCAGCGTTCTGACACGGCTGCACGACCATGAGAACTCGACGCTCTATTCCAAGCTTCGCGTTTATGACGGGGAGATGCTGAAGGATTCCGATCCGAAGGCGAAATCGCTTCAGGAATACCGCGATGCCGCCGGCGTCGACGAGGGCATGAACGGCATTTCGACCCGCTTCGCCTTCAAGGTTCTGTCGGAAACCTTCAACCACGACACGGAGGAGATTTCCGCCGACCCGGTGCATCTCATGTACGTTCTTGAGCAGGCGATCCGGCGGGAGCAGTTCGATCCTGAAACCGAAAGCCGGTATCTCGACTTCCTCAAGACGGAACTGGCGCCGCATTACGCGGAGTTCATCGGCAACGAGATCCAGAAGGCCTATCTGGAATCCTACACCGATTACGGCCAGAACCTGTTCGACCGCTACATTGCCTATGCCGATGCCTGGATCGAGGAGCAGGACTACAAGGATCCCGACACAGGCCAGATATTCGACCGGGCGTCCTTGAACGAGGAACTCGAGAAAATCGAGAAGCCGGCGGGTATTTCCAACCCGAAGGACTTCCGCAACGAAGTGGTCAAATTCGTCCTGCGTGCCCGCGCGGAAAACCAGGGGCAGAACCCGGATTGGCGGCGCTACGAGAAGCTGCGCCAGGTGATCGAGAAGCGCATGTTCGGAAAGGTGGAAGAGCTTCTGCCGGTGATCAGTTTTGGTGCCAAGCGGGACAAGAAGACCGACGAGAAGCACCACGAATTCGTCGAACGCATGACCGGTCACGGCTACACCAAACGGCAGGTCAGACGCCTGGTCGAGTGGTATATGCGCGTCAACAAGGCCGGGTAGCGCCGGAGGCGGATTGACAGATGGCGCATTTCATCGACCGCAGACTGAACCCGAAAGACAAGAGCCTGAGCAACAGGCGCCGCTTCCTGAAACGGGTCCGGACCCAGATCAAGAAGGCGGTCGAGGATGCCGTGCGCGAACGGGGCGTGGCGGATGTCGGCCGGGCCAAGGACGTCAGCGTTCCGACCGGCGGTGTCAGTGAGCCCTCGTTCCGCAAGGCGTCCGAAGGCGGACGGCGGGAACGGGTGTTCACCGGCAACAAAAG
>JBCBUA010000043.1:0-25307 GCA_039818365.1 Pseudomonadota bacterium
GAATACCGGTCAGCCAGAGCCAGTTGAGATTGACGTAAACCGCGAGCAGCACGGAAGCGACGATCAGAGTGCCCACCACAAGAAGAATTGCACGTTCAACAGTCATGGTTTGTTCCTTACATTCATAATTTCGCAAATTTGAATATAAAGCGCCGATGCCATTGGCGCCAGCCTGAAAACCCGGATTTCGTTTTCGTCACGCAGAAGTGTACATGCCGTCACGCCATAGGCCCAAGTGGCGTCAGGTGGCACCTGCAAGGTTTGCCGGCCGCGATCGGATTGGTTCCCGTGCGATTTCGGTCGTAAGCAGCCTGTTTACCAAAACAGCATCTGGAAACGTTTTTCCAGTTTTCCGGATTGATTATGCTCAAAACGAGTATTATGGTTCTTGCAGCCGAGGAGTTCGGCTGAAATCCCATCAATTCGAGGGAGTCTCGAATGTCCAGATATGACTACGGCGTTTTTGTCGGCCGTTTCCAGCCGCTTCACACGGGCCACGAAACGGTGGTGCGCGCAGCGCTTGATAAGGTCGAAAAACTGATCGTCCTGATCGGGTCGGCCAAACAGGCGAGGGATCCGCGCAACCCTTTCACCCATGCCGAACGCGAAGACATGTTCGCGAAAGTCTTCAAACATGAGATCGCAACGGGCCGGCTCATCCTGGCGCCGGTTGCCGACCATCCCTATTCCGACGCGGCCTGGTGCGCCGACGTGCAGCGAACCGTGAATGAAATCGTCCTGGACGATTACAACAAATCCGGTGTTGTTCTGCATGGCCTGAAAGACATCAGCATTGCACTCGCGGGATACGGCAAGGACCGTACCAGCTATTACCTCAAGCTGTTTCCCGAATGGGGCAACATACAGCTCGACAGCCAGTACGGCACGTTTTCATCGACGGATGTGCGCAAGCAGCTGTTCCAGCGTATCCCGGTGGTCTCCCGGTCGGTTCTGTCCGATGAAGTGGCCGCGTGGCTGGAAGCGTTTTCGCTCACACCGGCGTTTCGCCGTCTGCTGGAAGAAGCCGAATACCTGGAAGCCTACCCGAAGGAATGGGGCAGGGGGCCGTTTGTCACCGTCGATGCGGTCGTCATTCAGTCCGGCAACATTCTCCTCGTCGAGCGCGGCCAGGCGCCGGGCGAGGGTCTTTTGGCCCTGCCGGGCGGGTTTCTGGATCCGCGCGAAAGCATCCGGGATGCGGCAATTCGCGAACTCAAGGAAGAGACTGCGATCAGCGATACCAAGGGCGAGATACCGCCCGCGATGCTGGCCTCGTTCATCGACGGGTCGAAAACCAGGGTCTTCGATCATCCGGACAGGTCATTGCGCGGACGGATCATCACCCATGCATTCCTGTTCCGCCTGCCCGAACGCCGCCAGCTTTTCTCGGTGACCGGAGGCGACGACGCACGCGCTGCCAGCTGGCACCGGCTGGGCGATCTCAGTCCCGAACAGTTCTTTGAAGATCACTGGTCGATCATCGACATGATGGCCGATCTCTGAGCCCCGCCGGGGAGCCCTGCGGGAAACACATTCTGTCACGTGAGGAGTTCACAATGGCAAACCCACTTTTGGCGACTGACAGCTACAAGCAGTCGCATTTCAGGCAATACCCACCGGACGCACGCGTCGTTTCCGCCTATGTCGAGGCGCGTAGCAATCCCTTTTCCCAAAGCGTCCTGTTCTTCGGTCTTCAGGCCTATCTGAAGAAGACCTTGCTGCAACCCATTACGGCAACGGACATCGAGCAGGCCGGGCGCATCTGCGCAAGCCATGGTGTACCGTTCAACGAAAACGGCTGGCGGGCGATCCTGAAAGACCATGGCGGACTGTTTCCGCTGGAAATCAAGGCCTTGCCGGAAGGGACACTCGCACCAAGCGGGGTTCCACTCGTGCAGGTGGAAAACACCGATGACCGCATGCCCTGGCTCACCACGTGGGTGGAAACCGCCTTGCTCAGGTCCGTCTGGTACCCCTCCACGGTGGCGACGCTTTCGTTCAAGGCGAAGGAAGCGATCTACCGCGGCCTCTTGAAAACGTCGGACGGCCCCGAGGCGCAGATCCCGTTCAAACTGCATGATTTTGGCGCCCGTGGCGTGTCATCGGCGGAAAGCGCCGCGCTTGGCGGCATGGCGCATCTGGTCAACTTCGCGGGAACGGACACGCTTGAAAGTCTTCAGGCCGCGATGAGCTTCTATGGCGCGGATGTCGCCGGTTTTTCCATTCCCGCCGCCGAACACTCGACGATCACGAGTTGGGGCCCCGAACGCGAACAGGAGGCCTATGCGAACATGCTTGAGCAGTTCGCCGCAAAGGACGCTCTGGTCGCGGTTGTCTCGGACAGCTACGACCTTGATCGGGCCGTCGGCGGGATCTGGTGCGATGCCCTTAAGGACGAGGTGCTGCGCTCGGGCGCAACCGTCGTCATCCGCCCGGACTCAGGCGATCCCGTTGCAACACCCATCCGTGTTCTTGAAACCCTCTGGGAGAGTTTCGGCGGCACGGTCAACCAGAAGGGCGCGAAGGTCCTCAACCCGGCCGTTCGTGTCATTCAGGGCGATGGCATGACCCTGGTAACCATCCAGGAGCTTGTCGGCAGGCTGGTTGCGGAAAACTGGTCGCTCGATAACATCGCCTTCGGGATGGGGGGCGGTCTTCTGCAGCAGGTTAACCGCGACACGATGCGCTTTGCCATGAAGGCCAATGCCATGAAGGTTGCGGACGGCACGTGGTTTGACGTCTCCAAGAGCCCTGCGACCGATCCTGCCAAGGCGTCCAAGGCAGGCCGGCAGAGCGTGGTTGAAATCGGCGGCCGGCTGACGGCCGTAAGCTTCGGCGACCTTGGCGCAAGGCCGGACATGTTGCAGGTGGTCTACAGGAACGGGGAGCTTGTCCGCGACCAGACATTCGAGGATGTCAGAGCGCGTGCCAGAGCTCATCTTCAAAGGCTTGTGCAGGGCTGACTGCCGCACGGCAACAGTTGCAGGCAGCCGGGTTCCGGCTGCCTGCAGCGGTGTTGGTCAGGACGCTGACGCCGCGTTTCTTTGCCAGTCCGGTTCGAAACCGACTTCCGAACAGCCGCTGAACCGGGCCATTCTCTGAAGCTCCGCTTCCAGCTTGGAAAGGCGCCCCTTGCTGGCGCGCACGCCCGGTTCGGGCCAGTAGGCCCGGACCTGAAGCCGGTCATTGTCCCGCTGCGCCTTCATGTCGATCCGGCCGATGAGCCGGTCGCCCTCCATCACCGGGAAGACGTAGTAGCCATATTGGCGCTTGGGCTCGGGGACGAAGATCTCGATCCGGTAGGAAAAGTCGAAAAGGCGTTCCGCTCGCTTCCTGTCGCGCAGGGCAGGGTCGAAGGGGGAGAGGATACGCACCCGCGAGGGGGGCGCCGGAAGATCATCCAATTGCGCGAGCGTTTCCGGATAAACAAAAACGCGCCTGAAATCGCCACGCGCGCATTCTATCTCAGCTTCAAGGATGGTCCCGTCTGCAAGCGCCTCCTGGCACCAGGACTTCGCTTCCTGGGGAGAAATCAGGTCCCAGAAGGCGGCGATTTCTCCAGATGTTGCAAATCCGAGCCTGGACAGCGCCGATCTTGCAGCCCAGTCGACGGTCTCCGGCACATCATGGTTTTTGTTTCGGTGCGCATCCGGGATGACACGCTCCGTCAGGTCATAGACCTTCTGAAACCCGGACCGCCGGCAAACGGACAATTCGCCGGTGCGCCACAGGAATTCCAAAGCGGTCTTGGACGGATGCCATTCCCACCAACCGCCAGAGCTGCGGTTCTCGTCCTCTCCAACGCTCGCGGAGGTGACCGGTCCGTGGTCGCTGACCCGCTTCAGCACGTCGTCGAGTTTCTGCTCGAATTCGTTCTGGTGCCAGTTGCGCCACCGTTTGATCAGCCGGTCCCGGTCGCGCGCAAACCGCAGTTGCCAATGAGAAAAAAACTTCGTCGGAATGATCGATGCATCGTGGGTCCAGTGCTCGAAGACGAGGCGGTCCCGCTCCAGGTGGAGTTTCAGGTTCTTTTCCTTGTAGGCAGGCCGCCGCGCACCGAGAATCATGTGGTGTGCGCGCGCCACCGTGTTGATGCTGTCCACCTGAACGAAACCGAGCTGGTCGAAGACGGCACACAGGTCGTCGCCCTTGCCGCTGCCCTTGGGAGGCGCGCACAGTCCGTGCTTGTGCAGGAACAGTCGGCGGGCTTTTGAGTTGGAAATTCGTGGCAAAGGCGAGGCGGTCATGGGCGGCACGGTAACACCATAACGTTGGTTGTAAAATCCGATTTACGATTGTTTGTGACCGTGCCCCGCACACCAACATTGCGGCACGCACCGACACGAACTAAAAGCTCTGGGAGCCGGGGAACACAAGGGTACGGGCGTGAGTGAAATTCTGGGACTGAGCCCGAGCCATATCATCATCGCAGGATTTGTGTTTGTTTTTGCCGGCTTCGTGAAGGGGCTTGTCGGGTTTGGCCTGCCCGCCATCGGCCTCGGTCTGATGACCGTCTTCGTCGGGATCGAAAAGGCCATGCTCCTGATCCTTTGGCCCTCATTTCTGACCAATGTCTGGCAGGCCCTGTCAGGCGGATACCTCAAGAAACTGGTCTTGCGGCTGTGGCCCTTCCTTGCGACCGCGGTTCTGACCCTGGGCGCTGGCACGTTCATTCTGACCAGGGCACCGGAAGGTGCGGCTGATCTGGTTCTGGGAATGCTGATGGTGGCCTACGCACTGCCGATGCTCGCCGGATTGTCATTTCAGCTTCAGGACCGTCATGTTGTTCCTGTCGGGATCGTTGCCGGACTGGTGAATGGCGTCTTCTCGGGCCTGACGGGGGCCTTTGTCGTACCCGGCATCATGTATCTCCAGGCGTTGGGCCTGCAGCGTGATGCGTTGATCCAGGCGATGGGCCTCCTGTTCCTGCTGTCAACCATCGCCCTGGGGATGTCTCTCGGCGGGTTCGGCCTCATTGGCGGCAGCGAAATGCTTGCCTCCATCGCGTTGGTTGTCCCGGCATTGACCGGTGTCTGGGCCGGGCAGCGTTTCCGGCGCCGCTTTTCCGACAACGCGTTCCGCAAGCTGATCCAGCTCGCTATCCTCGCGCTTGGATTGTATCTCGTTCCGCTGGGTATCTTGCGGCTCATCCAATGAAAAACGCCGCCTTGGCGGCGGCGTTCAAACGGCGTTGATCTGGGTCTGCGTTACTTCGCGACCAGCCGCATCGGCGCGGCTGTGCCGACACCGGACGTCGTCTTGGTGTTGGCCCACTGGTAGGACTGCCGTTCCTCCGTTGGCGTACAAAGGAAGCGTTCCCGGTAGCACTTGGTGAAGTGTGACGTCGACGCGAAGCCGCAGGCCAGCGCGACATCGAGCACGGGACGGCTGGTCCGCCGGAGCAGATCGCGGGCCGTTTCCAGGCGCAGGCGCAGGTAGTACTGACCCGGCGTGCAGTTGAAATGCCGGCGGAACAGGCGTTCCAGCTGGCGCGGGGACAGGCTCACCGTCATCGCAAGCTGCTGGCAGCTGAGCGGGTCTTCGATATGCAGGTCCATGATGCGGATCGCGTCCAGGATCTTGGCGTTCGAGATCCCGGTCCGTGCCTCGATATCGTGCCGCTGTGCGGATTCGCCGGAGCGCATGTTCTGATAGAGGGCAACCTCGGCAATCTCATGGGCAAGATACGCGCCGTGCTGTATGGCGATCAGGCGCAGCATCATGTCGAGCGAGGCCATGCCGCCGGCGCAGGTGATGCAGTTCCGGTCGATCGCGAAGATGTCGGATGTCACCTCGACGTCGGGAAATTCTTCTCTCAAGGAGCGCAGGTTTTCCCAGTGGATGGTGCACCGCCGGCCGTCGAGCAGGTTGTAGCGGGCGAGCAGATAGGCGCCCGTGCAGATCGCGCCGAAGGTGCGTCCCATGGCATTCAGGCGTCTGAGCTTGTTTCCGAGGTCCGCATCCAGCGGCAGACGCTCGACATCGATGCCCGTGCACAACAGTGTTACGTCTGCGTCCACAAGTTCACGAATAGATTTATTTGCCATGACTTCGCAGCCGTTGCTGGCTACGACTGAATTTCCATCCAGCGAATAAGTAGTCCATTCGTAATATTCGCGGCCGAGAAGCCGGTTTGCTAATCTCAGCGGCTCAATCACGCTGGCGAATGCATTCATCGAGAACCTGTCCATAAGCACAAATGCTATGGACTGGCCTGTTTCTTCGTGGGTGCGTCCGGACATTTACTTTACCTCATTGGAAGGTATTATTATGTTTTGTTTTATTTGATCAGTAATTTTTGCTTTTTTTATTTGTCTGTCAAATAAAAAAAATCGATCTCAAGCAACTTCTCGGGAACGTCATGTGATTGTCGCGGGCGCTGTTTCCCTGTAGTCACCCCGCCGCTCAAGTAAGAGACCGTGTTTTACATGCCTTGAACGGGATGCCGGGCCAACGACACGTGGCGTGCACCAAAAGAACAGATGCACGGCGCAAGACATTTGGACTGGGGTTTTCCTGCAAGATCTTCTGGGACGGCGGAGGCAACTTTGATAAAGCTGGATTCGCAAACCAATTCCCGCCGGGGGTACGGATGAAATCCAAGACTGAACTATCAGGTTCCATTTGGTCCGAGACGGAAAAAAGCTATGCGGAACAGCGCGACGAACTGCTGTCGGCAACGCCCTCTCATGACGTTGCCGCGGCGCCTTTCGTCTACGCGGAAAGGCAGACCGTCACCAGCTCCCTGACGCGGATGGATCTTTTCAGGAAAATACTCGAGGTTCAGGGAGCGATCGTCGAATGCGGGGTCCACAAGGCCAACTCGCTGTTCCTCTACTATCACCTGTCGACGATCCTGGAGCCCTACAACTTCAATCGCAAGATCATCGGGTTCGACACGTTCGAAGGGTTCAGGAGCCTGTCGCGAAACGACGACGAAAATCTCTCCGAATCGGATTTTGCCGATACCAGCTACGAGACCCTGAACCGATGGCACCAGCTGCAGGACATGAACCGCGCGGTTGCGCACATTCCGAAGATGGAATTGGTCAAGGGCGATGCGCTGGACACGATCCCGGCCTTCGTGGAAGACAATCCGCACCTGATCATTGCGCTCTTGTATCTTGATTTCGACATCTACGAGCCGACCCGCGTCGCCCTCAAGCACCTGCTTCCGCTGGTGCCGAAGGGCGGGATTGTGGCGCTGGACGAGATCAACAGCAAAAAATGGCAGGGTGAAACGATTGCGCTGAAGGAACAGCTTTCCGTTGCGTCTCTGTCGTTGAAGAAGTTTTACTACGATCCCTGGGTGAGCTATTTTCTCGTCGAATAAACGCATGCGATCATCGCTTCGAAACACGATTTCGCGATTTCACTAGTATCAGGGATCATTTTAGAATGATTTTTTTGCGAAGCGGACAATTCGTGGATTTGCGTTGCTTCAAGTCAATGCGCCCGTGTTCTACATGGAGCAGAACACCCAATGCGTGAAGACCATCGGATTTCAAAAGATATGAATGTACTCGCCAAACCATCTGATCTTGAAGCCGCCGTTCCTGCGAACGTTTTCGTGGAAGAAGTGAAAACCGTTCAGCATTACACCGACCGCCTGTTCCGTTTCCGCATGACACGTCCGGCAAGTTTCCGGTTTCGCTCCGGCGAGTTCGTGATGATCGGCCTCATGATCGACGGAAAACCGCTCTACAGGGCCTATTCGATTGCGAGCCCGGCCTGGGACGAAGAGCTGGAGTTCTTTTCGATCAAGGTTCCGGACGGTCCGCTGACCTCGCACCTTCAGAAGATTCAGCCAGGCGATGCGATCCTGATGAAGAAGAAGCCCACGGGCACGCTCGTGAACGATGCGCTGATCCCCGGAAAGCGCGTCTACATGTTCTCGACGGGGACCGGCATCGCTCCGTTCGCGAGCCTGATCCGCGATCCCGACACCTACGAAAAGTTCGACCAGGTCATCCTCACACATACGTGCCGTGAAGTCGCCGAACTCAAATACGGTGAGGAACTCGTCGAAGAAACCATAAACGATCCTCTGATCGGGGAATTCGCCAGGGACAAGCTCGTTCACTACACGTCTGTCACGCGCGAGGACTTTCCGCGCCAGGGCCGGATTACCGACCTGATCGAGAGCGGGAAGCTCTTCACTGATCTTGGTGTGCCGCCATTGGACCCGGCCGTCGACCGGGGCATGATTTGCGGCTCGATGGACATGATCAAGGACACAAAGGTGCTGCTTGAAAAAGCCGGTCTTACGGAAGGCGCCAACAACAAACCGGCCGAATTTGTCGTCGAACGCGCATTTGTCGGCTGAGTCGAAAATCGGCACAGATAACTTCTTCAAGGCAATTTAAACAGGGCTCGCGGTTTTCGCGGGCCCTTGTCTGTTTTGATGGGCATTTCGGGGTTTTCCAAAGAAAGCACAGGGCTACTACGCCAGATCCGCTGCCTCGGGTGGACAGGTCTGACCGGCAATGGCAAGAGTTTAATAGAAACCTCTTGTGCCCGGTGCAGTCCGCGCAGAAGAGCGAAAGAACCAAAAGGTGCCAGGCCATGATCTCCGAAAACGGAACCTATGTGATTGCTGAAATAGGCATCAATCATAATGGTGACCTCGACAAGGCCATCCAGATGATGCGCAAGTCGAAGGAGGCTGGCTGCGATGCCGTCAAATTCCAGAAGCGCACGGTTGAAATCGTGTATTCCGCCGAAGAGCTGGTACGGCCCCGGGAAAACGTCTTCGGACCGACAAATGGTGATTTGAAGAGGGGGCTTGAATTCGGTGCGCGGGAGTATGACGCGATCGACATCGAAGCAAGGCGGCTTGGGCTCGACTGGTTCGCCTCGCCTTGGGATGAACCGTCTGTCGACTTCCTGATGAAATACAACTCTCCTTATCTCAAGGTCGCGTCCGCCATGGTCACGGACAGGGATTTCCTTCAGTACTGCGCCCGGACCAGGCGGCCTCTGCTCGTCTCAACCGGCATGAGCGATCTCTCCATGATCCGCAGAACGGTCAAGATCATAGAAGAGGCAGGCGGGAACATCGCTTGCCTTTATCACTGCACATCGACCTATCCGACGCTGGACGAAGAGATCAATCTTCTGGGTATTGCGACCCTTCAAAAGGCGTTTCCGCATCTTCAGATCGGCTTCTCGGGACACGAAAACGGTATCCTTCCAAGTGTGTGTGCCGCGGCGATGGGGGCAGTTTCCGTCGAACGTCATGTCACGCTCGACCGGTCCGACTGGGGATCCGATCAAAAGGCGTCTCTGGAGATGCCCGAATTGACGGATCTTGTCGCGCAGATACGCCGTCTCGAAATCGTTCGCGGAGACGGCGTTTTGAAGGTTTACGAGGACGAGAAACCCATTGCGGAAAAACTCAGGCGGAAAGACACGCTCCACCAGGCAGCGTGATGTCGATCCCCTGTTGTTCTGTCACGCTTCCTTCGCCCCGTTGCGCGCGCGCGTCAGATGAGGCCACTCATGTCGATCATTGATCGCTGTCTGGAGCTTTATCGCGGCGAACGCTACTTCGTGCACTACCCTGCGCGTCCATTGCCCCAGGACTATTGGGATATAAAGCGCGACCCGGACGGGAAGGTGCGGGACGCCGCCGCGGAAAGGGACACGCGCAAGGAAGACGTCCGGTACATCGCCGACTACGTCAATGCACGCGGCCCGGGCAAGGTTCTGGATATCGGGTTCGGCCTCGGCGAACTCCTGGAGCAGATTGAAGGCGGGAACACGTGCTTTGGCCTTGATCCGTCGCAGCGTGCGATCGAGATCGCCCGTGAGCGCTGTTCGGCGGAACTGCATCACGGCGTTCTGAAGCCGGAAACCTATGCGCCGGAGAGCTTCGATGTCGTGGTTGCTAACCATGTAATCGAACATGTTGATGACCCGGTTCCGTTTGTTGAGACCATTTTCCGGATCCTGAAGCCGGGAGGCGATTTCATATGCGGGACCCCGAATTTCGCTAGCGCCGCCGCGCGCAGGTTTGGGGACCGTTTCCGTCTTTTGCACGACCCGACCCATGTCAGCCTGTTCTCCGATGACAGCCTTGTCCGGCTCCTCAGGGACACGGGCTTTCGGATTGAACGTCTGGACTACCCGTTTTTTGAAACGCGCTTTGCGTCGCGTGACGCTTTCGACGCGATGGTATCGGCAAGTGCCGACGTTTCGCCCGCATTTTGGGGCTCGTTCGTGACCGCATACGCGCGCAAGCCTGGCTGAACGCCGCAAGTCGCGTGAACCGGAGTTGAGATGTGAAGATTGTTGCGGCCATTCCAGCCCGAGGGGGCTCCGTCGGACTTCCGGGTAAGAACATCAGGCCCTTGAACGGGATACCGCTGGTCGGCCGTACGGTGCGCGCCGCGCGTGGCTCCAGGTTCGTGTCTGAGGTCTTTGTTTCCAGCGATTCAGACGAGATCCTGAACGTCGCCGCCAAATTTGGCGCGAGCCGCTTCACGAGGCCGCTTGAGCTGTCCGGCCCGACGGCAAGTTCTGAGTCCGCGCTGATCCACCTTTTGAAGAATGAGCCATCGCTGCAAAGCGAGCCACCGGACATCCTCGTTTTTCTTCAATGCACGGCACCGTTCACTCAGGCCCATCATGTTGATCAGGTTGTCGAGGCGTTGCTGACGAAAGACGCCACAAGCGCGATCTCGGTCGTGGATGATCACGGGTTTTATTGGGAAGTAGGTGAGAACGGGGAGGGGGTCGGTCTCAACCACGATCCTTCCAAACAGCGGGTCAGGCGCCAGGACATCTCGGCACGTTACCGCGAAAACGGAGCGGTCTACGCAATGCGGGTCCCGGAATTTCTGCAATCGGGAAACCGGTATTGCGGCAAGACGATTCTGGTTCCGGTGGATTCCACCTGGATCGAGATCGATACGTCCCAGGATTGGGACATGGCCGAGGCATTCATTCGAACGGAAAGCTTCACGGGCGAACTTGCCACTGGTGCGATCGAACCGGTGCGCGCACTCGTGACTGCGTTCGATGGCGTGCACACGGACAACTCCGTATTCGTCAACAGGGACGGCACGGAATCCATCATTTGCAACCGGTACGATGAAATCGGTCTCGACCGGCTACATGGCCGCAATGTGCGCCTGTTGATGCTTGACCGGGAAGAGAACAGTCTCGCGATGCTGCGCGCCCGGAAGCTGGGCATGGAGTACAAGTCGCACCCGTTCGACAAGATGCAGATCATGTCGGACTGGTGCGCGAAAAACGGGATTGGCCTGTCCGAGATTGCCTATGTCGGGGCAGATACCGCCGACATCGACTGCATCAAGGCCTGCGGTTTCAGCGCGGCTCCCCGCGATGCACCCGCCGAGGTCAAGGCAAATGCGACCGTGGTGCTCGAAAGCGCTGCGGGCGCTGCAGCAATTCACGAGTTTACGGAACTATTGATCTCCCGCAGCATGCTCGCGACATAGTCTGCAGTTCCTGCGGCTAGTGGCGCGCTCGTTGTCGGGAGAAAATGGGCGAGGAAAAATTGGGAACCGTTTTCAATACTCTTGAAGGACTTGGCCTTGCGAGCAGCGAGACAAGGGAAGTCTACGCCGACAGGACAAGAGATCGGGACGACTTGCCCGTCTATCGTGATGCCTTGTCAGGCGTGGTCTATATCGACGGATTTTATGTCGGTGACGAGGTCTATGAAGAGGGCAAATACCGGCGCCAGACCGTGGAGCGCGCCGGTCTGCGGGATTATGAACTACAGGAAGATATTGAACGCCGCTTTTCGTCCTACAAGCAGTTTATCACCGGAAGGACCGTGACCGAATTCGGCTGCGGCGAGGGCGCTTTCGTAAAGAAAGCCAGCGGTTCGGCTGTCGATGTTACCGGCGTGGAACTTCAGGACGATTTCGTTCAGGCGCTGACGGCCGATGGTTTCAAGTGTTTCAAGAGCCTGCAGGACATCGCCCCGCAATCACAGGACACCGTTTGTGCGTTTCATGTCCTCGAGCATCTTCCGGATCCCTTGTCTGTTCTGCAGCAGATGTCGGGCGTCTTGAAGACCAAAGGCATCGTGATACTTGAAGTGCCGCATGCATCGGACCTCCTGCTGTCGCAATTGAAATCGGACGCGTTCAAACGATTTACGCTGTGGAGCCAGCATCTCATCCTGCACACCAGGGAGAGCTTGCGCAGACTGCTGCAAGCAGGCGGATTTACGGATGTTGCCATTGAGGGTGTACAGCGCTACCCGCTGTCCAATCATCTGAACTGGCTGTCTGAGGGAAAACCGGGCGGACACAAAAGCGTTCTGTCGGCGCTGGATACCCCGGAGCTGAAATCGGCCTATGAAGCGGCGCTCAGGAAGATGGATACAACGGACACCCTCGTTGCCATTGCCCGCAAACCCTAGTCAGGATTAGCGCAGTCTTTCCTCGCGTATGTGGGGGTAGACATTTTTCAGCTCGCTGCGCATCGCCGAGACAATTTCCGGCAGGATTTCCGACGTTTTCTTGCTTTCGTCGACATAGACATACTTCATGCTCGGATACCAGGGCGGCGACGCCTGGCCAAGCAGCAGCGGGGGTTCGACCGGCCCGAAGCGCACACAGGGCACGCCGATGATGCCGGCCATGTCGGCGACGCTGGTATTCGCGGAAACCACGAGATCGCAAATGGCCGTCAGATCGGCTGCCGCGCACAAGTCGTCGAACAGATCGACATCTTCGAAATAGGTGAAGCGGCCGCGTGCGCGCGTTGCCATGAAATCCAGTTCCTTCTGGATCGCCATGTATTGCAGGTTCAGGTAGATCGCGTCCTCGGCTTCGATGATCGGCGCAAAGTCCGGTGCGGAGAGATAGTATCTGGCGCGGTACTTTTGCAGGTTTCTTGACCGCCAGGACACGCCGATGACCGGCTTCTCAGCGGCGTCGGGAAGGCGGGCCAGAAACGCACGCGCGCGTTCCTTGTCGAACGCATAAACCGGCGATGGCGCTTTGCGGAACTGTTCCAGGTCCTGTCTGAAAACACGGGCGAGGTCAGTGATATTGGCCGTCAGATCGTAGTCCACCGACTGCGTGTCTTCGTCTTCGGCCTTGGCCCTGACGTCCATGTCGGGGAACGACCGTTCGTAGAGCGGCACCGCTTTCGGCGACACCTCGATGATGACTTTCTTCGCCAGGGCGCCAATATCGGGGAGCATGGTTCCGCATTTGAGCGCATCGCCAAGGCCCTGATCCCCCCAGACGAGCACGGTCTTGTCGGAAAGATCTTCTCCCGTCCACTCCGGCACCGGAAAGTCCCGGGAGATCGACGCTGCCATCTTGTCCGAAAAACGTGCGGTGTGAAGCGCCCAGCCGTTCTCAAGATCGCCGATGGAGAGGTAGGACAGGGAGAGGTTCCAGTCGATGCCGGCTGCCCCTTCAGGTGCCAGCTTCTTGGCTTTCTTGAATGTCTCGACGGCATCGCGGCCCCTGCCGAGCATGAGATACTGGACCGCCAGTGTCACCAGGCGATGATAGTTTTTGGGATTGTCAGCGACGGCTTCTTCGGCATAGGTCACGCCGACATGCGTCTGGGAAATGGAAAACAGCAGGCGTGCCGCCTCGTGCTTGATTTCCGCGTGTTTCGGAAAAAGCTCCAGCGCCTCTGTGAGCTCCTGCTGCGAAACGTCGTATTCCTTCAACTCCAACCGGCAACGGGCGCGCTCGACGTAGTTTTCCGGATTGTCGGGGATCAGCTGAACGGCCCGGTGAAAGAAGGCGAGCGCTTTTTTGTAGTCCTTCTCCTCCCGTTGCAACATGCCGTAATTCCGGTAGGCATCGCCAAAATCGGGATACATGACAAGCAGCTGCTGGAAAGTCTCTTCCGCTTCTTCCGTCTGTTTCAGGCGGGTGAGGGCGATACCCTTGATATTGAGCGCTTCCTTTTCCTGCGGGTTGAGCGAAAGCGCCTTTTCAGCGACGGCCAGCATGCTTTCCGCATCGGTGCCGACATCCATCATCGCCCGCGCCAGGTTGGCATAGAAGGGCGCCTGCTTGCCGTTCACGCCAATGGCTTTCTGAATGTATTCAATCGCACGCTTCGGATAACCGAGTTGCCGGTAGGTGACGCCAAGAAGGTGCAGCGCATCGGCATTGTTCGGCAGTTTCTTCAGGACCTGTTTGTAGCACCGCTGCGCCTTTTCGATCTCTCCGGACTTTTGATAGCCGAGCCCTTTGAGCATTTTCTCTCGTGTCGGGTTCGGCGCCGTTTGCGTTGCCATAGAGCTTCCATCCCGTTGGAATCAGGTAACCCAAAGCATATCAGCCGTGCGCATACATGCGCAGGTCTGCGCATTCGGGGGCGCAAATACGCTGGGGATAGCCGGGCGAAAAGAAATGAAAGTAATGTTGAAGCCTGGCGTAAGCTGTTGCGTCGCTGCATCGGTGGCATGGTGATCGTCCATATTCGAGGCTGCAGAATGCCTTTGCCAGTGCTATCAGATGGACAAATCGGAACTAAGGTTTGGCGAGCAATATTCGAAATGCAATGGCTGCTGCAAGAATTCCAAGACACCCAAAAGCTCGCTAACGCACTTGATCGATTGAAGATTCCCTACACGTGGCACAAGGTTGTCCCGTTTGTCGGTGAGCTTGTTCCCGAACCTGAAATCATCAACCCGGCTTCAGTCGTCATGTTCGGTTCATATTCCCTGTGGCGTTACGCTGAGAAAAGGGCGTTGTCTCCGGGTGTATTCAAGATTCTCCCCTTTGTTCACGAGAAGTCATGGCACCCGTTTTTGTTGAACGGGGCCGATGCACTTTTCCTGCAGTTGCGAGAGATTCCCGACCAGTTGCCTGACGATGGCAAGCACTGGTTTCTGCGACCGGTGGACGACAGCAAGGAAGAGCCAGGTAACGTGAAATCAAGCGCGGAGATCATAAACCTTGCAAACAAAGTCCTGGCCGTGAATCAGGAAGAAATCCCTAATGGCTCTCTGCGCCACGACACTCAACTGATGCTCACCAAACCGGCCCGTATTCTGCGCGAATGGCGGATTTGGGTTATCGATGGTCGTGTTGTCACTTGGTCTCTTTACAAGGAAGGCCAAAGGGTAGTTTATCGCCAGGAGATTGATGAGGACGCACTGGAATTCGCGGAGCATTTGGTCGCTTGCAATCCTGCATATTCCCGGGCGTATGTGCTGGATATCTGCCGGACTGAACACGGACTGAAGATGCTCGAAACCAACTGTATCAACGCTGCGGGGTTCTATGCTGCCGATCTCGTGAAACTTGCCTCTGCGGTTGATGAGCTAGTTTAGACACTGCAACGGAGGCAGCATTTTCAGAATTGCATATCGAACACCACGTGAATGATCGGTAGCGTGGTGCCGTTGGCACGAAACCGTTCACTTTCCGGGCAGTCAGGCGCTGGTTACGACGGCGATCGCTCCGGGCAATTCGTCAAAATGCGAGATCACCTTGTCCGGCCCAAGCTCATGAACCGGCACAGGCGTGTAGCCGAAATCGACCGCAACGACCGGGATACCCGCGTTGCGCGCAGCGCTGATGTCAGTGCCGCTGTCGCCGATCATGACGGATCCTTGGATAGACCCGCCCGCGCGCTCGATCGCGCCATGGACGGGCACGGCATCGGGTTTCGACACGCGGAACGTGTCCCCGCCGACGACCGCGTCAAAATACTTCGCAAGGTCCAGTTCTTCGAGCAGCGGCAGGGTCAGCCGTTCTGCCTTGTTGGTGCAAACGGCAAGCTTCCAGCCTTCGTTCCTGAAACGCTCAAGAGCAGGCACCACGCCATCGAACGCGCGCGTGTGCACCGCAATGTTGGCGGCGTAGTGCTCGATGAACTGGTGGAAGAGCGGCTGCACCATTTCCTCGGTCCAGGCGACGTTATTGTGGTCCAGTCCGCGCTGCAGCAGCACCTTGGCCCCCATGCCGACCATGTGGACGACCTTTTCCTGGGGGACAGCCGCATGACCGTTCGACGTGAGGACGACATTGAGCGTGGCGACAAGATCTTCCATCGATGACACCAGCGTGCCGTCGAGATCGAATACAAGAACGGACATGAGACCCTCAGATCAGGATGACGGACTGTCTCCCTAACCGCAAAGATGCAGCGACCGCAAGCGCGAAAAGCCGGTCAGAGTTTGTATGCCGTGCGGAACCCGCCCCAGTGCCGGCCTTCGACAAGGATCGGAGCATCGACCTCCTTCATCCACACAACATTGCCGCCGCCCATGTCACGGGCATAGGACTGGATGAGAAATGGTCTTGTGTTTCTGGCCGCGCTCAGACCCGCGCGATCGTCGAAGATGCGCTTGTTGCGGCAGTTTGCCGTGTTCCAGACCGGATCGTCCGGTCGCTGAGGATTGGAAAAGACCAGGTTGTGAACGGGCAGATATCCATTCCGGTCGACCGACGCGCAGAAGGCCATGCCATGCGGTTTGCCCGCTTCGAGGATTTCCTCCTGAATATCCGGGACAACCGTCTCAAGGTGGCGCAACGCCCGGGTCGACACCTGGAGCGGGTTCGTGCCTTCAATTGGCGCGTAGTCGGTGTCGAACAGATCATCCAGCGTCATGATGCGGTTCGAAATGAGACCCTCCATGGCCGCCGCAATGCGGGCGGCTCCAGTCTGAGCGCACTCTACCTCGCGCGCGTGGCTCTCATGGATGGACGCGATCTTATTCTCCAGCGCATTCACGAAGGCCGGATCAGGGTCCTCGAAGCAGCAGTGAAAGCCGTTCTCGGAAACGGCCGCCAATCTTGCCTTGACTTTGCCAAGGCCGCTCAGTTCAACCTGCAGCAGGTCGTTCTGGCGCAGCGTGATGTCATCGGCCGATTTGAAAAGGCATCCGCCTTCTGAGATGTCCAGCGTTTCGCCGCGCGAGGATGCGCTGCCGTTGGAAATGGACCCGGCAAGTTTCACCGGCAACCTGTCATGCCTGCGCCTGTTCCCCAGCTCGGTTTGCCGGATCATCATCGTGAAGCGGTTTTGAAGGGACTTTGACGCAACGCTCATTTGCGATCCCGTCTCGCGGGCGAGCGTGCCGCCTTCTTCGGCAGAGGCAGCGCTGTCGGTGATCGCTTGTGCCTTTTGCACCACGATCTGCGCGAATTCTGCGGTTTTGTTGGCCTGTTCGCCGATCAGGTTGGTCGTGTCCACTTGAGAGCGCACGGCATCTTCAACAGCCGAAAAGCTGGGTCTTATCTTGCCGATCACTTCGATAATCCTGTTCACGGAGCCCAGGGAGTGCTCTGCGGACAGGTTCAGCTTTTCGATGTTCGACACGATCTGTTCGGTGGCCGACTGGGTCTCCACCGACAACGCCTTGACTTCGCTGGCAACCACCGAAAAGCCTCTTCCGGCTTCACCAGCCCGGGCCGCCTCGATCGTTGCGTTCAGTGCCAGGAGATTTGTCTGCTTGGCAATGTCGGAAATGAGGCTGACGACGTTTGCAATGTCATCGATCGCACTTTTCAGCTCCAGCACGCCCTCGTTCGCCTGGTCGGCGATTTCACGGGCCTCGTCGGCGAGTTCGTTCGACACGCCGACCTGGGACCCGATTTCGCTGCTCGATGCAGACAGTTCCTGGATCGAAGACGCGAGGCTTGAAGCGTTTTCATCCGCGATCGAAGACTGGTCGGACAAGGATTGCGTATCGTTGCGGATCCGCGCCAGCGTATCCATCTGGCTCACAAGCCGTTCCTGAACATTTTCAGCGGCAACGTTGATCGTCTTCGCTGCGACCTGCAGGTCATCTTCCAGGCTGTCGAGGACAAATTCCAGTTGTTCCGGATCCTGGCTGGCGTCAGCTGCGCCTGAACGTTCCTCTGCGTCCGATTCGGGGAGATGTTGTTCCTGAATCAGAGTTTCAACTTGTTTTCGCTTAGATTTGAAGAGGTTCATGTGTTGCCGCGCATATCAAAACCCAGATGTTGAGCTTCAAGGTCGCAAATCAATCTAAAGTCATGGTTAATGAATTCATTCAATCGTAGCGAGCCTGAGCTTTCTCGCACGGCGCCCTGAATGTCACTGGACCGTGAGAGGTCGGCCATGCTAAGCACCCGGCGGTCGAGAAAAAGAACGGTCACGCCCATCCGCTCGGGCAGGGGCCGAAGGAAGACGGATGAGCGATCAATTTAAAAAGCAGGCGGCAGAACGGGCAGCGCAAGACGTCACGCCGGGGATGCGCCTGGGAATTGGGACCGGGTCGACGGCGGAGTTCTTCGTGCGCGCGCTGGCCGGCCGGGTTGCAGACGGGCTCGACGTGATCGGGGTTCCGACTTCAGAGCGTACACGTGCTCTGGCCACGGAGTTGGGTATTCGGCTGACAACCCTTGACGAACTTCCCGAACTCGACCTGACAATTGACGGCGCGGACGAAATGGACGCGGGTCTGTCCCTGATCAAGGGAGGCGGGGGGGCGTTGCTGCGCGAAAAGATCGTCGCGGCGTCTTCAGCCGATATGATCGTGATTGCCGATGGCAGCAAGGAAGTCGCCACGCTCGGCCGGTTTCCGTTGCCGATCGAAGTGGTGCCATTCGGTCTGAAGGCAACCACGAACGCGATCGCAAAGACCCTGGAAGCAGCGGGCCTGCCCGAAAAACTCGTCTTGAGAGGTGGTGCTCAGGATCCGTTTGTGACAGACGGTGGTCATTACATTCTGGATGCACATCTGGATGCCATACCTGAGGCACAATCCCTTGCCAGGAGCCTCGTTGACATTCCTGGCGTTGTTGAGCACGGCCTGTTCCTGGGGCTTGCAACAAAAGCTTACGTTGCAGGTACGAATGGGGTAAAGACCGTGGTACCTGCCTGAATTAATGTGTTTGGTGTCCGCTCAAGATGTCGGACAGCCACGTAGGAGTAGAAGTATGACACTTGCGAGAGCTTTGCCGCGGGCTGCTGTTTTTGGCGCCGTTATGACAGCAACAGCTTTGTTTGCCGGAGTTTCCGTTGCGCAGGACGCCATTTCGGAAAGCCACATGGCGGCGGCAAAGCGGGTTGCCGAAGTGACGAAAGTGCTGGAGCCGTTCGATGAAATTCTGCCCATTCTTGCAGAGCAGACGCGGACTGCTTTCATCCAGGCAGAGCCGACCCGCGCGGAGGAAATCATCGAGGTGGTTCAGGAAGTCGCCTTGCAGCTCGCGCCCACGCGCGGCGAATTGAACACGCTCGTCTACGAAGCCTGGGCAACCAATTTCACCGAGGAAGAACTCAACGGCCTGGCCGAATTCTATCAGACCGATCTCGGACAGAAACTGACCACGACACTGCCGCGTGTCACGCAGCTTTCGGTTGGTGCGGCACGGGAATGGCAGGACAAGACGTCCACCGAAATGGTGACGATCGTTCAGCAGGAACTTCAGAAACGTACCCAGGCACAGTGATTGCCGCGTGTCACGGCACTCGCACGAAGAATTGAAGCTGGTCCTTGAAGCCGGCGAACGGGCCGCGAAAGCGGCCTAATTCGTTGGAACAACGCCGTTTTGGAATTGCACGGCAGCCCACCTGTGAGGTGCGCGCCTTGCATCACGGTCTGCAGCGCCTATCTGGGGCGGGCTGGGAACTCTCCAGGATCAGAAAGCAGGCGAACGCAACAAGAGGCGACGATGACCGACTACGACTATGATCTTTTTGTTATTGGCGGCGGATCCGGCGGCGTGCGCGCTGCACGTATTGCCGCGACGCATGGCGCACGGGTCGGGATTGCCGAAGAATACAGGTATGGCGGAACCTGCGTCATCCGGGGCTGCGTGCCGAAGAAACTGTTTGTCTACGCCTCCAAGTTTTCCGAGGAATTTGAGGACGCCGAGGGCTTTGGTTGGTCGGTCGGCGAACGCAGTTTTTCATGGGACAAGCTGATCGCGGCGAAGGACCAGGAAATCACGCGTCTCGAAGGGATCTATCGCCGCAATCTTGAGCGCACCAACGTGGAGGCGCATGACAGCCGGGCCGTGATCGAGGATCCGCATACGGTTCGCCTGCTGTCCACAGGCCAGACCCTGACCGCCAGATACATTCTGGTAGCGGTTGGCGCGTCGCCGAACGTCGACAATTCCGTCCCCGGCATGGAACACGTCATCACCTCCAACGAAGCCTTTCACATGACGGAGCTGCCCGACAGTATCGTGGTTGCCGGAGGAGGCTATATTGCGGTGGAGTTCGCCGGTATTTTCAACGGCCTGGGTGTCGACACCACCTTGATCTACCGCGGTGAGGAAATTCTGCGCGGCTTCGACATGGATCTCAGAACCACCGTTCGCCAGGAAATGGAGAAGAAGGGCATCAAGGTTATTCTGGGCGATACGTTTTCCAGTATCGAAAAGCGTGACGACGGTGGGCTTGTTGGACACACCAAGGGCGGCAAAGCGCTTTCGGTCGACAAGATCATGTTTGCGATCGGACGCAATCCGCACACCAAGGATCTCGGTCTGGAAAAGGCCGGTGTCGAGATGGACCGGATCGGTGCCATCAAGGTAAGCGCGGACTCGCAGACCAACGTTCCGTCGATTTATGCCGTCGGCGACGTGACCAACCGGGCCAACTTGACCCCGGTTGCGATCCGTGAGGGGCATGCCTTTGCCGACACGGTGTTCGGCGGCAAACCCTGGACGGTCGACCACAGCCTGATCGCGACCGCGGTCTTTTCCCAGCCGGAAATGGGTACGGTTGGTCTGACACAGGATCAGGCACTGGAACGCACGCCCAACCTGGACATCTACAAGTCCAGCTTCCGCCCGATGAAACACACCTTGTCCGGCCGCGACGAAAAGATGCTCATGAAGATGATCGTCGACGCGGACACGCAAAAGGTCCTGGGTGTTCATGTCGTTGGCCCTGACGCGGGCGAATTGGCGCAGATCCTTGGCGTGACCTTGCAGATGGGCGCAACGAAAGCCGATTTCGACCGCACGATTGCCGTCCATCCGACGGCCGCTGAGGAACTCGTGACCATGCGCGAGCCGACCGAACAGCTGCGCGGCTAGCAGTCGCTTGCTTTTAACGGGAAACCGGACCTGGAAACGGGTCCGGTTTTCGCTTGTCTAACCGTGCGCTTTCTTTGGCTCTTCCGTGGAATTGCAGGCATCACCGGTCAGCTCTGCCGTCCACACGCCGTCCGCTGCCGGCGTTTCGGCGAAAAACGAAAAACGGCTCCGGCCAAGCGCTTTTGAGTGATAGAGCGCAGCATCGGAAAAGCCGACAAGCTGCTCCGGATCGCTGCTCTCTTCCGGGGCTTTGGCGATGCCGATGCTCAGACCAACGGCGGTCTGCTTGCCGTCAGCGAGGAACACCGGTTCCTGGGCCGAGGCAATCAGCGTGTCACACAGGGTCTTCAGCTGCGCCCGAGACGTTTCGTTCCGGTAGATGATCATGAATTCATCGCCGCCGATCCGGCACACGAGCCCCTGGCGCCCGACACCGGCTTTCAGGCGTTCCGCAATGGTTTTGATCACCGTATCGCCCGCCGCATGTCCGAAGGTATCGTTGACCGACTTGAACTTGTCCAGGTCGCAATGCAGAACGGCAAAGCGTTTGCCGGGCAACTCCCTGGCGGAGGATTCCAGCACCCTGTTGAACAACAGCCTGTTGCCGAGACCCGACAGCGTGTCATGAAGGGCAAGATAGCGGTTTTGCTGCTCGCTCGCTTGCAGCGACGTCGTCAGGCGTCCGATCCGCCAGGCGATGCCGAAGGCGAGCGCACCGAGCGCGACGCTGAGGATCGCGATGACCGGAATGATCGTCGGCCAGATTGACGCCGTCGCGGATTCGCTTTTCCAGCGGAACACGCCGATCGGTGTTTCCGATTGATCGGCAATCAGGTGGAATGGGCCGTCAAGCGGGGACGGAACGATTTCGTCAAAGCTGAAGGACCGAAATGCGGGCTGCGCATTCAGTTTCTTCTGCAACATGTCGTCAATGAAGAGTGCGGACAGAAGGATCATCGGCGCGCCATCGGGGAGCGTCGTTTCGTACCGGTCGGGCATGATCGGCATGGCTGCGTAAAGGGCGGGTTTCCCGTCGATGCGCACAAATCCCGTCATTGCAAACGTGGCGGCGTCAAGATCCTGCAGCGACCGATGGCCGAAGCCGCCCGGAACACGCACGCGATTGAGCATGTATTTGGTCGTCAGGGCATCGACGATGGTCTCCAGCGCCGGCGTCTCGGCGAGAGGGCGCTTCACGATATGCGTATAGTCCTGAAAAGATTCCGCGAGCACCTGCCGGTCCCCGGAAATCAGGATCAGCTTGTCGTGCCGGTAGTTTGTCCAGAGCGTATCGAAGGTCTCCCGGGCGAAGGCGGGATCGAAGCTTTTGACCAGCCTGTTGACGGCCATGTCCGAGGAGGCGACGCCGATCTGTTCGCGGACAAGCGTGATCTGCTGGTCTGCGAGGACACTGCGGAACAGGCGCTCCTCATTGGCGATGGTCTGTTGCGTCGACGCACGGGTTGCAACGAAACCGACGAAAAGCAGGGAAATCGATGTAACCGCAATCAGAAGGGCAGCCAGGGCAAACGCCAGGCGCGATATCTGCTGCCGGGCGCGTTTCGGAGCCTGATCTGAATATCTTCTGCGGAATCCGCTCAAGTTGCGATCTCTCGTTTTACTACAAATGGTTTTGATGCCGGTAGAAAATTGAGAGATCAGTTAAGGGCAAATTGATTAATAACCGGTGCGAATATTTGAGCGGGCGGTAAATTGTTCTTGAGGATGTGTTCCTGCGTCCGGTTGCCATTCAATTTGATCCAGTATCAGTGAACGCTACCGCATGTTCGACGGAACTTTCTGAAACCATGAGTACGATCAGAAAGTTAGCTGGCTTTCGAATGCCTGTCTTCAGAACGGTGTGTCGTGCCTGCATTCACATATGGTGCTGAGGCAAACTCAACCGTATCGCGGCCGTTTTCTTTCGCCCGGTAAAGCGCCAGATCCGCAAGACGTATCAGGTCCTTGTCATTCAGCCCGCACTCGGGTGCCGTTGCAATGCCCACGCTGACGCCGATCTGAACATTGTTGCCACCGCCGATTTCGATCGGAACGGACATGGCCTTTCGCAGGCTCTCCGCAATTTCCTCAAGCTCCGTGACGTTTTCATACTTCGTCACCAGCACGATGAATTCGTCGCCTCCGATCCGGCACACAACCGAATCTTCGCTGAACTGGCGTTTGAACCGGTCAGCGACACAACACAGGACCCTGTCTCCAGCCTCGTGGCCGTAGGTATCGTTGATCGGCTTGAACCGGTCGAGATCGCAGGCGAACAGCGCGAATCCCTTGTCCGGAAGGGTGTCGATCGAATAGGCCAGACGATCCGAGAAATGATGCCGGTTCGGCAATCCGGTGAGCGCATCGTGGTTCGCGAAGTGATGGTTCTTGCGCTCGCTTTCTTCGAGTTGCGAGGAAAGGCGGCTGATCTTTGCAGCAGCAGCAAAGGCCACGGTCGAAATGATCGCGGTCATAAGCAGGATAAACGGAAGTGCCATGAGCCAGATCTGATGCCCTGGCTTCTCCTGATCCCAGCGGAAGTAGCCGATCACCGAGCCATCGGCTGCCCGGATGAGATGATTGGTCGGATGATCGCGCTCCGGTTCGCCGGCGATGTAGCGCAGGTCCCTGTAGCCGAGGTTTTCATTCAGTTCGGCAACCAGGATGTCATCGACATAGACCGCGTTTATGAGAACGGCCGGATCGCCGCCGCCTGCGTCGACATCACCGTCGTCCGGCAGAACCGGGACCGCGACCAGAAGGGCAGGCTGCCCGTCGACAATTGCGAACCCGGAACCAGACACCTCCAGCAGGACGGACTGGGGCAGGTACCAGTCGGCGAAGGCGGAGTTCGACTGCCGCTTACGTTCGTTGAACCTCGCGCGCGTGCGTTCGGCCAGTTGGCGGACAACCGGCGCGGCCATTGTCTTGTCTGACGGAAACCGGGTGCGGTCCTCGACAGCTTGCGCAATCAGCGTGCCGTCTGCAGCAACCGCGAACGTTCGTTCCAGATCGAACGTTTCCCAAAGGTCGGGAACGAGCTGATCCTTGACGAAGTCTCGATCCACAGGGTGCTGGAGGGCGGTGAAGGTTTCATCCCATTGCGCAAGGTCGAACTGATCGATCGCGATCATTTGCGTGTAATTGTCGAGATTGCCCGAAAACCGCAGTTTTTCGCTTTCGAGCGACCGCCGGTCCGCCTCGACCCAGGCAAGATGGGCAATGAAGGTCAGTGACGCGGCAGACATCGCGATCAGAAGCGCCGCGAGACCATAGATCCAGAATTTGATCTGGCGCCCGGTCGCAGACCTGGCGGTATCTCCGTCCCCGGCGATGCCGGCATCCATCTTGCGCTCAAACAAAGCGAATTCCCTCCTCGATCCACCTGTCTGGATAGCAGAGGGAACTTAACGTCAGCTTCCAAGCATCGGAAATTCGCCTGGAATTCAGCCGAAATTGCCAAGAGTCTTAACGAAGCGTTCAATCTCCTCTTCCGTATTGAACGCATGTAGAGAGGCCCGGACGACAGCCTCGAGACCTCTGTGGGGCAGATCTATCTGCGCAGATGTGCCTTTGCTGACGGAAACGTTGATCTGTGCCGCGGACAGTCTCGCCTGCGTCTGCACCGGCGTTTCTCCATCTACGGTGAAGGTAACGATACCTCCCTTGCGGGCACCCTTGTCGTGAAGCGTGACGCCGTTGACCGCCTGCAATTCGGAGCGGAGTTGCGCCCCAAGCGCGCAGACCCGGTTGCCGATGCGCTCCATGCCGTATCCGATGGCATAGCTGACGGCAACGCCCAGCCCGATCTGACCGGCGACGTATCTTTCCCACGTTTCGAACCGCATGGCATGGGGAACCAGTTCATAGCTGTTGTCGTCCAGCCAGTTTGCGGACTGAAGGTCGATAAAAGGGGGTTCGATCTGGTCCAGAACGTCGTCGCTGACATAGAGGAACCCCGTACCCCGCGGTCCGCGGAGATATTTGCGCCCGGTGCCGGACAGCATATGGCAGCCGATTTCGTTGACGTTCAACGGTATCTGTCCCGCCGACTGGCAGGCGTCGAGCAGATAGAGAAGCTTCGCCGAGCGTGCGATCTCGCCGACATCCTCCGCCGGATTGATCAGCCCGGAGAAGGTCGGAATATGCGTCAGGGCAATCAGGCGGGTCTTCGGGGTGATCGCGGATTTCAGGGCCGAGAGGTCGATCTGACCGTTCGCATCGTCCTCGATCAGATCGATCTCGATATTCCTGCGCCGTTTCATCTGCAGAAAGGCGACATAGTTCGACACATATTCCGCGCGTCCGGTGATGATCCGG
>JBCBUA010000044.1:0-24836 GCA_039818365.1 Pseudomonadota bacterium
GAGGATCGTGAAGCGGACAATCGACTCGATCCCCTTGACGCCGCGTTCGATCACACGGCTGAGCCCGCCTGTCCGCCGCGCCAGATGAAACCGGAGGGAAAGCTGATGAAGATGCCTGAAAGTGAGGATGGCCAACTGGCGGACGGCATGCTGTCCAACACGCGCGAAAAGGGCATCCCGCAGCTGATTGAACGCGACCGCAAGAAAGCGCGCGGCGTTGTAGGCCAGGACAAGCATCACCGGCGCAACCAGGAAAGCGGGAAGTCCAGTATCGGTGCCCGTGAGCGCATCCGTCGACCAGGCAAAGAAATAGGGTGAAAACACCGTCACGATCTTCGCGATAATGAGCGCAAAAAGCGCCAGCAGAACACGCCTTTTCAGATCGGGCCTGTCAGACGGCCAGATGTAGGGCCACAAGTTGCGCAATGTCGACAGCGTGCTGCCCTCGTCGGCACTGACAACTTTCTGCGCCTGAGGATCCTGGCTGCCTCCGACCGCGTCGGCGGACCCTTGCGGCGAGGTGGCTGATTGATCTGTCAATTTTTTCTCCGGGGCCGTGGGAAACGACCCGCTTTCTTTATTCGATCTTCAAAGTCGCCGGCTGCGCGGCTCGATCCGCCGGCGTCTTCAAGGCATTCAGTTCTTTCCAGAAATCCTCTGAGAACCTCTCCGCCCTGCGCAGCATGTCGTGGTTGAGGAAATAGTGGCAGTTCCGTCCCCGTGCGTCGCAGACCAGAAGCCCCGCATCCTTGAGCACCTGCAGATGCTGGGAAACGGTCGATTGTGCCAACGGAAGGTGGTCGACGATTTCACCGCAGCAGGCTTCATCGCGCAAGGCCAGTTGCTTGATGATCGCAAGTCTCGCCGGATGCCCGAGCGCGCGGAAAATCGCGGCCAGCTCTTCGCAGTTTGACAAGCATTCTGCGCTGGGACCACAGGATTTTCCTGACGGTGCGCCCGTCTCGCTCATCAAACCACTCCCTCTCTCACGAAACCGTGTTTCATCGTAGATATGCGATGAATTTGCGAAAAAGCAAGTGGTTCAAAAGAAATTGGCAGCCAAGCCAAAGGAGCTCCCCGCCAATGGTCAACAGGCTAGCTTGTTGACGTCATCCCCTGTTTGAGGTGTCCTGTTCCCGCTCGGGCCAGTTCACATCCCCCTCGGGTGTCAGGAAGACCTGTCCCGGATAGATCAGGTCGGGGTCCCTGATCTGGTCCTGGTTTGCCTGATAGATCGTCGTGTAGCGGACACCGTCGCCGTAAAGACGCCGGGAGATCCGCCAGAGATTGTCGCCCTTGCGGATGATGACAACCGGGAGCGCTTTCTGGACATCAGCGCCCTGGCTGCCCTGCCCGCTCCCCGTTCCGGTGGCGATTACCTTGGTCAGAACAATCTGCTTGTCCTGCTCCTTTTCGAAGGTGACGGCTGCACGTGCGTCGACCGTATCGCCATCCTGTCCGATCAGATCGGCCCTTACTTCAACATTTCCTTCCGGGACGTTCTTCGTTCCCTGCACCAGCCACCTGCCGCTGGCATTGACCTTGGCTTCGCCCTGATAGTCTTCGCCAACATAGACGCGCACCGAAGATCCCGGTTTACCGGTCCCGGCGACATAGACCTTGTCCGGCTCGGATTCGACGGCCTCCACCGTGATCGACGGCTCGGAATTTGCGGCAGGCTGCTGTTGCGGATGTGCCGAAGCCGCCGCATTTGCAGCCTGGGTTTCCGGCTCTTGCTGAACACCGTTGCCGCTAACTTCGCCAGCCGCGGTCTGCGTATCACCGACCGTACCCTCTGGCCTTTGGGCGGCAGCACCGGGCTGCGCATCGGCGACAGACTGATCTGTCTGAGCGCTACCCGCCTGTTGCGAGGCCTGCGTCCCAGTTTCAGCTGAAGGCGTTGCGGTCTCGCCCGGGGTCAATGCGGCGATTTCTGTTGTCCCGTCCTGCTGCGGCGCAGCCGCCGTCTCGGCCGGTGCGGGCGCATTTCCATCGCTACCGGCTGCGGACTGTGACTGCGATGCCGTTTCCTGGGCCGGCGACGATGAGGCAGCTGTCTCCGTCTGCGCGGACTGGCCGGTCTGCGAAGCGCCTTCCGCAGATGAGCCGTTTCCTGCGTCTGCCGGCAACGCGGCGACCACCGCCGCATTCTGCTCTGTTCCGTCACTATTCGTCGCAGCAAGTCCCGTGCCCTGCGAGGCCGGAAGTTCGGCGATCACAGTGTCCGTTGCCGGTTTTTGCAGAATGTTGGACGGCGCATCCGGCGAGTTCAGAACCACGAGCGGCTGTTCCTTGCCGCCTTCGGGAACGGAGACGATGAGACGTTGTTCGGACTCCTCGATGGAAGCGCCCTTCTCGTCATGCACTTCGAGGCCGACATCATAGTTGCCGGGCTTCAGCGGTTCTTCGAGAATGATCGTCCACTCTCCCGCCTGGTTGGCAATGCTCTTGCCGACGACTTCGCCATTGGCGGTCAGGGCGACCATCGCACCGGCATCGGACCGGCCGGCAACCACGGTTTCGCCGGTGGGCTCAACACCGACGACATCAAAGCTGGGGCCTTTTACAGGCGGGAGCGGAACCGGGTCCGGTTGCGCCTCGGCCTGTTGCGGCTGGGCGGCTGGCGCCGCCTCTCCTGTTGCCTGCCCGGCAGTGCCGTTTGCCGGCGCAGCGGCCTGCACCTCTTTCTTTTCAGACTTGGCTTCCGAATTCGTCGGATTCTGCGCAGTGTCAACGGCTTCCGGCTCCGGCGCAATGAAGACGTCCTTGTAGAAATAAGCGCCGGCGATCGCCGCTATTGCGAGCGGTACCGCGACAACCGCTGTGCGGACCAGACTGTTCTTGTTCATTGTCTTCCCGTCAGAAGGCTCGCGCGCATGCGACACTGCCTGAAAGGCATGTCATGGTCTGGCGCTGCATCTGCCCCTGTCACATTTAATTAGCCATCCATCCATAGCCCCCTTTTGAGGGCACGGCAAGAAATCCTGCTTGTTTGCCAAAGGTCTCAAAACAGAATGCTTGACGTTCAGGGGATCTGAATGCCACATCTTTGCGTCATGAATACGGTTTCTCAAAATCAACTTACAAGCGTCTGTGTCTATTGCGGTTCCAGCTTCGGCTCGGACCCCGCGCATGAAGCGGCGGCAACACGGCTGGGCCAGATCATCGCCGAAGCAGGCCTGCGCCTCGTCTATGGCGGCGGTTCCGTCGGCCTGATGGGAACGGTTGCAAATGCAGCCCTGGAATCCGGGGGAGCGGTCACTGGAATCATTCCGCGGTTTCTGGAAAAGCGGGAAGTCATGCTTGAAACGCTCGAAGACCTCGTCATCACCGAGGACATGCATGAGCGCAAGCATCTGATGTTCCAGAAGTCCGACGCGTTCATCGCCCTGCCTGGCGGCGTCGGCACGCTGGAAGAAGCCGTCGAGATGATGACCTGGGCGCAATTGGGCCAGCACAAGAAGCCTGTCGCCCTGGCCAATATCAATGGCTTCTGGTCGCCTTTGCTCGAACTGCTCGATCACATGCGTGCCCAGGGCTATATCAGGCCGGACACGGAGGTCCCCTATCTGGTCGCCAAGAAGGTTGAAGACATCCTGCCGATGCTGCGGGCATCGATCGCGGGCCGCGGGCCGGAAGAGACAGAAGCCGTGGCCAAGATGTCGGACTTCTAAGTATTTCTACCGATAGCAGCACAGGACGTCCTGTGCTCAAAAACCTGGCGCGCATATTGTCCTGCCCAGCGCGCCATGCCGCTAGGGAAGTTGAAGTCCTTCCCCCGCACGAGTAGACTTCTCCAAACCCGCCCGCCCCGGACAATCCCATGCAGACCACTCTCCTCGTTGAAGACGCATCGTTTTTCGAAAAGGCGATCGTCAAGAAGTTGCATGATGTCGGCCGTCATCAAATCATGGTGGCGCGCAACTATGCGGAGGCGGAGAGCTGCCTGAACCTGCCCATCGGTGAGCCGGACCTTGCACTGGTTGATCTGACGCTGCCGGATGCCCCGGATGGTGAAATCGTTGACCTGTGCGACGAGTGGAACATCCCGACGATCGTGTTCACGAGCCGGTTCGATCCGAAAACACGCAAGAAGATGCTTCAAAAGGGCGTCATAGATTATGTGCTGAAGGATTCGCCCGGAAGCCTTGACTACGTCGCAGACCTAATCCGGCGACTTTCGAAAAATCCGGGTATCGGCATCCTTGTGCTGGATGACGCGACCGTTGAAAGACAAGCGATCGCGCAGATTGTCTCCAAGCACATGTACAAGGTTTACCAGGCTGCCAGCACAGACGAGGCGCTCCAGTGCCTGAAAGAAAACAACGACATAAAGCTGGTGCTGGCGGACTACTTTCTTCCCGGCAAGGACGGGTTCGCGTTTCTGAAGGCTGTTCGGCGCAACCACAGCCGCGAACAGGTCGGCATCATCGGCATGTCGGCCGTGACGAATTCCGACAACAGGGTCCGGTTCCTGAAATACGGCGCAGCGGACTTTGTCGACAAGAACTGCTCGCCCGAGGAACTGCTGCTCAGGATTTCGCAGAACCTCGCCTATATCTACCGCATCGAGGAACTGAACAACCTTGCCATGCGGGATGCGCTGACGGGACTGTATAACCGGCGTTTTCTTCTCGAAAACCAGGCCAAGGCGATCCAGTCGTGGGTTCCGAATGCCGGCACCAAAAACTGGCTCGTGCTCATGGATCTCGACGCCTTCAAAAGCGTCAACGACAATCACGGGCACGACTTTGGTGACGCCGTCCTGAAAAGCTTTGCGCGGCGCTTGACCAGATTTGCGAGCAATGACGACTTTGCGATTCGCCTTGGCGGAGACGAGTTCTGCCTGCTGTTGCGCAATCAGTCGGAACAGGCCGCCAACGACCGCCTCGCGGCCCTTCTTGAGGACGTGCAGAACACGCCTGTCGAACACCGGGGGAAAAAGCTCAGCATCAGGACCAGTCTCGGTCTGGCGCCGTTGCTCGGAGGTGACCTATCGGAAAGCCTGAAGATTGCGGATCTCAATCTTTATTCCGCGAAACGAGCCGGTCGCGGCACGTAGTCACCTGCTTTTCGGGTGCCAAAGACCGGGAGGTCAGCGCACGGCTCTGTAGCGTTTCCAGCTGTCCAGCGTGAAGATTGCCAGCGCGGCCCAGATCATTGCGAACGTGAGCAGTTTTGCCTGATCGAGCGGCTCGTTCCACACATAGACCGCCATCAGAAAGTGCAAAGAAGGCGCCAGATACTGCATCAGGCCGAGCATGAAAAGCGGGAGCCGGCGCGCAGCTGCGGAAAAGAAGGTGAGCGGCAGAGCCGTGACGATACCGGTGCCGACAAGGGCGACAAGCACCGGTATGTCATCAAGAACCAGCGCATCCACCCCCTTGACCAGACTGTAGAGCAGATATCCCACGGCCAGGGGAAACAGCAACAGGGTCTCGATGAACATGCCAGGTGTTGCCTTGACCGGTGTCACCTTGCGGACATAGCCATAACCGGCAAAACTGAAAGCCAGGATCAGCGAAACCCAGGGAACGCCTCCGGCTAGAACCGCCTGGAGCAGAACCGCAGCAGCGGCAACCGCCACGGCAATTCCCTGCCCTTTCGACAAACGTTCGTGAAGCACAATCAGACCGACCAGTATGCTCACCAGCGGATTTATGAAGTACCCCAGCGACACATCAAGCACACGCTCCTGCTCGATGGCCCAGACAAAAACCAGCCAGTTGATCCCGATCAGCGTCGCCGACGCCATGAGACGCACAAGCACCGCAGGCTGCAGCATCGCTTCGCCGATTTCCTGCCAACGGCCCCGCAGATAGAGGAACAGCCCCACGAACAGGATCGACCACACGATCCGGTGCGACACGACAATATCGGCGGGTACGGAATCGGTGAGCTTGTAGTAGGCGGGAAAAAAGCCCCACATGACATAGGCTGTGAGGCCGAAAAGCAGGCCCTGACGAAACTCCGCCTGTGCCTCGGCTTCAGAGACCGGCTGAGACATGTGTTTTGCCTTTCTCGCGTCCGGAAACTCAGACGCTATCTGCTTTCAACAAAGCAAATGTGATGGAATCAACCAGGGCCTGGAAGGACGCGTCGACAATATTTGGAGAGACCCCGATCGTAAACCAGCGGCGCTGTGTCCGGGCATCATGACTTTCTATCAGTACACGGGTGACCGCGCCCGTGCCGCCGTTTAGGATACGGACCTTGTAGTCGACAAGTTCCAGCCCGGCGATCGCCGCCTGATACTTTCCAAGATCCTTGCGCAGCGCCATGTCGAGCGCGTTGACCGGACCGTTGCCTTCGGCGACCGACATGCGGGTCTCCCCGTCAATATCGACCTTCACGACGGCCTCCGACACCGTGATCAGATCGCCGATCGCGTTGAAACGCCGTTCGACCATAACCTTGAAGGAACTGACCTCGAAGTAGCGCGGAACTTCACCGAGCTCACGGCGTGCGAGCAGTTCGAACGACGCGTCCGCAGCTTCATAGGCATAGCCCTCGGATTCCCGCTCCTTCACCAGCGCGAGAAGCCGGTCAAGTTTCGGATCCGACTTGTCAACCTCGATGCCGACACGCGACAGTTCGCCCAGCAGGTTGCTCTTGCCCGCCTGATCGGAAACGAGAACACGGCGCTGGTTTCCCACGACCTCCGGTGCGACATGCTCATATGTCTGCGGATCCTTCAAGATCGCCGAGGCGTGAATTCCCGCTTTCGTGGCAAAGGCCGTTTCACCGACGTAAGGCGCTTGCCTGTCCGGCGACCGGTTCAGGATTTCGTCAAATGCATGGGAAACAGCGGTGATGTCTTCCAGCTGTTCGTCGCTGACGCTGATTTCGAACCTGTCCGAGAACGCTTTCTTCAGCTTGAGCGTCGGGATCAGCGTGACCAGATTGGCGTTGCCGCAGCGTTCCCCAAGACCGTTCAGCGTTCCCTGGATCTGACGCACACCGGCGTCGACGGCCGCAAGCGAATTGGCAACCGCCTGACCCGTGTCGTCATGGGTGTGAATGCCCAGATGCGTCCCCGGAACGACGTCCTGCACCTTGGAGACAATATGGTAGACCTCGTCCGGCAGCGTGCCACCGTTGGTGTCGCACAGCACGACCCATCGTGCCCCTGCCTGATAGGCCGTGCGCGCGCAATCGAGCGCGTAGTCCGGGTTGGCCTTGTAACCGTCGAAGAAATGCTCGCAGTCGATCATCGCTTCCTTGCCGGCCGCGACTGCGGCCTCGACCGTGTCATGGATGGACTCAAGGTTCTCCTCGTTGGTGCAGCCGAGGGCGACCTTGACGTGATAGTCCCAGGCTTTTGCGACGAAACAGCAGGCATCCGACTTGCTTGCGAGCACCTGCTGCAGCCCCGGGTCGTTGGATGCCGACCGGCCGGCACGCTTGGTCATGCCAAAGGCCGTAAAGAGTGCATTTTGCGTCCGCTTTTCACTGAAAAACTCGGTATCGCCGGGATTTGCGCCCGGGTAGCCGCCTTCGACATAGTCGACCCCAAGGCGTTCCAGCAATTCCGCAACAACAATCTTCTCGTTGACCGAAAAGTCGATCCCGCTGGTCTGGGCCCCGTCACGAAGCGTCGTGTCGAAAAGATAGAGGCGTTCCTTGGTCATGTGCGTTTCCTGGCTGTCAGTCGACTGGCTGTTTTGTTTTTAGTCAGGGCTGGCGCGACGGCTCAAACCGCCGGCCATTTTTCCGTGTCGTGGTCGGGATGCTGGTTGGAAACGATCGTGTCGAGAAACACAGCCGTTTCGACGTCTTCCTCGGTCCGGCGTTCGGGGATCGCGGCCATGGTGTCGGTGTAAGGCAACTTGCCCTCCACGCCGTATTGGATGACCGGCGCGATCGTTTGCGGAGTGTCGAAGGCGCCGATCGCAATTCCGACGTCACCGGGCGCTTCATAGGTCAGCGGTGTGCCGCATTCGGGACAGAACCCGCGGGCGACGTGATTTGAACTCCGGAAACGCTTGGGCTCTCCCCGGGTCCAGATCAGCTTCGCGGGCGCGCGAATGCCGACAAGCGGGGCATATAAGGAACCGAATGCCTTCTGGCACATCCGGCAATGACAGATCGACGCGGTTCCGAGTTCACCCTCGACGCGAAACCGGACCGCGCCGCACTGGCAGCCGCCCGTGTGCACGACCTCAGCATCCTCGCTCATCGCTTGACCTCCCAGGATGTGATCCGTTCGCCCGTCGCAGAGTCTTTTGAATCCTTTAGAAGGATTCCCTGAGACATCAGTTCATCGCGGATCCGGTCGGCCTCGGGCCAGTTCTTGGCCTTCAGGGCCTCAAGACGCCGTGTGACCTCGGTCTCGATCGCTGCATCGTCGATCCCGCTCATGTCTGCCGCAACCGGTCGCAGGCCCATGAGCGCTGCGGATGCGGAATAGGCCGGCATCTTGCCGCTGTCTTTCGCCGCCTCGCCCGCCAAGGCGTGCAGGGCCTGGATGGCAGCCGACGTGTTGAGATCGTCCTTCAGCGCCTCCAGCACTTCGGGTGACGGCTCCGCATCCGTCTCGACGGGGTCCGGCCACTTGGACAACAGGTTCTCCGCCTCTTCCAGTTTTCGGACGGAGAAGTCGATCGGTTCCCGGTAGTTGGTCATGAGCATGGCAAGCCGCAAAACCTCGCCCGGCCATTTCCGGCCGCCGAAGTTTTCGGTCTCAAGCTGTTCCTGGATGGTGAAGAAGTTGCCTTCCGACTTGGACATCTTCTTGCCTTCGACCTGAAGGAATCCGTTGTGCATCCAGTAATTGGCCATGGTCTTGGTGTCGTTCGCGCAGCAGGATTGCGCGATCTCGTTTTCATGGTGCGGAAAGATCAGGTCGAGCCCGCCGCCATGAATGTCGAAGACCTTGCCGAGGTGATAAGCGCTCATCACCGAGCACTCGATGTGCCATCCCGGCCGGCCACGTCCCCAGGGGCTCTCCCAACCCGGTTCTTCGTCGGTTGAGAGTTTCCAAAGCACAAAGTCACCCGGGCTCTTCTTGTGTTCATCAACGGCAATGCGGGCGCCGGCAATCTGTTCGTCCAGCTTGCGCTTTGACAAGCCGCCGTAATCCGGCATGGATGCGGTATCAAAGAGAACCTCTCCCCCGGCCTGATAGGCATGCCCCTTTTCGATCAGGAGGCCGATCATCTCGATCATGCCGTCGATGTGCTGGGTCGCGCGCGGCTCATGATCAGGCGGAAGCACGTTCAGCGCGTCAATGTCCTTGTGAAACTGGTCCGCCGTCCTCTTGGTGACCCTTGCGATCGCCTCGTTGAGCGGCAAGCCGGGATGATCCCGCAGCGCGCGCGCGTTGATCTTGTCATCCACATCCGTGATGTTGCGCGCATAAGTGACGTGGCCCGGCCCGTAGACGTGCTGCAAGACACGGTAAAGCACGTCAAACACGATCACCGGGCGCGCGTTGCCGATATGCGCAAAGTCGTAGACGGTGGGGCCGCAGACATAAAGGCGCACGTTCTCATCATCGATGGCCCGGAAGTCTTCCTTTTCACGGGTCAGCGTATTGGTGAACTTCAAGCCCTTGTTCGTGCCGGATTTTTCAGTCTCAGCGGCGCTCATGTCAAACGGTCTCCTGGCCGGCTGACCGGGCGATCCGTCTCAGGAGAGTTTTTGCCAAGAGGGAACGGCCACAGCCAGCGGTGTCGCTAGCTGCAAATAATGGTGATCGAAATGATGTTCCGTGTGGCCGTCATCATGCGGGCTTTATGGACCGGAACGCATTCCGCGGTCAAGGCTGCATTTCCACTTGTGCCACACCAGGAAAAGCGCGGCGTTGGCGCATCCTCTCACTTCGACTAGACTTTACCCAAAGGGAATCAGAGGGGGATTTCACATGCTTGTGCCGCGTTCAAATTATCTGTTTTCAAACGCTGCTGCGGTGGCAAGCGCTGTCATCCTTTCTGCCATTGTCTTCAACACGAGCGCCCTCGCTCAATCGGCAGCGACCCAGGTAGTGGGCGAACAAGACGCCTCTTCCGCTGCTCCGGAACCGCAGACCCCCATCGCCATTGCCATCAAGGCATCCCTCTCCGACGCGGTGCCCGAGGGGCTTCAATCCTATTACACCGAGCGCGTCTATGCCCCCGTCTGGTTTGATCAGAACGGCTTGCGGGAAAACGCGCATCTGGCGATCGCCGCCATGGCCGAGGCCAACGACCACGCGCTCAATCCGAACAACTACAATCCTCTTGGCCTGGCACAGCAAACCGAAACCGCCCAATCGCCGGAGGACTGGGCCGCCTTCGACCTTGAGCTTTCCAACCAGTTCCTGCGCTATGCGACCCATCTGTCTTCAGGCCGGGTGCAGCCCAACAAGATCAACAAGGCGCTGAACCTTTTCCCCGACCGGCCGGATCCAAAGAGCCTCTTTGAAAACGCGGAGCAATCGGTCGATTTCAGCGCCTTTCTCGACAGCCTGGCGCCGCAATCTGACAATTATGCGCGATTGAAGCGCCGGCTGGCCCAATACAGGCAGAAGGCGGAAACCGGCGGGTTCACTTCCGTACCGGACGGCGACGTGCTCAAGCCCGGAATGACCGACCCGCGTGTTTCCGTCTTGCGGGCGCGGCTGATGGAAGAGGACATTCCGGGGGCGTCCGACCATAGCGGCGATGTTTATGACGGCGCCATTGTCGAGGCGGTGAAGGTGTTTCAGGAGCATCATGGATTGGCCACCGACGGTGTGATCGGCAAAAACACCCTTGCGCGCCTCAACATCCCACTTCAGGACAAGCTCGTTCAGATGGAGCTCAACATGGAGCGCAGACGCTGGATGCGTGACTATCTGGGCGAGTTCTATGTCTTCGTGAACCTTGCGGACCAGAACCTGAAGGTGGTTCGGGACGGAAAGACGGTCCACACGACGCGGGTCGTTGTCGGCAAACCCTATCATGCGACCCCGGTCTTTTTCCGACCAGCTGGAATATGTCGAGATCAATCCCTACTGGAACGTCCCCTACTCCATCGCCACGAAGGAATACCTGCCCAAGTTGAAGCAGAACCCGTCAGCGCTCAACCGGCAGAACATCAGGGTATTCCAGGACGGGAACGAAGTTGCCGCGACCCGGGTGGCATGGAACAGCTATTCGGGGGGCAACTTCCCGTTCCGCCTGCGCCAGGATCCAGGCGACGGCAACGCTCTCGGGCGCATCAAGTTCATGTTTCCGAACGAATTCAACATCTACATTCACGACACGCCCTCCAAGTCCCTGTTCTCGCGCGCCGAACGGGCCTACAGCCACGGCTGTATCCGCGCTTCCAATCCCTTCGCACTGGCGGATGTGCTGCTGGCCGACAACAACGCGACACCAGGACATTGGGAAGGCATTCGGGACACCCAGAAACGCACCGTGATCAAGCCGGTCGTCCCCATCGAGGTCCACCTCACCTACCTGACCGCCTGGATGAACAAGGACGGCTCCACCCATTTCCGGAAGGACATCTATGGCCGCGATGAGGTGCTTCTCGATGCGCTCCGCAAAGCCATGACGGAGAATCTTTAGCGCATAAGGCACTGTTTCTCTTCAATTTTCGCGCTTGTTTAGACAAATGAACGGATGCTGAACGCGACGCTCAGTATCAGTTCAAGCGGTGACCACTAGTCTCCGGGCAATCGATTGAGATTGCCTTCAGGAGACCCCGATGTTGAACCGTGTATTTGTCCTTCTTTTTCTGGCCCTCGTTCTGGGCGGCCCCTTTGCCGCGCTGATCGCGATTACGGACGGAACCAAGGCGTTTGGCGGCGAATTGCAGCAGAAGAGCATCTGTCTTGCGACCGGAACCGGATGTGGCGACGGAAACATTCTTGTGACGGTGGCGGGCCGGATTTAAACGGAGCCCGGCCGCACTCGGTGTGATTTACCCGAGACTTGAAGTTTCAACGCGTGTTTGGCACAGTCACGAGATGGACTACAAAGCACTTGAAGACAAGGCAGAATCGGCAGCCGAATTCCTGAAGATGATGGCATCTGCCCCCAGGCTGCTCTTGATGTGTCTCGTGCTTGAAGAGGAACGCTGCGTCAGCGAACTCGCAGAGGCCACCGGCATGAGGATGCCGACCGTTTCCCAACAGCTGTCGCTCCTGCGTGCCCAGGGCCTGGTTTCGACCCGCCGCGAAGGCACGACAATCTACTACCGGCTCTCAAGCGAGCCGGTCAGAGACGTCATGGCCATGCTTTACAAGCATTTCTGCGCCGATGCCGACCTTCCGGTCGCCAAGCACCTGGAAACGCTCGACGCGGACTGACGCGGGGGCCTGTCTCGAAGCCACCGGCGCTTTCGCGGACTTGTCAATCGGTCAGGTAGTCGCCGCAATTGGGTGGTGCCTGATCGCCCCAGGGCATCAGCGGAACGGTCGACGTGGAATTTTTCGGGCTGCCTTCAATGAGCTTGTCCGAATAAACGAGATAGACCAGCACATTCCGCTTCACATCGCAGCCACGCACGATCTGCATTTTCTTGAAAACGAGCGAGCGCCGCTGGCGGAACATTTCCTCACCTTGCTCGAAGTTCTCCTTGATCGTTACCGGGCCGACCTGACGGCAGGCCAGCGAGACGTCGGAGACTTCCTCCGCGACCCCGAGCCAACCCGAGACCCCGCCCTTTTCCGGGACGGTGAAATGGCAGGCGACACCATCCACCAGCGGGTCATCGATGGCGTAGGTTGCCAGCTTGTGATCCGGTGTCAGAAACTTCCACACGGTCGATTTCTTGAAAATCAGGTCCGGTTCGTCTGCCGAGATGGCCGGTGCAACACTCGTCATGCCAATAACAAGCGCAAGGACGCCGGCAATTAAAAAACGCATCGATTTACCTCCGAATGCAGAACGGACTGACATGTGGTGACGATGCCGGGGCAATCAAGCAAGCGACCCGTCAGGCACCAAAACAAAACGCACGCCCGGGAAGGCGTGCGATTGAGGGAGCACTTTTCGTAAATGACTGAAAGCGCTCTGGTTACCGGGCTGCTTCCATCAGAACCTTCGGTTCGGCAGCTTCTTCGCTGTCCTCAGCTTCCGCCGAGCTGTCCTGCGCCTCGTCTTCGCCGAGCCGGACAATGTCCTCCGAGGACAGGTCCAGAGGTTCCTCGTCTTCAACCTGTGCGTCTTCCGTGTCGCGTTCCAGAAGCGAGGCAGCAAAGTCATTGTCGGAAACGAGCTCGGTCGCAGCTCTGTCAATCGGATTATCGGGAAGCTCGACCTCGTCTTCAACGACTTCTTCAACCACCTGCGAAACCGGCTCAATCCCGGCAAGTGCGTCCTTCAGATCGGCACAACGCTCGCGCGTCCAGATCTGCGGCTGATCCAGTCCCAGCGCTTCGTCATAGGCGCGTGCAACGTTGATCGGAAGGTTCAGTTCAAAGTCTGCCTTCGAACCGAATTGCGGTTCCAGCGCGTCGCTGACCGCGGCGAACGTGTCCTTCAGGCCGAGGTTCTGCTCAACGCAGGCCGCCGCGGCATCGCGAAGCGTCGTAACGAAATCGCGGGTATTTTCCACGGCCTTGGCAACTGCAGTTGCACCGAAGGCCGACTTGCCCCGGCCGGGCATCAGCGTTGTCGGGCGGAACGCCACGATCCGGTCCAGCGCTCTGGTCCAGTCGGCCAGATGCGCATCGCCGCAATAGGGAATAGCAGAAGTCTGGACGAGATCGCCAGTGAACATGACCGCACTGCCGGGAACCCAGACGACGACATCGCCCGTCGTGTGCCCCCGACCCAGATGCATGAGCCGGACATCGATGCCGCCGAGGTCGATCGACATGGAAGACGCAATGGTCATGCTCGGAAGGCTGATTGTCGTCGTTGCAGGAAGCCCGGAGAAGAGATCCGGAATGCGCTCGCGGGCGACCAGTATTTCCTCCGCACCACGCGTATCCATCATCCGCCTGGTGAGGTCGGATGCGACGATATCGCCGGCTTCGAATGCGCCGGCCCCGAGCGAGCTGTCCGCATGGTAATGGGTCAGGACCACCTGCTTGATCGGCTTGTCGGTCAGGGTGCGGACTTTCTCCAGAACCCGTTCGGCATGTTCAGGCGTCGCTTGCGCGTCAATGATCAGAACACCGCGCTCACCCACAATGACGCCGGTGTTGGAGCAACCGTCAGAACTGTAGGCATAACAACCGCGACCCAGTTCCTCGAACTTTTCATTGGCTCCCTTCGGAGTCTCGGAGTTGTTCGTCATTGCGGCCTCGCTTTCATGCCAGCTGTCAGGTTGACGTTAAGGAATTTTCCAACTGCCACACACCACTTTCCTTTTGATCGTAGCGTCTCAGTTTCCAACTCTGATTCGCAAATTTTCACGCCTGCATTCCTTAACTATTCCTTATTTATCAACAGATAGGTCTGCCAATTCGTTCGCTCCAAGACTTGGCCAGCCGAAGCTCTGTGCAAATTTTGGCTCCAAAGTTGAACGATTTTCGAAGCAGCACAGGTTGTCTTTCACCCACGGCTTGATCGTTTATACTTGCTAGTGACACAAAGTGGCCGGAACACGGCATGGATTTCTGCCATCGGAATTTGGCGGATGACAGATTGCAGAGCTGGAATACATCATGTCGCGCAAAACAGGTTCCGATACGCGGACGACATCAAACGGTGCATCTGACAGACCGGTTCTGAAGCTCGGCCTGTTCCTGCCCTATCAACTCAATCATCTTGCCGAGACCGTCAGCCGCTCCTTTTCAAAGATCTACGCGGAGAAATACGGCATCGGTATTCCGGAGTGGCGCGTCATCGCCACGCTCGGCGAGCACGAGGTCATGACGGCGCGCGACATAAGCACCGCGACATCCATGCACAAGACCAAGGTCAGCCGCGCCGTTGCGGCACTGGAGAAGCGCGACTTCATCGTCCGCGACAAGAACCCGGACGACATGCGCGAGCAGGCGCTCAGACTGGCTCCCGCGGGAATTGCGCTTTACGAAGACATCATTCCGAAAGCTCTTGCCTATTCGGAAGACCTGCAAAGCATGCTGACAAACGAGCAGAAGCAATTGCTCACCGATGTTTTCGACCAGCTTCACCGCGCCGTCCGCGAACGAGACAGCGAATGAGATCCGTGCCTGATTTGTCGCTTCGCCATTAACCTAAAGTGAGCGCTTTCTTTGCTATTGAAGGAAACAGGGACAATACTTCAAAGGGAGTGGAGCTGTTCGGCCCGAGGGCCGAATTGGCGGGGACAAGCGATGAGGCGTCACAAAAGAGCCAAATCCTGGAAGCTAGCGCGCGCGATCGGCATCGCCGCGGCGCTTATGCTGCCCTCTCATGCCGTTTACGCGGCAAGTTGCTCTGCCCTCAAATCCGAGTTGCGCAAACTGGAATCGGGCAGCGGCAACCAGTCGGCGGCGTCCCGCAAATGGTCAAAAGCCAAGAGGCAGCAGGAAAAGGCGATCGCAGCGGCCGCGCGCGATGCCAGGCACTTTGGCTGCGCTCAAAACCGCACCGCAAAGTGCAAGGACCTCAACGGCAAACTCAAGCGCATGAATTCCAATCTCGCTGCGATCGAGCGTCAGCTCAAACGGTCAGGCGGAGGTGGTGCCGCCAAAAACACAAAACGGATCCGGCAGGTGCGCGCGTCGCTCGACAGGCAAGGCTGCAATGCACCGGCGCGAGACAGGCAGGCGAATGCCCGAGCAAATTCAGATCAGCCAAAGGCGAAATCTTTCTTTTCCCGGCTCTTCAACGCGGGACCGCAGGTGGAACAGACTGCTGCGCGAACCGGTGACCGCGAAATTTCAGCTGTCAGACGCGCGCAGCGCTCCGAGGCATCGCGACCGCGACTGCCGTCGGGCGGCGTATTCAGGACGCTTTGCGTGCGAACATGTGACGGCTATTTCTTTCCGGTGAGTTTTTCGACCGACAAGAGCCAGTTTGTGAATGATGCAGCACGCTGCACTGAGATCTGCCCGGCCGCCCCGACCGAACTCTACGTTTACCGGAACCCGGGCGGCGACCAGTCGCAAATGATGTCGCTGGCGGGCATTCCCTATGCCGAGCAGCCGTTTGCGTTCCGCTACAAATCGGAATTCGTGGAGGGATGCAGCTGCAGACAGACGGGCAAGTCGAAATCGAAATCCGCGTGGTCCGAGGTCAGCGTTTCGTCGGGCGGACGGCTGTTCTTTTCCGATATCAGTTCAGGCCTTCCCAACCGTGCGCTTCAGCCAAGCCAGGGCGATACGTTCAAAGAGGCGGACAAGGCGCCGGCTCTCCTTTCCAGGCCACCCCTGAGCGCATCGCAGTTGCCCAGATACGAAGATCCCGGCACGCTGTTCAACCTGGAAAAGGGCTTTGACGTCACCAGGGTCGCGGCGTTCATCTCGACGGACAAACTGCCGTCGACCGAGGCGGGTGCCGGGCGAACGTCATCTGCGGAAGATGGCTTCCCGCTGCTGTCGCTCCGCAAACAGAACGAAGAAGACGAGATCGAAGCCGTGTCGGTTTCTCCCGTCTTCAAATCGGACGATCAGGGATTTCGCCCGATGCCGGAGAGCTCGGCGCCAGTCAGGGTAGTCGGGCCAGACTATTTTGTCGCCCAATAAGCGGCAGCATCATTTTCATGTCGGGACCGTGATCCATGCCGGTCAGGGCGCGCCGCAACGGCATGAACAATCCCCGCCCCTTCCTGCCGGTTTCAGCCTTCAAGGCCGCTGTCCAGGCTCCCCATGTCTCCTCGGTCACGTCGCCATCGGGAAAAAGTTCCCTGGCCCGCGCGATGAAATCACGGTCTTCCTCGTCAACGCGCGCCGTCACAGGCCCCGTCACGACCTGCCAGTAAAGCAGGGCGTCGCCAACGGTTTCACAATTGCCGCGCACCGTGTCCCAGAACCCGGCACCGCCGCCGACACCCATTTCGGAGAGGCGCTCCTCGACCGCCTGGAAGGGAAGATCGTGAACCAGCCGGGCATTAAGGCTCTTGAGTTCTTCGGGATCGAATTTCGCCGAGGACCTGGACACGCTGGAAAGGTCGAATTTTTCGACAAGCGCGTTCATGTCGGGAAGCGGTTCCACGGCCTGGCTCGTTCCTGTCAGCACAGCCAGTGAGGCGACCGACATCGGTTCGAGCCCGGCCTCTCTGAGGGACCCGATCGAAAGGGCGCCCTTGCGCTTGGACAGCCCCTCGCCATCGCGTGTCGTCAGAAGATTGTGGTGGCCGAAAATCGGTGCACTTGCGCCAAGCGCTTCGAAAATGGCGATCTGGACACCCGTGTTCGCAACGTGGTCCTCGCCTCGGATCACGTGTGTCACACCCATGTCGATGTCGTCGACAATGGATGGCAGCGTGTAGAGATAGGTCCCGTCGGCGCGGATCAGAACCGGATCGGACAGTGATGCCAGATCGACGGACTGGCTGCCCCGGCACAAGTCCTCCCAGGTGACATCCGTACGTTTCGTCTCAAACGGATCGCCGTCATGATTGGGTAATACGAAGCGCCAGTGCGGTTTGCGGCCTTCCGCCTCGAATGCGGCCCGGTCTTCTTCGGATTGTCTGAGACCGGCGCGGTCATAGACCGGGGGTCTTCCGAGCGCCCGCTGGCGCGACCGGCGGCGTTCAAGCTCGTCGGGTGTTTCGTAACAGGGATAAAGCAGCCCGGCCTCTTTCAGCTTCTGCGCCGCGGCGTCGTAGCTCGGGACGCGCCCGGACTGGCGTTCTATCTCGTCCGGTTCGATGCCCAGCCAGCGCAGGTCCTTCTCGATGGATTCCGCGTATTCGGCTTTCGACCGCTCAAGGTCGGTGTCGTCAAAACGCAGAATGAAGCGGCCGCCTTCCTTTCTGGAAAACAGCCAGTTGAAAAGCGCGGGACGGCTGTTGCCGATGTGGATGTGGCCGGTCGGGGACGGCGCAAAACGAACAGTGACAGTCATGGCGCCTGAGTTAGCTCCTGAAACGGAGGACGGCAACCGAAAAGTGCGCTCAGGCCGCACCGTCCTGTCGTGCGCGATAGGCGTGCGCGGTCAGGGAAAGGATCGCGACGAAGGCGAGGCAATACAAGCCCATGCCCATGATCTGAATATCCAGTGAAACGCCAATGTCGATCAGCCAGCCAACCAGAAACGGCCCCGCAGCCGAGGCGAAAACCATGATGGAAAAGGCCATCGCACGAATCGCTCCCATGTGGCGCGTGCCATAGACTTCCGGCCAGAAGGACCCGACCAGTGTTCCGTTGAAACCGTTGCCAATGCCGACAAGGCCGAGAAAAACGAAGGCCGCCACCTGCGCATGAACATTTGCCAGGACAAAGCAGGCAACGCAGAGCGGAAGGAGCGTATAGGGCAGCAGCTTTCTTGCCGAGAACCGGTCGATCAGCGGACCAATGACAAGCGAGGCAGCCACTACGCCGCCAGCCATGAACAGGAACGCACTGACGAAGACTTCCAGCGACCAGCCGCGCAGTTCCACCAGATAGACCTGGTGGAACAGGATCGCCGTGCCGATGAAAGCTGGTGCGTTGATCCCGCATGACACAAGCCAGAACCGGGCATCGCGGACCACTTCGCCGCGCGTCCATTGCCGGCCCTCCACCTTGAGCGAAGCGATTTCCGCCTTCGAGGGAATGCGGTCCTTCGCCAGCAACCAGTAAAGAACCGGAAGCGCGATGCAGACCAGCACCAGAGCGGCGACATACCACGCGCCGCGCCAGCCGATCACACCGCTCAACAGGACAAAGCAGAACGGGAAGAGAGCCTCAGCTGTCGGGAAGCCCAGCATCGCAATGGAGACCGCCCTGCCCCGCTGCGCGGAGAACCACCGTCCTGCCGTGGTGACCGAAGTGTGGGTCATCATGCCCTGGCCGCACAGCCGCAGCCCGTAAAAAGCCAGCGCGACCATCCAGACGGCGAAGGCATTCGCCAGGGCAACGCAGAACAGGGCGAAGCTGACGACAACGACGATCACAATTTTCTGCGCCGGAAAGTGGTCGAGGCTCTTGCCGACATAGGGAAGCGTCAGTGCACTGCCGAGGGTCGCCAGCATATAGAGCATCCCCAGATCGCCATGGCTCAGGCCGAACTCTGCGCGCAGGTCTCCGGCGGACAGCGAAATGAAGAACGTCTGACCGAAACCGCTAAACGTGGCGAGCAAATAACTCGCGGACAGCCAGCGCGCATTCTCGCGCAGGAAAGCAAAGTAGGACATATTCGCCAAGTCGATTGCCCGACACGGGCGCGCAGGAGTGGACCGGCTCCGGTGGGACCTCAGGTGCGATCCCGGAACCGGTTCGTGATGGGATAACGGCGGTCTTTTCCGAAATTCCGCTCTGTTATCTTGACGCCGGGAGGTGCCTGACGCCGTTTGTATTCGGCAATATAGAGCAAATGCTCAATTCTGTGTATCAAGTCCCTGTCGTGACCGCGCTTCTCGATCTCGCTGACCGACATTTCCTCTTCAACGAGACATTCCAGAATGTCGTCGAGCACATCGTAAGGCGGCAGGGAATCCTGGTCGGTCTGGTTTTCCCGCAGCTCGGCGGTCGGAACCTTGGTGATGATGTTGGACGGGATCACCTCGCCCACCGGGCCGTGCAGGCCGGAAAGCGCGTTGGCATTCCGCCACCCGGCCAAGTGATAGACCTGTGTCTTGTAGAGATCCTTGATCGGGTTGTAACCGCCATTCATGTCGCCGTACAAGGTGGCGTAGCCCACCGACATTTCCGACTTGTTGCCGGTGGTCATCACCATGTGGCCAAACTTGTTCGAGACCGCCATCAGGATCACGCCGCGCGCACGCGACTGCAGGTTTTCCTCCGTCGTATCTTCTTGCGTTCCCTCAAACAGTCCGCTCAATGCAGATCTGAACCCTTCCACGGGCTCTGCAATCGGCACGGTGTCATAGCGGATGCCCAGCGCGGATGCACAGGCGGCAGCGTCCGCGATGCTTTCCCCGGAGGTGTAGCGGTAAGGCAGCATGATCGCGTGGACCCGGTCGGCGCCGAGCGCATCGACGGCCATGGCGGCGCAGATCGCGCTATCGATCCCGCCCGAAAGGCCGAGCACGACGCCGGGAAATCCGTTCTTGTCGACATAGTCTCCCAGGCCCATGACGCAGGCACGCCAGTTGGCCTCGTCCAGATCGGGCAGTTTGACAACCTCGCCCGTTTCGCAGATCCAGGCTTCGCCGTCGCGGCGCCAGTCGCTGAATGCGATCGATGTCGCGAACTGCGGCATCTGGAATGCGAGGCTCCGGTCCGCCTGGAGCGCAAAAGAACCGCCGTCAAACACCAGCTCGTCCTGGCCGCCGACCTGGTTGCAGTAGACAAGCGGCAGTCCGGTTTCAACGACCCGCGAGACCACGACCTGCAGCCGTTCTTCCGCGCGATTGACCCAGTAAGGCGATCCGTTGGGAACCAGAAGCAGTTCTGCGCCCGTTTCCTCCAGGCACTCGCACACTTCATCATTCCAGATGTCCTCGCAGACCGGCAAGCCGATCCTGACACCGCGAAAGTCGACCGGCCCGGGCAAGGGACCTGCGGTGAATACCCTCTTCTCGTCGAAGACGCTGTAATTGGGCAGGTCATACTTGTAGCGGACAGCGCGGACCTCGCCGCCATCAAGCAGCAGCACCGCATTGAAAACGCTGCCATCGTCGCCCTGCCACGGTGTTCCGATCACAAGCGCGGGACCGCCATCCGCGGTCTCGGCAGCAAGTTCCCTCGCCGCGTCCATGCATTTTTGGACAAAGGCAGGCTTCAGGACAAGGTCCTCCGGCGGGTATCCCGACAGGATGAGTTCGGAGGACAGCATGATATGCGCGCCCCCTTCCGCCGCCTGCCGCCGGGCATCGCGGACAAGTTCTGCGTTCCCGGAAACGTCCCCGAGCGTTGGATTGAGCTGAGCGACGGCCAGTCTGAAGTGGTCGGAAATCATGAAACTGTTCCAGGAAAAGACATCCCTGCTGATGTAGCGGCAAGCAGGTCCCGTTGCAATCATTCAAATCGGATTGCCCGGACGCATATTTCCAATTGCCTGTCGAACGCGAGGCAGGAAACAATTCGGGTACGTGGCACGCGCTCAGAGCAGTGCAAGACCGCCGTCATCTTCGGAAGCGGGATCCGCGTCGGCCAGCGGTTCGCCCGGAGGCTGCTGCACCTCGGCAATGTTGAGTTTGCGCGTCGGTTTCTGTGACCCAAGACCCATGATCCCCTTCGAGCGGCCGTTCATGTCCTGCCGTTCGAGGATTTCACCGATGTGCCGGTAAAGGATCGCCGGCGCGATCGGCTTGGCAACGAAACCGTGGACGCCGATGCTGATGGCCTCCATGATCGTCGCACGGTTGGCATGAGCGGAGATGACGAGGACGGGGATCGTGGAAATCACCGGGTCCCGGTCGCCGCGCAGGATCCGCAGGAATTCGCTTCCGCCAAAGGGGTTCATGACCCAGTCCAGAAGCACAACATCCGGTTTCCGGTCGACAACGAGTTCGAGCGCTTCGGCCCCATCGCTCGCTTCGAAGATCGAGCGAATGCCAAACCCGGTCAGAACGGAGCGCAGGATCGTACGCATATGCGGATTGTCGTCTGCAATCAGGCAGGAAATTCTGGACAGATCCCACTTCTCGCGCACCCTCGCGTCTCCTCCGGAAAACTTGCTGTTCTCCAGATATGGGGCGGGAGCGTTAAATGTGACTTACCTTGTGTGAAAATGACTGTCCAAATTACCTAAAAAGGCGGCAAAAGCCGCCTTTTTGGTTAATGTTTGATGACCGCTGACAAGTGGACTTTAAGCACTTGCGGCAATCGGTGCTGCCTGCCGGCCATCGCGTTCCTTCTTAAGGTTTTCCGCAATGAGGAAAGCCAGTTCCAGAGCCTGATCCGCGTTGAGACGCGGGTCGCAATGGGTGTGGTAGCGATCCCCGAGCTGCTCGGCGGTCAGGGCACGCGCGCCGCCCGTGCATTCGGTCACGTTGCGGCCGGTCATTTCGACGTGGATACCGCCCGCATGCGTGCCTTCTGCGCGGTGAACGGCAAAGAAGGATTCCACTTCCTTGAGGATGCGGTCGAAGGGCCGCGTCTTGTAGCCACCCGCCGTGATCGTATTGCCGTGCATCGGATCGCAGGACCAGATGACCGATTTGCCTTCGCGCTCGACGGCGCGAACCAGCTGCGGCAGATGATCGAACACCTTGTCCGACCCGAACCGGGCGATCAGCGTCAGACGGCCGGGCTCGTTCTCCGGGTTGAGAATGTCGATCAGCTCAAGCAGGCCGTCCGGCGTGAGCGAGGGACCGCATTTCAGCCCGATCGGGTTCTTGATGCCGCGGAAGAATTCGACATGCGCATGGTCCGGCTGGCGGGTTCTGTCGCCGATCCAAAGCATGTGCCCGGACGTTGCATACCATTCGCCGGACGTTGAATCGACGCGCGTCAGGGCCTCTTCGTAACCCAGAAGCAGCGCCTCGTGGCTGGTGAAGAAATCGGTGCCGCGCATCTGCGGGACGTTTTGCGAACTGATGCCGCAGGCACGCATGAAGGCGAGCGCCTCGGTGATGCGGTCGGCCAGTTCCTTGTACCGGTGGCCTTGCGGGCTGTCGGTGATGAAGCCCAGCATCCACTGATGCACCTGATCCAGGTTCGCAAAACCGCCCTGCGCGAAAGCGCGCAGCAGGTTCAGCGTGGCGGCGGACTGGCGATAGGCCATCGCCATCCGGCTCGGATCGGGGATCCGGCTGCCGGAGCTGAAATTGATGTCGTTGATGATGTCGCCGCGGTAGCTCGGCAGCTCGACATCATCCTTGGTTTCAAAGTTGGAAGACCGCGGCTTGGCGAACTGCCCGGCGATACGTCCGACCTTAACGACCGGCTGGCTGGCTGCGTAGGTCAGCACGACGGCCATCTGCAGGAACACGCGGAAGAAGTCGCGGATATGATCGGGATGATGCTCGGCGAAGCTCTCGGCGCAATCGCCGCCCTGGAGAAGGAAACCGTTGCCTGAAGCGACATCGGCGAGCTGCTGTTTCAGCGCGCGCGCTTCGCCTGCAAAAACAAGCGGCGGATACGTCGACAGGCGCTGCTCAACATCCGCCAAAGCCTCTTGATCCGGGTATTCCGGCACCTGCAAGATCGGCTTCGATCTCCAAGTCTCCGGGCTCCACTTCTCCGCCATTTTTCCTACTCCTACAGGACGCGCGCATTCTCTTTCATGGTGGCGCGCCGTCCAAGACAATTTCATTCGTATGCGATTGCCCTGTGACAGCAAACGTGCGGCGTTATACACGCCGAAGGGCGGTAACGCCACAGTTCAATCAGGCAATTTTCATCAGGTGCCCGGCAAGCCGGCTATCCGACCGAAACGCGCGGAAAATTCCGGCCTTGACCGGGATCATGGCGACGGCGGGCTTTGCGCGTCACCTTGTCCTTTCGACAAGATAGGACAGTCTCATGCCAACTCCAAGATTGGAGCACAGCCACAGACCCGATGACATTGCGTCCAGGCTTTCCGGGACGCCCCGCGCCAGCTACCTCAGAGACTGGATTTACGGCGGCATCGACGGCGCAGTCACCACCTTCGCAATCGTGGCCGGTGCGGTCGGTGCGGCACTTTCCGCCCAAACAATCCTGATCCTCGGCGTCGCCAACCTCCTGGCCGACGGCTTTTCCATGGCGGCGGCCAATTACAGCGGAACGAAGTCCGAAGAAGAGGACTATGCCCGCCTTCTGTCGATCGAGGAAAAGCACCTCGACCTCGCACCGGATGGCGAGCGCGAGGAAATCCGGCAGATTTTCCGAACCAAGGGCTATCACGGCAAAGACCTGGAGGAGCTTGTCCGGCTGGTCACGTCCAACAGGGCCACGTGGATCGAGACGATGATGCAGGCGGAATACGGGCTGAGCTCCACCGCCCGGTCGCCGGTCAAGGCGGCCCTTGCCACCTTTGCCGCGTTTCTCGTTTGCGGCAGCCTGCCGCTTCTGCCCTTTCTTGCCGGTTCCGGTTCGTCGGAGGTTCAGACCACCATCCTGACGGCAGCCGCGTTCTTCCTCATCGGATCGATCAAATCCCGCTGGTCAACGAAGAACTGGCTCTTGTCCGGGCTGGAGACAACAGGCATCGGGCTCTGCGCCGCCGGTATCGCCTACCTTGCCGGGGCACTGCTGCACGGGCTCATCGCCGGATAGGCAGTATCCTGACCTCAGCGCGGCGGCGCGTCGATGTAGGTCAGGTTGCGGGTTGCGGTGGCCGCATCGATTACATCGCGAAGACGGTCCGGCAACACGACCGCGCGTGGATAGGCCGGGTTGTGCCTGTCACGGAGCACGGGCACGTGCCAGCCATCCGTGGTGTCGAGAAAGTGCTCGACCCCCTCCTCTCCCCAGAAACTGAAAAATCCGGCAAGGACGCAATCCAGATAGCTTTGAAGGATCGGATGCGTTTCCGTCCCCCAGCGATTGTGTTCTTCTGCTCCCACGAAGACAAAGAGGTCGCCCGGTCCGTTTGCCTCTTGCGCGTCGCAGCGGAACGCATCGCCGACGGCCTCCACCTTGCGATATCGCTTTTCCCGTTTTTCCAAGTCCTTCAACCGGGACCGGGGCTCGCGCACCATCACGCCGCGAATCTCGCTGCCCGGCGCTTCGCGCACGCTCAAGGCGCAACGCCCCTGCCCGTCTTCGCCCATGCCGCAGACACGCCACTCGCGCACCCACCCATTCAACCTGCCGGGCGTGACGCTCGCGTTGGCCGGGATCGTGTCGGCATTGACGAGAGAACCATATCCAAAATATGTGATCGTCATTGAGTGCAGGTCTCAGATCTGTTGAATGCCGACAACGCGAAGCCGAAGGTCATCATGATTGTTCCATCCCTTTCCACGCAAGATGT
>JBCBUA010000045.1:0-24354 GCA_039818365.1 Pseudomonadota bacterium
GAACAACACCGACAAGCTCAAAGTCGCGACCATGAGCGGAATCGCTCCGTCCACCGAGACGATCGCTTCCGGCGAGTATCCGGTGTCCCGTCCGCTGTACTTCTACATCAAGAAGGCACATATCGGCGTGATCCCGGGTTTGAAAGAATACGCTCAGTTCTTCATCGCTGACGAGGTTGCCGGTCCCCAGGGCCCGCTGGCACAGTACGGCCTGGTTTCCGATCCGGAACTGGCCGCTGTTCAGGCTTCGGTCAACAACGAAGAAACAATGAAGTAATCGAGCGCAGGCTCGATCGAGGGGCGGCACTTTCCGCCGCCCCCTTTTCTATTCGGTTTCCGTTACATTTCCGGGGGAGCAAATGCCTTTGTTCTGGCTCATCTTGATCGTGCTTACCATCGCTGCGGTGGGGTACGTTCTGGGGCGGTCACGGGCCATGTCCAGTGCCGGGGGAGAGCTCTCTGCTCTGCATTCCCTTCCGTCCTACTACGGGACAAACGTTGCAATGAAGGTGGTTGTTCCTGCCTTCCTGCTCCTCATTCTATGGCTGCTCGCGCAGCCATTTTACGTTAACAACGTCATTTCAGGGATGATCCCTGAAACATCGATTGAAGAAGGTTCGTCCCGCGGGCTCGTGATTGCCGAAGTGCGCCGTGCTGCCAGAGGCCTCGACAACGCCGTTGCAAGCGGCGCAATGACAGAGGAATTTGCAAGCAACGCCCGCGCCGATATCGCCGATGTCAGCACGCGGCTCAAGGAGGCTGGCCAGATTGTCACCACGGAGATCACACAGCCGATCCTGCTTGCGGCGCAGCGCTACCGCGTTCTGAATTCGACCGGCAGCTGGATCATGTCTGTTGTGGTCATTCTGGTTGCCCTGTTCGGAGCTTTCTGGGCGCTGCGGGAAACCACTGCCGAATTCAGGGCGCGCAATGTCGTTGAAAAGGGCATCAAGGCGATCCTGATCGCGGCTGCCTCCATCGCCATTTTGACGACGATCGGAATTGTGCTCTCGCTGGTGTTCAACACCTGGGAGTTCTTCCGGCTCTACCCGGCGTCGGACTTCTTTTTCGGTTTGACATGGTCGCCAAGTTTCTCCGGACGCGGCAGCTCGTCTCAGCTCGGCATCCTTCCGCTGCTTTGGGGCACGTTCTACATTTCCATCGTCGCGCTGGTCGTCGCGGTGCCGATCGGCCTCTTTGCCGCCGTCTACTTGTCGGAATATGCGAGCCCGAAGGTGCGCGCGGTCGCCAAACCGCTTCTTGAAGTTCTGGCTGGTATCCCGACCATCGTCTACGGCCTGTTTGCGCTTCTGACGGTCGGCCCGCTGCTGTTGTCCGTCTTCGGCAACGAAGGCCTCGGGATCATGCAGGCGGGAACAGCGGTCATGACCGCCGGCCTCGTCATGGGTATCATGCTGATCCCGTTCGTCAGTTCGCTGTCGGACGACATCATCAACGCTGTGCCGCAGGCAATGCGCGACGGGTCCTACGGTCTTGGCGCAACCAAGTCCGAAACGGTACGCCAGGTGATCCTGCCGGCCGCGCTTCCCGGGATCGTGGGTGCGATCCTTCTTGCCGCCTCGCGCGCGATCGGTGAAACGATGATCGTGGTGCTTGGTGCCGGCGCAGCTGCACGCCTCAGCCTCAATCCGTTCGAGGCCATGACGACCGTCACCGCCAAGATCGTCAGTCAGCTGACGGGCGACGCGGACTTTGCCTCGCCGGTCGCCTTGGTGGCCTTCGCCCTTGGCATGACACTCTTCGTAATAACCCTGGGTCTCAATATTGTGGCACTCTACATCGTGCGCAAGTACCGGGAGCAGTATGACTGATGACCGACGCAACACTTCCTCCCGAGACATCCGCATCTCCGGCGAAAGCTTCGAGGCAGCCGAAGTCGCTCTATGCGCTCGATGATCTGACCCGCAAACGCAATGCAGCGGAAAAGCGGTTCCAGGCCTACGGTATCGCTGCGATTGCCATCGGGCTCTTTTTCCTCGTCGTTCTTGCTTACGCGATCATTTCTCAAGGGATCCCCGCCTTCTCGCGCACGGTGGTTGAGGTCGAATTCACCTTGACGCAGGAGCAGTACGACGCTGCAGAAGGCACGTTGTTCAAGACGAAGGCCTACGAAGAGATCTTCATCAACGCCCTGTCCGGCCAACTCACGGACAGCGGCATCGAAACACCGGTCGAGCCGGACGCCATCGAGCGCATCGTCGGTAAGCCGGGCGGCACCATCCGGCAGTTCTTCCGGGAAAACGAAGATCAGCTAGGCCAGCCAGTCCGGTTCGACCTTGCTGCCTCTTCGAGGGTTGACGGCTACATGAGCGGCCGCATCACCCGCGAGAGCATGACCGACAGCCGCTTCCTGATGTCGTCGGATCTGGACGTCGTCGACAATCTGGTTGAGGCCGGAGTCATCAAGACCGTTTTCAACTGGCCGTTCATCACCGGAGCCGACGCCGGCGTCGACAATGCGGCCGCCGCAGGCATTGGCGCTTCGGTGATCGGGTCTTTCTTCATGATGCTGGTGGTCCTGTTCCTGTCGCTCCCGATCGGGGTGGCCGCGTCCATCTATCTTGAGGAATTCGCTCCGCAGAACCGGTTCACGGATCTGATCGAGGTGAATATCTCCAACCTGGCCGCCGTTCCTTCGATCGTGTTCGGTATCCTGGGTCTGGCGGTGTTCATCCAGTTCATGCATCTGCCGCAGTCCGCACCACTGGTCGGCGGTCTGGTTCTGACGCTGATGACGCTCCCAACGATCATTATCTCGACACGCGCGTCGCTTAAGGCGGTCCCGCCGAGCATCCGGGATGCCGCGCTCGGTGTCGGGGCTTCCAAGATGCAGGCGACGTTCCACCATGTGCTGCCGTTGGCCATGCCCGGCATCCTGACCGGAACGATCATCGGTCTCGCACAGGCCCTGGGTGAGACAGCGCCGCTTCTGCTGATCGGCATGGTCGGCTTTGTCGCGCGCGGATATCCGGACGGGTTCATCGCCGGTTTCACCGAGCCGAACTCCGCAATGCCGGCGCAGATCTACACCTGGGCAGCCCGGTCGGACCTCGCCTTTACCGAGAAAGCCTGGGGTGGAATTATTGTCCTCCTGATTTTCCTCCTTTCAATGAATATTATCGCGATCATCCTGCGCCGCAGGTTTGAGCGCCGCTGGTAAGGACTGATGCGATGAACGAAATGCTGAGCATTGAACAGGCGAAAGACATGACCGAGAGCAAGATTTCCGCTAACAAAGTCCAGGTCTTCTATGGCGACACGCACGCCATCAAGGACGTTGACATCGAGATCCAGCCGCGGTCGGTGACCTCCTTCATCGGACCGTCCGGTTGCGGCAAGTCCACGTTCCTGCGGACCATCAACCGCATGAACGACACGATTGATATCTGCCGTGTCGAAGGATCGATCAAGATCGACAATGAGGATATCTACGACCCGAAAGTGGACCCGGTGCAGCTTCGGGCGAAGGTCGGCATGGTTTTCCAGAAGCCGAACCCGTTCCCGAAGTCGATTTATGACAACATCGCCTACGGCCCGCGTATCCATGGTCTTGCCCGCAACAAGGCCGAGCTTGACGATATCGTTTCCTCCAGCCTGCAGAAGGCCGGGCTATGGGAAGAGGTTAAGAACCGACTGGATGAACCTGGAACCGGCATGTCCGGTGGCCAGCAGCAGCGCCTCTGCATCGCGCGGGCCATCGCCGTCAGCCCCGAAGTCATCCTGATGGATGAGCCCTGTTCCGCGCTCGATCCGATCGCGACGGCAAAGGTCGAGGAACTGATAGACGAGCTGCGCGAAAACTTTACGATCGTGATCGTGACGCACTCCATGCAGCAGGCCGCCCGTGTCTCGCAACGCACTGCGTTCTTCCACCTTGGTATCCTTGTTGAAGAAGGTCCGACCGAGGACATATTCACAAATCCAAAAGACAAGCGCACTCAGGATTACATCACCGGCCGCTTCGGCTAGGCGGATTTCCGAAATCGGAAGGAGACACACGATGTCTGAACACATTGTCTCGGCATATGACGAGGAACTGACGGAAATGGCCGGCAAGGTTGCCGAAATGGGTGGCCTGGCGGAGCGCGCATTTGCCGACGCCGTCGCATCGCTTGTTTCTCAGGATCATGACCTCGCCAAAACCACGATCGCAAATGACGAACGTCTCGATGCACTTCATCAGGCTGTCGAAGCGAAGCTCATTGAAATGATCGCACGCCGTCAGCCGATGGGCCAGGACCTGCGCGAAATCACGGCGGCGAGCCGCATTGCCAACGACCTTGAACGCGTTGGCGATCTTGCCAAGAACGTTGCAAAACGCGCGATCGCAATCGACAACAATCTGCAGTCCAAGAAGCTGGCGATCGGTGTCGAACACATGACCGAACTTGCCCTTGGGCAGCTGAAACAGGTTCTGGATGCCTATACGCGCCGCGACGCGGAAGCCGCCCGCCGGGTCCAGGAAGCCGACGCCGAAGTGGACGCGATCTATACGTCCTTGTTCCGCGAATTGCTGACTTACATGATGGAAGACCCGCGGGTCATCACGCAATGCGTCCATCTGCTGTTCTGTGCCAAGAACATCGAACGGATCGGCGACCATGCAACCAACATTGCCGAGAACGTCTACTTCATGGTGACTGGCGAGCGCCTGCCGGAAGAGCGTGAAAAGGTCGACGAAATGTCGGGTGCTGTCTGAGCCGGGATGACGGCTCGAATTTGGGCCGGCATCCGGATGCCGGCCGGACAATCGGAGCGAAGTTGAATGCCGAAGGTGCTCATCGTTGAGGACGAAGAACCTCTCAGCCTTCTTTTGAGATACAATCTGGAAGCCGAAGGATATCAGGTTGAATCCTGCGTGCGTGGGGATGAAGCGGAAATCCGCCTGCGGGAAAGCCTGCCCGACCTCCTGCTTCTGGACTGGATGCTGCCGGGACTGTCCGGCATAGAACTCTGCCGCCGCCTGCGGGCGCGCGAAGATACGGAGCGTCTGCCGGTCATCATGCTGACAGCGCGCGGCGAGGAGGCAGAACGCATCCGCGGGTTGTCCACCGGCGCCGACGATTATGTCGTCAAACCGTTTTCTGTTCCCGAACTCATGGCGCGCGTGCGCGCGATCCTGCGCCGTGCCAGCCCGGAAGTCGTCTCGACAATGCTGCGTTCGGGCGACATTGAACTTGACCGCGAGACCCATCGCGTGCGCCGGAGCACCAAGGAAATCCACCTCGGCCCGACGGAATTCAGGCTGCTGGAGTTTCTTATGACATCGCCCGGCCGTGTATTCTCGCGCGAACAGCTGCTCGACGGCGTCTGGGGACACGATGTCTATGTCGACGAGCGCACCGTGGACGTCCATGTCGGGCGGCTGCGCAAGGCCCTCAACCGCGGCAAGGCAAAGGACCCCATCCGCACGGTCCGCGGTGCAGGCTACGCCTTCAACGATCAGTTCTCGGTCGCCAGCTGACTGCAAAAAAAAACACCCGCTGCAATAGCGGGTGTTCGTGTCTGTGTCGGTTATGGCATCGCCAAAAACGGCGCGGTTCGGTCCCGGTCAGGAGGCCCGTGCGACGGTCTTGCGGTCACGCCTGCGGTCGGCGACAGGCTGATACGCGATTTTGCAGTGATATGTGCAATAGGGCACGTTCGGGTCCGACTGCCGGCCACAAAAATAGAAGTCGTCCGTTGCCGGATCTCCGATCGGCCACTTGCAGGTGCGCTCGGTCAGCGTGAGAATGCTGGCGCGTTCCGAGATCGGAACGACCATTTCGGGCACGGGTTCGACGCGCGGCTTCAGCTCGACCACGGGGTCCGGCGCGCTGTCGGCCTTCAGCGCCGTTGCGCCGACTGATTGCGGCTGGCTGGCCGGTTTCTTCGGCGCACCGCCCGCAGCGGGGGCGGCTGTGCGCGGACGGCGGGGCTTGCCTGCCGAGCTGGACGTCTTGGCACGGCCGGACAATCCGAGCCGGTGCACCTTTCCGATGACGGCATTTCTTGTCACACCGCCGAGTTCGCCCGCGATCTGGCTTGCGCTCAGGCCTTCGCTCCAAAGTTTCTTGAGCAGTTCAACCCGTTCGTTCGTCCAACTCATTGCCCGCACCCTTTTGTCTGGCTCAAAAAGCCAATCATCCCCCGAAGGACGTGCACCCACACGTCCAGTGTGGCATATCTTGTGCCTCTGGATGGTTTGTCCCACGAGATCTCGTGTCTGATAGACCAAAGGTTACAATAACGTTAATTTGGCAGGCAACCGTTGCGCGCAAAGCAGTTGGGGATGAAATGACTTTTCCCCAGTTATGGTAAGTTCTTCGGGAATTTTACGAATTCCGTTTCGGAGGCTCCGTGTGCGCCGACCATTGACAGATCACCGTGATGACGGTGTATAAGAAGGGCGCAACGTGCCGCCTCTTCGGGGCGGCACGTTGCGTTTTGGCTTATTTCCACCTTTGAGATGCATCGGTGCGAAACGCATGTTTCGTTGCAGGGATAAGCTTTTCCAGATCCGGGACTGGGCGAAGGCGAACGGCCGGCAGCGCTTCCCGGTTGAAACCAAGCGCAAGGAGCCCCTGGCTTGCAATGACAGGCAGGCAGAATGCTCTAGGGAGTTAGACGAGGTTATGTCCGCGACTGCACTATTCGGAAACTACGCAAGATCGAACCTGACATTCGATCACGGGGAAGGTGTCTGGCTGGTTACGACCGATGGCCGACGATTCCTTGATTGCGGTTCCGGCATCGCGGTGAACTCTTGCGGCCACAGTCATCCGCATCTCGTTCAGGCTCTGCAGGACCAGGCCGCAAAGCTCTGGCACGTGTCCAACCTGCACCAGATGCCCGAGGGGGAGCGCCTGGCGGCGCGGCTCGCGGAGGCGAGCTTTGCCGACGAGGTGCTGTTCGTGAACTCCGGTGCCGAGGCAATGGAAGCTGCCATCAAATGCGCGCGCCGGTATCACTACGACAACGGTCAGCCGGACCGGTATCAGATCATCACTTTCGAAGGTGCGTTCCACGGCCGGACGCTCGGTACGATCGCCGCCGGAGGCCAGGAAAAGTATCTGGAAGGCTTCGGCCCGAAGGCGCCGGGTTTCGACCAGGTGCCGGCCGGTGATCTGGACGCGTTGAAGGCCGCTTTAGGGCCCCAGACGGCGGCGCTTGCCATCGAGCCGATCCAGGGGGAAGGCGGCATCCGCGAGATCCAGCCGGATTTCCTGCGCGCCTTGCGCCAGATCTGCGATGACCAGGGTATCCTGCTCATATTCGACGAGATCCAGACCGGCGTCGGACGTACCGGCAAGCTGTTTGCGCATGAATGGGCGGGCGTCAGTCCGGACATCATGGCGGTCGCGAAAGGCATCGGCGGCGGATTTCCCGTCGGCGCCTGCCTGGCAACGGCTGAAACGGCGAGCGCACTGGCACCCGGGACCCACGGGACCACCTTCGGCGGCAACCCGCTCGCCATGGCGGTCGGCAACGCGGTTCTCGACGTGATCCTGGCAGACGGGTTCATGGAGGATGTCCAGAAGAAGGGGCTCAGTTTCAAACAGAAACTCGCCGGTCTTGTTGACGGGCATCCCAAGGTTCTTGATCAGGTGCGCGGCATGGGGCTGATGCTGGGCTTGAGGTGCGTTGTGCCGGCAGGTGACTATGTTGCCGCGGCCCGTGAGGCGGGCCTCCTTGCAGTCCCCGCCGGTGACAACGTCGTCCGGATCATGCCGCCGCTCACGATGACCGAAGATGAAATCGCGACAGCCGTGGAGCGCCTGGAACAGGCCGCACAGGCGGTCGAGGCAAAGCTGGTGGAAGGAGCGGCCGAATGACCGTGAACGGCTCCTACCGGAACTTTCTGGACCTCACGCAGTTCGAAGGTGACGAACTGCGTGCCATCCTCCAGACCGCGAAAAAGATCAAGGCCGCCCGCAACGGTGTCCGTCCCGGCGAGGGACCGCTCGCCGGCAAGGTGCTCGCGATGATTTTCGAGCAGCCGTCCACGCGCACGCGCATCTCCTTTGATGTCGGCATGCGCGAACTTGGCGGCGAGACACTCATGCTGACCGGTGCGGAGATGCAGCTTGGACGCGGGGAATCGATCAGCGACACGGCCAAGGTTCTTTCGCGTTTCGTGGATGCCATCATGATCCGGATCCTGGATCACGACGAGCTGAACCAGCTGGCCGAGCATGCCACCGTTCCGGTGATCAACGGCCTTACCAAGATCTCGCATCCGTGCCAGATCATGGCCGACCTGATGACCTTCGAAGAGCACCGTGGCTCGATCCAGGGCAAGAGTGTCGCCTGGACAGGCGACAGCAACAATGTCCTGGCTTCCTGGATACACGCGGCACCGCGCTTCGATTTCGAACTGCGGATCGCGACACCGGGCGAACTCGCACCGCCGCAGGAGCTTATCGACATCGCGCGCGCCAAGGGGGGTTCCATTCAGGTGACAACAGACCCATATGAGGCCGTCAAGGGAACCGACTGTGTGATCACGGATTGCTGGGTGTCCATGGGCGACGACGATTCAGAGTCCCGCCACAACCTCTTGAGCGCGTATCAGGTCAACGAGCGCCTGATGTCGGAAGCAAACGGCGATGCGCTGTTCATGCACTGCCTTCCTGCGCATCGCGGCGAGGAAGTCACGTCCGAGGTGATGGATGGCCCCAATTCGGTGGTGTTTGATGAAGCCGAAAACAGGCTCCACGCCCAGAAGGGCATTCTGGCCTGGTGTTTCGGCAAGGATTGAGGCTAAGCCGACGTGGCATTGAATCTTGAAGAACTGGGTATTGCACCCGCAGGGCTGGACGCTGTCCGGCCCTTTGCCGTCGAGGAACTGGATGTCCGGGGACGCGCTGTCGCGTTCGGACCCGTTCTGGACAGCATTCTTGGACGGCACGACTACCCGGAACCGGTCTCGAGGCTGCTGGCCGAAGCGATCGTTCTGACCGGATTGCTCGGCACCTCGCTGAAATTTGACGGCCGCTTCACGCTGCAGACCCAGACCGAAGGCCCTGTTTCCATGCTGGTCGTGGACTTTGTGTCTCCCGATGCGGTCCGGGCATGTGCAACCTTCGACATCGATAGGGTTCAGGCCCTGATGTCAGCCGGCAAGGCGACAGCCGAGGCATTGCTCGGTCACGGTCACCTGGCGATGACCATCGATCAGGGGCAGCATATGCAGCGTTACCAGGGGCTGGTCGAACTCGACGGCATTTCGCTTGAGGAAGTCGCACGGCGCTACTTTGAGCGGTCGGAGCAGATCCCGACGGAAGTGCGTCTTGGTGTCGGCGAGCTCTATACGCGCAAGGAAGGCGAGGGCCACGCCAGGACCTGGACCGCCGGAGGCATTCTCATTCAGTTTCTGCCCGAAGCGCCCGAACGCATGAGACAGGCCGATATCGATCCCGGAGACGCGCCGGAAGGCACCGTGCAGCATGAGGTGGAAGAAGACGATGCCTGGGTCGAGGCCAAGGTGCTGGTGGATACGGTCCAGGACGATGAACTGACCGACCCGGAAGTCAGCGTCGAGATGCTGCTATTCCGGCTGTTTCATGAGCGCGGGGTCCGCCTGTTCGATCCGCAGCCGCTGGCCGATAAGTGCCGCTGTTCACGCGAGAAGATCGAGGGTGTTCTCGCAGGCTTCAGCGCGGAAGAAATCGACGAGATGACGGTCGACGGCAGGATCGAGGTGACCTGCGAATTCTGCAATGCGAAATACGATTTCGAGCGCTGATTCCCCGGACAACGGGACAATTTTGAGTCTTTAGACACATTTCGTTACAATTTTGAAGGTGTCATCTTACGTGCCAGAGCGTATGCGGGACTTGAATTTTGCAGTGCGAAGTAAATCTATCTGCATGCGTGCAGTTATTACGTCCGATCAAGACACCCGTAGTGCGGAACGCTGACAATGTTGCAGTCTTTGCCTCAGGAACCCGGTAAGGAACCGGTATCCGAATTTCTCCCCCCTGCGGACCCGCAGCCGGGCAACGGCTGGCGGCGGGTGATGCTGATCCTGAAAGCGCTGCTGCAGGCCCTGATCGCATTGGCGATCCTGGTGGGGGCATTCATGGGCATGAAGACGCTCGTGGCAACCAAGCCCGAAGTCGCCAAGCGGCCGATCCAGGAACGCAGCTACGCGGTTGTGACGACGGTTCTCGAGCAGGGCGATTTTGCACCCGATATCCGTGTGTTCGGTGAAACCGCAGCGGGCCGCGAAGTCGAACTCCGCTCGCTCGTCGGCGGTGAAGTCACGGAGGTTCATCCCGATCTGAAAGCCGGCGGCCACGTTTCGCAAGGAGACTTGCTGGTTGCGATCGATCGCTTCGATTACGAGGGCGCCGTGACGGAGGCGGAAGCCAACCTTGCCGAGGCAAAGGCCGGTCTCGTCGAAAGCGAGGGGCGTGTTGAACTTGAGAAAGCCAATGTTGTCAGAGCTCAGGAACAGCTCGAGTTCGCGGAGCGGGATCTGGAGCGCGCCGAGGAACTGATTGGGCGCGGCGCAGTGACGGAACGAACCGTTGACGACCGGCGTCTGCTTGTTTCTCAGCGCCAGCAGGCGGTTGAACAGCGCCAGAACTCGCTTGCGCTTGAAGAAGCCAAGGTCGTGCAGCAGACCGCGGCCGTAAAGCGTCTTGAATGGGGTCTGGAGAATGCCAACCGTCAACTCGACAATACGATCCTGAGAGCACCTTTCGATGCCGTCGTGCGCACGGAGGCCGCCGAACCCGGCCGCCTCGTGAGCGTCAACGATGCGGTTGTTTCACTCTATAGCAGCGAAGACTTCGAAGTCCGCTTCACGCTTTCCGACAACCAGTACGGCCGCCTGCTTGCAGAGAGCGGAACCGTCATCGGCCGTCCCGTCAGTGTGACCTGGTTTCTGGGGAACACACCGGTCATTTATCCGGCAAAAGTGACACGCGTCGGCGCCGATGTTGCCAGCACGCGCGGCGGTGTGGAACTGATTGCCGCGATTGACAACACGGATGCCGCAGTGCCGTTGCGTCCCGGCGCGTTTGTCGAAGTATCGCTGCCGGACCAGACCTATCTGCAAAGCTTTCGTATTCCCGAAACCGGTTACTACGGCGAAGGCACGGTGTACGTCGTCAAGGAAAATCGGCTCGAACCGCGCGAGGTTCAGGCCCTGGCCATCGACGATGGCTTCATACTGGTGAGAGGCAATCTGCAACCCGGGGAAACCTTGCTGACGACGCGCATTCCCGAGGCAGGCGCAGGACTGCTGGTCAACGATGTTGCCGTGCCGTCGCGCCAGTCCAATGACGATGCTGCGCAAACGGCGGGCAATTCCAACGCCGACGCGCAGTAGGCGGGGGAACGGTGATGAGACAGATCCGGTCCAGAGGCTTTCTCGAACTGATTGTCCGGCATGCGAACGCCGCCAATCTCATCATGGTCGTGATGGTGCTCTTCGGGGCTTACGGACTGGCAAAACTGAACACCCAGTTCTTTCCGACCGTGAAGACCGACCGGATATCCGTTTCGGTGATCTGGCCTGGTGCGAGCGCCGAGGATGTGACGACGAACATTCTGGAGGTTATCGAGCCGGAACTGCGTTTCATCGATGGCCTCGACGAGATCGTCTCCTACGGCCGCGAAGGGGCCGCATCGGTGCAGATGGAGTTCATCGAAGGCACCAACATGCAGCAGGCGCTGTCGGACGTGGAGCAGGCGATCTCCGGTGTCACGACCTTGCCGGTTGATTCTGAAACGCCGGTCGTGTCGGCGTCTACCTTTACCGACGGCGTGGCAACGATCGCGCTGCGTGGGCCCTTTTCGGAGCAGGCGCTCAAGGTGTTCGCGCGCCAGATGCGCGACGACCTGCTTGCACGTGGCATCGACAAGGTTGAGCTCTACGGATATCGCGCACCGGAATATCTGGTCGAGATCCCGGAACGCGAACTCAGGCGGCTCGACCTGACCATCTCCGATGTCGCTAGCCAGATCGCCGGAAACACGATCGACGTACCCGCGGGCAATCTGGACGGTGATGTTGAAAGGCAGATCAGAGCCTTGTCCGAAGATCGCTCGCCGGAGGCTGTTGGCAGGGTGGAGGTCAAGTCCTTCGCGTCGGGCGAAAAGACCCTGGTCGACGATATCGGCACCGTTGTGCGGGATTTCGATTCCGGCGAGAACCAGGGTTTTTCGAGCGGAACCCGGGCGATTGAGCTGCAAATACTCAGAACCGAGAAAACCGACACACTGAAAGCCGCGCAGATCGTCGATGACTATCTTGCCGAGATTTCCCAGCAGCTGCCGCAGACCCTTGAAATCCTGAAATACGACGTGCGCGCCGATGCCGTGAAGGGCCGGATAACGCTTCTGCTCGAGAACGGCCTGACCGGCCTCGTCCTCGTGGTCGCGATCCTCTTCCTGTTCCTCAATGCCAGGATAGCGCTTTGGGTCGCCGCCGGCATCCCGGTGGCGATGATGGCGACGCTCGGGATCATGTGGCTCATGGGCGAGAGCATCAACATGATCTCCATGTTCGCGCTGATCATGATGCTGGGTGTCATCGTCGACGACGCCATTGTTGTCGGCGAGCACACCGCAACGCGCCAGAGCATGGGTGACGACCCGAACGAAGCGGCGGTCAACGGCGCGACCACCATGCTGGCGCCAATCTTCGCGGCCAGTCTGACCACGATCGCCGCCTTCCTTCCCATCCTTCTGATCAGCGACGTGCTTGGTCAGATCATGGGCACGCTGCCCATCGTCGTGATCGCAGTTGTGATCGCCTCGCTGATCGAGTGTTTTCTCGTGCTGCCCGGTCACCTCTCACATGCGCTCGGGCGCAGGCCCGGCTGGAGCTGGTGGCGCGTCGTGATCGTAGCCGGCGTTCCGGCCTTCTTCCTGAGCGCTCTTGTTGCGCAGCCGGACATCTCCGTGCCGCCCTATCTCGACGTCGTTGACGATCCCCTGCGCGCGCTGAGAGATACCACGGGCGTGTTCGTGTTCGAGATGATCGTTATCGGCGTCTGCTTCCTTCTCGCCCTTGCATTCGAGACATTGTTGATGGCGCTGCGCCGCAGGAAACAGCAAAGACGCGAGCCGGAGAGACCGAGCTGGTTCCGCCGCGGGTTCGACACCGGCTTCGGCTGGATCCGCGATTACCCATTCCGTGCCTTTGTCTCCCTGGCCGTGCACTGGCGCTATGTGACGTTTGCCGTTGCAATCGCGGCGATGGTTCTGGCTGTGGGTCTCGTGCGGGGAGGCCGCGTCGGCTTCACCTTCTTCCCGTCACCGGAGGCGGAAAACCTCACCGCATCGATTTTCTTCCATGCCGGTATTCCGGAAGCCGACGCCATTGAAGGCATTGCAAGGATCGAACAGGCGCTGATGGATGCCGAAACCAGTCTGACCCGGGACAACGGCGAGACGCTGGTGAATGCGACATATGCGACCCTCGGCCAGGCGGGCAACAACCGTGGCGACAACGTTGCAAATATTTCCGTTCAGCTGAGCCGGTCGGAGGACCGTACGGTCCGCACGCCTGAGATCGTGCGCGCATGGCGCGCCGCGCTGCCGGCAATTCCCGGCGCGGCCCGCGTCGCTGTCGCGGAACGGCGCGGCGGCCCACCGGGCCGTGATCTCGACATCCGGCTTACAAGCGCGTCCTTGCAGGAGTTGAAGGCAGCTGCCGAGGAATTGCAGGAAGAACTATCCGCGTTCCCCGGCACGAGCGCCGTGGAAGATGATCTCCCGTGGGGCAAACCGGAACTGCTGGTCGAACTGACCCCACGCGGACGGGCGCTTGGTTTCACGGTTGAAAGCGCCGCCAGGCAGATCCGCAACGCCTTTGAGGGCAACATTGCAAGGCGTTTTGCCGAAGGTGACGAGGAGGTATCCGTCAGGGTCAAGCAGGTGTTTGATGCGGACGGGACCGCGGCTTTGAGACAGCTGTCCCTGCGCACGCCAGCGGGCGAATTCGTCCCGCTGACGGAAATCGTCGACCTTACCGATGCACAGGGTTTTTCCGTGATCCTGCGGCGGGATGGCCGCACCGTCGTCACGGTCGTTGCCGATGTCGACAGCACGATCACGTCGAACAACGAGATCATCGCGGAACTGAACAAGGAATTTTTGCCGGAACTTTCGCAGAAGTACGGTCTGGAATACTCCTTTGCCGGACGGGCGGAAGAACAGTCGAACGCCTTTTCCGACCTCCTGACCGGCATCCTGATGGCCGTGGCCGGGATCTACATCATTCTGGCGGCGATCTTCGGAAGCTATTCGAGACCTATCGTGGTGATGTCGATCATTCCCTTCGGCATCGTCGGGGCGATCGTTGGACACTATCTGATGGGGTTCAACCTGACGATCCTCAGCATGATCGGCCTGCTTGGGCTCGCCGGCATTCTCGTGAACAATTCGATCATTCTTGTGGCGCGGTTTGAAGAGCGTCTGTCGGGAGGCGAGGATCTGGATGCGGCGGCGATCGGTGCCAGCTGCGACCGCCTGCGAGCCGTCCTGCTCACCTCGATGACGACCATCGGCGGGCTGTTGCCGCTGATGTTCGAGACCAGCCTGCAAGCGCAGTTCCTGTTGCCGATGGCCATCACGATCGTGTTCGGGCTGGCGACGGCGACCGCGCTTGTTCTGGTGCTCGTCCCGGCCCTTGTCATGATCGGCGATGATATCGGCCGGGTTGTTTTCCTGAGCAGACACCGACATCAGCCGGCCCTGCCGGGGAGCGGCCGGAGCGTGACGCCCGCCGAATGAAGCGGGTCAGTCCAGGAGTGATCCTGCGAAAGCAGCCGCTGCCCTTGCAGCGTTTTGAATGTTGCCGTCCAGCGTGGCCGGCGACTTCCCGCGCGGGCCGAAGTCATGATTGCCGTCTTCCAGGTAGGTCAGCGACACACTGTCCGGCAGCGTAATCGCATCGATTTCCGCCTTGGAGCCGAACGGGTCCCGGTCTCCCTGGAGAATGAGAACGGGCCGCTTGCTTTCCTGAAGCGGCGACAGCCGCCACTCCGCATCCGGTTTGCCGGTTGGATGGAACGGATATCCGAAACAGCAGATGCCGCTGACCCGTTGCGGCAGGGACGCGCCTCCGCCAAGCATCGCGGCAACGCGGCCTCCCATCGATTTGCCGCCCAGCAGCAGCGGGCCGGTGCAGTCCGCCAACAAGGTCTGGAGCGCGGTCTGAAACTCGCCGATCAGGCGGTCTGCCCGTGGAGGCGGTTTTTTGGATCCGCCCGTCCGCCGCCCTGCCATATAGGCGAACTCGAACCGAGCAACCGCTATGCCCTCGGCAGCAAGAGCATTTGCCAGCTTTTCCATGAAGACTGAATCCATGGGCGCTCCGGCGCCGTGGGCCATCAGCAGCGTGGCAGCCGGTTCATCGTCGGGGCGTGTCCAGAGAAAGTCGCTCATGGTGATGTGATCTGTCGCAGCTTCTTTTTTGGGAGTGTGGGCTATATTTTCACGAAACGCGAAACAAGGGATCCGGTTGCCATTTGCCCTAGCGCGCCTTCCGGGACTTGGCAAGGTGCTTTACGGGGCAGCGGACAGAAGAGCGAATGTTTGAAGAGATCGACATAAACCAGGTACGCATGGCCTGTTTCGCCGGGATTTTTCTTCTCATGGCGTTGCTGGAAGCCGGTTTGCCGCGCCGCCGTCTGGAAAATGGGCGTCTGAAGCGCTGGCCGACCAACTGGGGCCTGATCCTGCTGGATTCCCTTCTGGTGCGGCTGATCTTTCCGATCGGAGGTGTCGGGCTCGCGCTTTTGGCGCAGGAAAACGGCTGGGGATTGTTCGGTTTGCTCGGTTGGTCGGGTGCGCTGGCCGGTATCGTGACGTTTTTCGCCCTCGACTTTGCCGTCTGGGGCCAGCATGTCGCCTCCCACAAGATCCCGATTTTCTGGCGCATTCACCGCGTCCATCATGCGGACAGCGAAGTGGACGCCACCACGGCGCTCAGGTTTCATCCGATCGAGATCCTGCTCTCTTTCATCTGGAAGGGTCTCGTGATCGTCGCGCTGGGCGGCCCGGTCGAGGCGGTTCTGGTTTTCGAGATCGTGCTGAACGCGTCCGCCGTCTTCGGACATGCAAACGTGCGCATACCCCTCTGGCTGGACAAGCTTCTGCGCCTTGTCATCGTCACGCCGGACATGCACCGGGTCCACCATTCGGTAATCCGGCGGGAGACCGACAGCAATTACGGCTTCTACCTGTCGATCTGGGACAGGATGTTCGGAACCTATGTCGACCAGCCGGAAAAGGGTCATGACGGCATGGAAATCGGTCTGGGAGCGCCGCTTACCCCGAAGGCGCACCAGTTTCCCTTCAGCCTCGCCATACCCTTCCTGGGCAGCTCAAAGGCGAGGTCCGAAAAACCCGAACCCGCTGATGTGCACAGCAATCAGTAGAAACTGAGTGGAAAATAGCGCAGGTAAAGTTCGCGGTAGATGCCCTTTTGCTGAAGCTGGGCCAGCGCATAGTTGAGCGCGGCTGCGCGCTCCGTATCTTCCGGACGTGTGGCGATCGCCATGCCCCGGTCGAAGAAGCCGGGTTCCAGCCAGGGGCCGCCGGCAAACGCGCAACAGGCGGCAGCCGCTTCGCTCGGTAGCCAGAAGGCAAGGCTCAATCCGTCCCCGAAATGGGCATCGGCCTCTCCGTTCTTCACGGCGTCCCGTGCCATGGAAACGCTCTCCAATCCCACAATGTCGGCGTCCGGCCAGAAACGGTTTGCAAAGGCTTCGTAGCGGGAACCGGTCACCACGGCGATTTTTTTGCCAGTGAGCGCCTGCTCATCGAAATCATCGGCCTTGTCTGACTGGACCACGAACCGTGCCGGCAGCTTCAGGTAGTCGTCGGTGAAATTGAGACGGCGCGTTGCGGGAAGTCCTCGCGACAGGCCGGAGATGATTGCGTCCCCTTCTTCCTCGTCCAGCGCGGACAGAAGCACGTTGAAATTCTTGATCCTGAGAGCGCAGGAACTTCCCAGCTCTTGGCAAAGCGCGCGCGCCAGATCGACGTTGAAACCGGTCAGGCGGCCCTGGGGGTCCCTGAAAACGAAAGGCGGGTAGTTGTCTGTTGCCAGAAACTGGATCTTGTCCGGTATGGAACTTGGCCGGTCACTGACTGCCTTCGGGTCCCAGAAATTCGGGACCCGCACGCCGTCATCCTGCGCAAATCCGTGCACAGGCAGAAGCGAAGCAAGAAGATATGCTAACAGGAACGCAACCGGGTGTGTCTTCATGAAATACTGGATCTGAAACCGCTTCGAATGTCTGCCTTGGGGCGAATGTGCGCACAGCGCTTGCTGTGCGAGTCACTTCTCGTGGCAGCGATGATACCGCAAAGTCAGTCTCGTGAGCAAAATGAGAATGCGGCACATGTTTCAGTCATGGCGAATCATTGGCTGGCGCAGTCCGGGCCGGATTTGATGATCCGGCAAACCGAACGTGCACGAGACCCTCGCGACACGCAATCGGTGTCGCGATTGAACGCCTGGATGATAGCGGCCAAAGGCCTTAACCGTTCATAGAAGAGTTCCCTGCATGCCCTAATGCAGGTCGTCCTTCTCCAGATCGGTCAGGCTGACCCTGTCCGCCATCTTGACGAGCCAGTGAAGTGTCTTCTTCTGCTCGCTGTCCAACTGGTCCATTTCTGAAATTTTCAACACGGTTTCACGATGATTGTTCCAGGCCAGGAAGAAATCAACAACATCTGAAACATCGTCAATAATAGCGTTTTTTTCTGACAATTTTCCTGCTCACGGTTCTGTTCCTCACGGCGTGAGTTTAGTGACTGTTCCACGCGAAGGAGCGTGAAAAAAGTGTGAGGCTGTTGGATAGTGACTATAAGTGCTGTTCTATAGATCCGTAGTTTTCTCGAGGCGATGGGGCATGCGCGCAAAGATATTGGAAATCAGCTTGTTCGGGTCCTGCATCGTGCGCTCCCTGGAACCGGGGGCGTTCGACGTCACGGGCAAGAAACACCGCGCCTTGTTCGCATTGTTGGCAACTGCCCCGCATGGGTGCCGAAGCCGGACTTTCCTGCAGGAAACACTCTGGGGCGTCTCGAGCTATGACACGGGTCGGCAAAGTCTGCGGCGTGCCCTGGCCGATATCAAGGCGACGCTTGGGCCCTATTATGCCCAACTGATCACAACCAACAATTCCGAGGTCACCCTCGACCTGAACAATGTCGCCTTTTCCGGAAAACCGGGGCAGGGGACTTTCCTGGAAGGGTTGGACATCCCGGCCCCCGATTACCTGAGCTGGCGGGAACTGATAAGAAGCAACCCGGAACAGATCAGCGCTTTGTTCCGGGCGCCGTCGTCGCCGATCCCGCGTCCGCCCGTGCCCACGGTCACGGTGGTTCCGCTCCTGAGCATCGAGAACAATCCGGAACTCATGGCGCTTGGAGACTGGTTTGCGGAGGAGATCTGCCGCTCCCTGTCGCGCACCAATCTTCTGGCGGTCATTTCGCATCTTTCAAGCCGCGCGGTCGCCGGACGCCAGATCGACATCGGATCGGTTCGTTCGAAACTCGCTGTTGATTATTGCGTGTGCGGCAGCATTCGGCAGGACGGCGAGGAGGTCATAACGGATATCGACTTTCTGGACGCTGAAACCGGCCGCATCCTCTGGACGCGGCAATACAGCACCAGCCGCCGGGATTTCCTGAAAGATGCCGGTGAAGGCCTGTCGAACATCGTGCGTTCCGTCGGCAGTGCAATCGCGTCCGATACGCTAAACTATGTGCGTGGACGCCCGATCAGCGAAATTGCTGACCACAGGCTGCTCATGGCCGGCGTCAGCCTGATGCACCGGCCGACTTTGCGTGACTTTGCAAAATCGCGGGAGATCCTGGACGAGGCCATTGCCAGGACGCCGCAATCGGCAGAAGTGCATGCCTGGCGCGGCAAGTGGCACGTCCTGAGCGTGTTCAATGGCTGGAGTTCAGATCCGGTGAAGGACACGAAGGGGGCGATTAGTAACACCTCCAAGGCGCTCGATATCGATCCTGAAAGTGCGTTCTGCCTCACGATTGACGGGTTCGCGCACAACAACCTGTTGAGAAGGCTGGACGTCGCCTCGGAGCGCTACTCCACGGCGCTGGAACACAATCCGAACGAGGCGCTCTCCTGGTTGCTGAGAGGGACGTTGTTCGCATTTCAGGATGCCGGCTCGCAAGCAGTCCATTCGGCTGAAAAGGCGCGGCAACTGTCGCCGATCGATCCCTTCAAATACTATTTCGACTCGCTGAGTGCGACGGCCTATCTCTCTGCGGAAGATTACGAGACGGCTCTGAAGTTCGCCGACAATTCGCTCGCCCGAAACCAGCGGCACCTCTCGACACTGAGAGCAAAGATCACCGCACTTCATTTTTTGGGTCGTGACGAAGAGGCAAAAGAGGTTGCGGAGGAACTGCGCCGCAGACAGCCGAATTTTTCGGTTGATGATTACATGCGCGCACACCCTGCGGCGGAGTACAAGAGTGGACAGAACGTTGCACAGGCTTTGCGGGCAACGGGTTTTCAATAGGTTTTGATAACGGGGGAATAGAATGGCTTCTTACGGTGGTCTTGGCGGTCTTGGCGGTCTTGGTGGTTTGGGAGGATTGGGTGGCCTCGGCGGTTTGGGTGGACTGAACTATTCAGGCATTGGCGGTTTTCTCGGAGCAGGCGCGGTTCCCGTTCTAGACCCGGCAACGGTTCAGGGACTGCAGATAAGTGCGCAGGCGATCAGTCATGCGGCCGGCAATGCGCAGCCGCATACATCGCGTGAGATGGGTTTCTCGGATGCCGACAATCTCGACAACTGGGCAGACTGGGTTCGCGCATCCCTTTTCATGAGTGATTTTCTCAGCGAATTGCGCTGGACGGTGGATGGGAATCAACCGGAGTCGGTGACGTTGAGCCACCAGGGTTCTGGCGGAACGGCCCAGTCGTTTTTTGAGATCGTGCGTCCTGCTGCGACGGTGTTTGACGAGCAACTGACATACGTGCGTGCCTACATGGATCAGCGCCCGGAAAGGACACCGGAGATCACTTCACAGCTCGGGTTTCCGACCCCCTATTTTGCCATGATCCTCGGGCTTCACGCCGCCCGCAATGCGAAGACTTTCGAGTTGATCACTGTCTGCCAGGTTTTGGCGGCACACGTGGCGATGATCGTGAAACATCACCTGGCCATTCGCAGGCCTGATCGCATCGGTGCAACCGTGCTGCCGATGATCCCGACGCCCGGTCACGGAGCCTTCCCGAGCGCGCATGCAACAGAAGCATTTGCCGTAGCGCATCTTTTGGCATGCTTGGTCGATGCCTCCGGGTCGCATTATCCGGATCCGGAAAAACGCAAAAATCTCCTGTTCAAGCAGGCCGAGCGCATTTCCGTCAGCAGGACCGTCGCCGGTGTTCACTATCCCATTGACAGCTGGGCGGGTGCCCTGCTCGGCAAGATGATCGCGGAGATCATTCTCAACAAGTGCGGTATCACGAACACCATGACCGGCTTGAAATACGCCGCCAAAGGCGACTCCGACTTTATGCTGTCGCAATACAAGGACCCGGTCTGGAAAGATCACGGCGTCAGCGAACTCTCGAACTGCGACGTGGCGAAAAGCGAGCTGTTCGAATGGCTCTGGCTCAAGGCCGTAGACGAATTCAAACTCTGAGCAGGAGCGCCGGACATGACCGACGAAAGCACGGCTGCGGACAGCAGTTTCGATGTCGCATCGCTCAAGAATTATCTGGGGCCATATGAAGCCTGGAATTTCGGGATTGGCAATCCTTATGCGTTTCCTGCCTTCAGGCGCGATGACGTTCGATATTTGACCGCTCTGGCTGAGCTTCCGACAGGGCAGGTGCCATCAGCCGGCACAGGTGGCCCAAGGAGATGGTTTCCAACACTTTGGGGGATATCTGACAATGTGCCGCTGAAGTTCTGGCCGATGGTTATCGACAATCCGCTGGGGCGCATGGCCGGTCCGCGGGATATAGGCCAATGCGTGAACGAGGGCCTGGGGGCTTCCGGGATCAGCAAACCCCGTTTCAGGATGGCCTTTCCTGTCGCGGATACGGCGATGAACGAAACCACCAGCGGGTTTCCGGCCGATCCTGTCTGGTCGCCAGACCCATCTGTGCAACAGAATCGTAAGCCGGGAAAGCGCATCAACGTTCTCGGTGTCATTGAAGACGGCATTCCGTTTGCACACCGGAATTTTCGGGCTGCGGACGGAAAGAGAACACGGCTCGAGTTCTGCTGGCTGCAATCTGCGGACAAGGACCCGGATCTCCAGGACCCGAGCGTCATCTGCGGCCGGGAGTATACGCGCGATGAAATCGAGACCCTGATCCGCGATCATGGCGCGGACGAGGATGCGCTTTACGACGCTGCCGGCGCGACTTCGGACATGTTCGAACTTGGTCCGGCCATAAACAGGCATGCGACGCATGGGGCGCACATCATGGATGTCGCTGCGGGATATGATCCGAACGGACTGAAGGAACCTCCAGAAGAGACACGCCTGATCGCGGTGCAGCTTCCCAACACAATCGCGTGGGACACGTCAAGCTTTGCCAAGGACATGTATATGCTGGCCGCCGTGCATTACATTCTGGAACGGGCGGAGAGAATCGCCGCCGGCTACAACGAACCGGACATTCGGGTTGCGATCAATTTCAGTTACGGTTTTTCGGGCGCGCGTCACGACGGCGAATCCGAGCTGGCGGCTGCAATCAATGAAATCGTTACCGAACGCCGCAAGCTCGGCCGTCCCACCGTCATGGTTCTGCCTTCTGGCAACACCTTCATGGATCAGTTGCATGGTGAGATTTCCGCTGATCAATTTGAGGAGAACGAATTCTCCTTCACCTGGGTCGTTCAGCCCAACGACAGAACCTCCAGCTATCTGGAGGTCTGGTTTCCGGGCGGTATCGATCCGGCGGGGTTCGTGCTTGAGCTGGACGGGCCTTTCGGCAAGACAAAGGCGTCGCTCGATCTCACAGCGGACCCGTTGTGCCGGGGGGGCGATCCGAGGCGTTTTGAAGTGCTTTACCAGAACCGGCCGTCGGGGCCTGTCCCGATCGGGCAGCTGAGCGTGGACAACCATCGGACGTCCGGTCATTGGCGGGCGATGATCGCGCTGGCACCGAGCGAGCCGGAAGACATGGATCTTCCCGCCGCACCGGCAGGCGACTGGAGCGTGACGCTCAAACGCGGTCAGGGAGCGCCGGCGTCGCATCCGCCGCTTTATGTGTGGATACAACGCGATGAAGATCCGGATGAATTCCGGTCCGGCAGCCGCCAAAGCTATCTCAGAGACCTGGACTACCGCAAATTCAGCGATCTGGGAGAAGAAGCTCAGGATGACGACCAGAACAGTCATGTCCGCCGCTTCGGTACCTTGAACAGTCTTGCGACGGGGCAGACCTCGCTGATTGTCTCCGGTTGCCGTCCGGCCGCCCAGACGGGGTGGAACCCTGACAAACCTGTCGCATCGACCTACAGTTCGGCGGGAAAGGTGGACCTTGCGGCTCCCGTGGGTGCTGTCGATTGCACGGCGCCTGCCGACAGGTCGAACATAAACCTTGGCATCATTGCAGCAGGGACGCGAAGCGGGTCTTATGCGCTCGTACAGGGCACGAGCGTGGCGGCTCCTCTCGTCGCGCGACGCCTGTCTGAAGCATTCGCGGCCGCAACTGATGTTGCGGTCAAGAATGCAGAAGCAGAAAACTACCTTCCGATCGTGGAGAAGTGCGCTTTGGCAAATCAAAATCCCGAAGAACGCGCTCGTCTTGGCAGATTTCTGGTTAGATGAATTGAAGCGTGTTCAAATTTTACTGTTTGGCCCGGCTTTTGCCGGGCCTTTCTTTTTGTGAGTGTTTGTTTTCACGCTTTTCTCACGCGCGTGAACGCAATGGATATTGTACAAAAATCACACCAACGACGCACTCAAGTGGGGATCTGAGCGGATCGGGAAGACTGCGTTGATGCGCGCCAGTAGGGGTGGCGCGCACGGGAGAAAGAGAACCGGGTTTCCTGTTTTTCTTTTTCCATCGCACAGACCGAAGAATGCTTAGGAGGTAGCCATGTACGCCGATATCCTGGAAGCGACTGTCCTGAACAACACGCGGTATGAAAAGGACCCGAACCGGTGCCTTGCCTACCACGTACTGGACGACATGCGGGCACCTTTGACCCAGGAGCAGATCGCCGCCGAGTGGTCTGCCTCCGGCAAGGGCGAGGATGCGCACCAGATCCGGATCAACCGCTCGCCGCTGCGTGTCTGCGCTTGCGGTGATGCCTGGATCAACGTCGTGATCGAGGTGTCCAGGTACCTTGGTTACAACAAGACCTTTTTCGACATTCTGGAAGGCTACTACCAGACGGCAAGTTCCGCGTGGCCTGGTCACAGTTTCGAGGATATCGTCAGGGAAATGCCCTTCCGCGTCCATGTCGACAGGGGAACCTACGACTATCTGGTCTTTTCAGGCGGCGGCGGCGAGGTTCTCGGCGGTTGTGCGCTGACCAGGCTTCTCAAGGACAGGAGCGCCGGGCTTGGGTCCGACGATCCGGAGGACTTCCTCCAGATGGACAAACTGGAAGAAATCCTGGCAAGGCTGAAAAGCGGGTATGTCGAGATCGCACGCTATCTGCACAAAAAGGCACCGCGTACGCAGCTTCTTGTGCATGGTTACGACTATCCCGTTGCCCATAGCGACGGACCGTGGTTCGGCCGCCCGTTTATAAAGCGCAATTTCCGCTTCGAGGCCGACCGGGACCTGATCCACGCGATCCTCGCTTATCTCGTCGACCGTTTCTACGGGTTCCTGAACGAAGTCGACGACGCCCATCCGAACGTCACGGTGGTCGATATCCGCAACGTGGTGCGCGGGCGCTGGACAGACGAGTTTCATCCTGATCTGGATGCGTCCAAGGACATTGCCGGATTTTACCGCAACATGATCGATGGATACCCCATCGTCTGAGACACAAGAGCCCCCTTGAAGGAAGAGGGCCCTGGTTTCGCGGGCAACCGCACAATCCCTTTTTGCCGACGGGCCATCCGGCCCTGAAGCGCCAGACCTTTGACCATACATTGCTTTTTAGTTGTATTCGGTGGCGGAGATTTTCTCCGCCACTTATTTGTTTATCTAGCTAATAAATTGATAGAAATCAGATTTCTTGATTTCCAGCCCATCATCCGGAGTCGAATTCCACATTTTGCCGCAAATTGAGTGAACCAATCGCTCGCAGTTGCAATCGGTCTTGTCGTCGGCGAGCGTTTCAGCGTGAGAGGTGAGTCGGTCTTTTCCCGCCCCTCGCAAATCCGACATAGAGCGCAGGACGTGCTTGCTTTCCCTAA
>JBCBUA010000046.1:0-320 GCA_039818365.1 Pseudomonadota bacterium
TAATTCACGATCAGGACGAGGCCGAGCACGATGAGTGTGCCGACTGCGTTGGCGCCCATGGCGACCCAGCTGGCAAGGTTTGAAAGGGCGCGAACGCCAGTACGGATTGATCGCAGCATTCCGGCGTTCTCCCTGTTTGCCGCTGCCTTACTGCGAAAGTTCCGCGGACCAGTCCCGGGTCGGCGTGAAGCCCGCATCCTGCAGTTTCGTCATGTAGGCCTTCAGCATGTCACTGCCCGGCTCACCCTTGGAGTCAAGGTCTGCGGCCCACTCGACGGCAAGGTTCGGGATCGCGGCCGCCCAGGCATCGCGCTCGGCCG
>JBCBUA010000046.1:330-16681 GCA_039818365.1 Pseudomonadota bacterium
TGTCCCGGCTGGCCTGCGCCCGGTCCATGGCAATGCCGGCCACATGATCACGGTACGCGACGGCAACCTCCTGCAGGACATTCTTGACTTCGTCCGGAAGACCGTCCCAGTAGTCCTTGTTCACGGTGATCGTCTTGGAGTTCACCGCGCCCAGATCGGCTTTCAGCATGTAGGGTGCCACTTCGGCAATCTTGAAGGTACTGGCAGCTTCCGGCCACAGCATTGCCTTGTCGACAAGGCCCGTCTGCAGCATGTTGTAGAAATCGGTCAGACCACCGCGAACGCCGGCTGCTCCGTCGATGCCTTCAAGATACCTGAGGTTCATGCCGGCACCGGCGACCTTCTTGCCTTCAAGGTCGGAAATGCTGGCGATCGGTTCCTTGGAGAACACCTGGTAGGTATCGAGCACGACACCTGTCGCCAGATACACCTGGTTCTGTTTTTCGAATTCCTTCTGCATGGTCGGGTATTCCTTGGCGATCTCGTCAACCGCCTTTGCGACCGCGCGGGAATCCGGTGCAACGAAGGGCGTCACCGCGGAAATCGCCTGGCTCGGCAGTTTCGACGAATGGAAGATCGTCGTCACGATGCCGATGTCACCCAGACCAAGCTTGACACCTTCAAGAACACCCTTCGGCTTCACGATGGAACCGCCGTAGCTTTCCTGCCAGTCCATCTTGTAATTGCCGGTTTCCGCAAGCCGCTTGTCGACTTCCGGAATGAAGAAATTGGTAAATTCCTTCACCCACAGAGCACGCGCAGGATAGCCGTCAATAACCACGGCCTTGATGGTCTCTGTCGCGGAAACGGGCAGCGAGGTGGCACTCAAAAGCGCAAGGGCAAGTGCGCCCCGTCTCGTCATCTTTCCAAACATGGCATTCTCCTCCCAAAAAACAGAGCAGTCAGGCTTTTTGCCAGACCGTCTCGAGTGCGGTCCCGGACTGTTCGAACAATTTCGACAAGGGACAGTATTTGGCGACTTCAATTGCAACGCGCGCGAGATCGCCGTCTGTTGCGGTCCCGTCGCTCGTCACCACCTGGTTCAGCGCGACAAAGGGAACGTCAATTTCCTCCTCCAAGGTGACGCCCCTGCGGTCGAACTCGCAGGTTATCTCTATTGACAGGTGTCCAATGTCGACACCCAGCCTATCGGCACACTTGTTGCCGATAACGTTGGTGCATCCGGCAAGCGCGGCCAGGGCCGCCTCCGTCGGTGCCGGTCCGAGGTTCGTGCCACCCCGCGCCTCGGGTTCGTCGATCGAAAAGGTCAGATCACGGATGGTGACATCCGCCCTGGAGTGGCTGATCCCCTTGGCGGAGGACCTAAGCTTGACGACTGTCTTCGCTTTCAGGGCCATGCGTCCGCCTCACAGGAACTTGCAGGCTGTGTCGAACGGAAGGCGCGGCAGTTTCTGGAAAAGCGCGGTTTCGTCGGCATAGCCGAAGTTACACAGGAAATTCGACCTGAGCGTCGTTCCGGAGAAGAACTCCTCATCGACGATCTTGTTGGAAAAGCCGGACATTGCCCCGACATCGAGACCGAGCGCCCGCGCCGCGATCATGAAGTAGGCCCCCTGCAGCGTCCCGTTGCGAAAGGCGGTGGTCTCGGCGTGTTCCGGTTTTCCCTCAAAGTGCGGCCGCCGGTCCTCGTGCGGAAACAGGAACGGCAGTTCCTTCCAGAAGTCCAGATCATGGGCAATGATCACCGTGCCGGGCGCGGACATCATCTTGTCGATGTTCTTGTCCTTCAGCGCCTTTGCCAGCCGGGTCTTCGCCGCGTGGCTTTCGACGAAATAGAACCGTGCCGGACACGTGTTCATGCTCGTCGGGCCCGCCGCCGTGATCTCATAGATCGTCTCAAGCACCTCGCGCGGCACGGGCCTGTCCTGCCAGGCGTAATGCGACCTGGCGGTCCGCAGGATCAGGTCAATGCTGTCATCGTCCAAGGTACCGATCCGCTCGCGCAGATCACGCACATGCGCATGCGCTTCCGCGCGCATTTTTTCCAAGGCCTCGCCGGTCGGTGCGTGAGGGGCGGCCATCGTCATTCCGCGGCCTCCGTCGCAACCATGTCTTCTTCTGCAACAATCGGATTGGCGCAGATACCAATGCCTTCGATCTCGACTTCGACGACTTCACCCGGGCGAAGCCAGCGCTGGGGGGTCTTGGCGTGACCGACCCCGGGAGGCGTGCCCATGGCAAGGAGGTCGCCGGATTCAAACGTCGTGAACTCCGAGACGGTGGCGATTGTCCGGGCAACACTCCACAGCATGTCGGAGGTCTTTGCGCTTTGAAGGATTTCCGTCCCGACCCGCGACTCGATCTTGAGACCTTCGGCCCCTTTGGGCAACTCGTCGGGTGTGACGATCACCGGACCGATCGGGCCGGTTCCATCAAAATTCTTGCCGGGAGTCCACTGGTGGGTCTTGCGCTGGTATTCTCGAACGGATCCGTCATTGAAGATGGTGTAACCGAACACGTGGTCGAGCGCGTCCTGCTCGCTGATGTGTTTGCCGCCCTTGCCGATGATCACCATCAGTTCGGCTTCATAATCCAACTGTTCCGAGCAACTCGGGCGGACCATGGGCGCACCCGCCGGGATCATGGACGTGTTGCAGCGCATGAACAACGCCGGGTAGGTCGGTACGTCATAGCCGCCTTCCTTGATGTGATCGACGTAATTCAAACCAAGGCAGATGATCTTGCCCGGGCGCTCGATCGGAAGACCGGGTGTCACGGAAGAAACCGGCTCGGCGTCGGTCTGTTCCTTCAGTGCCTCAAGGCTCTCAAGGCCGATACGGCCCGCCGCCAGCGCACTCAAGTCCGCTCCGACACTTTCGTTTGCCGCCGTTAGGTTCCAAGCCCATTCCCCTTCCACGAGAAAGACACCCTGCCCCGACGAACCTGTCCCTACAATGAATCGCATTTTTGCCTCGGCGTTTCCAAATTTTTTCTAACTTTGACGACTATTTTTAAGATTGTCAAATAATATCGATTTTTTTAATGTGAGAAAAACTGGAGGTACCGAATGCCTAAATGGAATGACTACAAACGCATGGCAAAAGAACGCGGATCCCTGGCTCTGGAACTCTATGTCGTGAACACGATCCCCTCCGGCCCTGACGTCGATTTGCCCGGCACCCTGCCCGATCATCTCGCTTATCAGGCCAGGATGGAGCAGGAAGGCAAGCTGGTTTTTGCAGGTCCCGTCTCCGATGCATCCGGCGAGAATCTCGAGGGGGAAGGCATGATCATCTACCGGGCCCCGTCGCTTGAGGAGGCCAGGAGCTACGCAGCCGAGGACCCGATGCACAAGAAAGGCGTGCGCACTTTCACGATCCGCCGCTGGCTCGTGAACGAGGGCAGCTTTAGCGTGACCGTCGGTCTGTCCACGAAACATGTCGACATGTCCTGACAGAACGGCTTGCCGTCCGGCCGGCTCACCAAAAGGACAATTGGGCAAGGCCTGCCGGCCGGAATATGATTTGAGTGCATGCAGCAAATGGCGGCCTGCCGGCTGCCGCCCGCACAGGTCGCCGCTGCGGCGTCGAGACGTTTACAGCCCTTGGAGAACGCGATGACCATCCTCGGAGACTTGCTGTCGACCATTTTTGAACGCAGATACCTGGCCGCCGCGCTCGACAAACCTGATTCCCGCTCGATGGAAGAACTGATCACGGCACTCGTCGGCGCGACCGGCGAGATCACCGGGCTGTCGGCGGCAAATCATATCCTGAAGCGTTACCAGGCAATGGAGGACGCGGAAAAGCTGGCGTTCTTTAAGCACCTGGCAAGCGACATGAACATAGATCCCGACAAGGTCCGTAGCACCCTCGACGCCTACGAGAGCAATCCGAGCAAACAGAGCTACCGGGCTTTCATGACCGCCGTCGAACCGGACCGGCAGGAGCTGATCAGACGCCTGAACCAGATCCCAGGGGCAACGGAAATCCTGGTGAAGATGCGCGCCGACCTTTTGCTGCTCGGCAAGGATGACCCGAAACTCCAGGCACTCGATCAGGATTTCAGGCACCTGTTCGTCTCCTGGTTCAACCGCGGCTTTCTTGTGCTGCGGCCGATCAGCTGGGAAAGCCCGGCACATATCCTGGAAAAGATCATCGCCTATGAATCTGTCCATGAAATCGCCAGCTGGGAAGATCTGCGCCACAGGCTGGTACCGGATGACCGCCGCTGTTTTGCGTTTTTCCACCCCACAATGCCGGATGAGCCTCTGATATTTGTCGAGGTCGCCCTGACAGGCGAGATCCCCGGCTCCATTCAGGATCTTCTCACCGACGAGCGCGAAATCATCGCGGCAGACGCGGCCAGGACAGCCGTCTTCTATTCCATTTCCAACTGCCAGGCCGGACTTGCCGGGATCTCGTTCGGAAACTCCCTGATCAAGCAGGTTGCGTCCGATCTGGCCGCCGAACTGCCTGGCCTGAAATCCTTCGTGACGCTGTCGCCGATCCCCGGTCTCACCAGGTGGCTGGCATTGCAGGACATTGCCTTTGAAGACGCGGACACGAAGCAACTGAGGATGCTTGCCGCCTATTACCTGATGTCGGCAAAGCGGCCGGACGGGCAGCCTGTCGACCCGGTCGCGCGCTTTCATCTTGGAAACGGCGCCATGATCCACGCTGTCCACGCGGTTGCCGACACGTCTCCCAAGGGGCGTGCACAATCGGCGGGGGTCATGGTGAATTACCTCTACGACCTTGCCAAAGTGGCTCAAAACCACGAGAGATTTGCCACCACGCAGGAAATTGCCGCATCAGGAGAGATCCGAAACCTCAATGCGGCGGCAAAAAAACAGGATCTGCACCCGACGGAACCTGAACCGGCAAGCGCCTGAGTCAGCCCCCACCAACGGTAAAAACGCTTCTGTTTGGCTCGCAGTCGGGTCAAACGGCAGCCATCGTCATTATTTTGACGCAAGAGGCGATCAGGAGGGGCCGACTTTACGACGATGCGCGCATCTGACCGGCGGCAAACCGACTTGTCCGGCATTGGCCTCGCGCAAGACAAGACAACAACATGACCATCGACTTTACGCAGATCTTCCAGCAGGATTCGGTGCTGGTCATCTTCACGATCATCGCGATCGGGTACCTGATCGGCAATATCCGTATCGCACGGTTCGAAATCGGCGTCACCGGCGGCGTTCTGCTTTGCGCGCTCATGTTCGGGCATTACGGCTACAAGATCGACCCCATCGTTCAGGCGATCGGCTTCACCCTGTTCATCTATTCCGTCGGCTGGCAGGCGGGGCCGCAAATCCTCAACGTGATGCGTCAGGACGGGCCGAAATATCTTGTTCTGACCCTCTTCATGGCGGGCGGCTCCTTCCTTCTCGTGCTTGGTCTCGCCTGGATGACCGGGCTCTCCAATTCCTTTTCGGCCGGGCTGATGGCCGGGAGCCTGACAAGCACGCCAACCCTTGTCGGCGCACAAAACGCGGTTTCATCGGGTCTCGTCGTACCGGCTGCCGGACAAACGCAAAACAGCCTGATCGAGAGCATCAGCGTTGCTTATGCCATCACCTATATCTTCGGCACGGTCGGGCTCCTCCTGATCGTGAAACTCTTGCCGAACCTTCTGCGGGTTGATCTAGCCGCAGCGGCTGAAACCTTCGCTAACGAGCGCGGCTTCAAGCAGGAAAACGTCGATGACACGATCGACAGGCCAATTCTGCGCGCTTACCTGATCGACGATCCGGACCTCGGTGGTCTCACGATCGCACAGGCACTTATGGCCCGTTCGCCGAAGGAAATCAGCGTGAGGTCCCTCTACAGGCTCAAGCGCGGCGCCGATTTGATCAATCCGGAACCAAACACGGTCATTGAAGTCGGAGACAAGGTAGCCGTCTTCGCGACGCCCGAGGAACACGCCAAGGCAAGAGACCTTTACAACCTTGGCGCTGAAGTTCTGGACCGGGATCTGATCGATGCCGTCGTCGATGTGGCCGAAGTCGTGGTCACCAACCCGCATGCAGTCGGCAAGTCACTCGAACAGCTCGGGATTTATGAACGGCACGGCTGCTACCTGACCCGGATAACCCGGTCCCAGATCCAGCTCCCTCTGTCGACCGGAACCGTTGTTCAGCGCGGCGACGTCATGATCCTGACGGGAGAACGCCGCGCGCTTGACCGCGCCATTGCCGAGCTTGGCGCGGAAGATCGGAAAGCCGTCGAAACGGATCTGCTGACCTTTGCGGCGGGCATCGTGTTTGGCCTGCTGCTCGGCCAGATCACGGTCAGGGTCGGCGAGATCGATGTCGGCATCGGCACGGCCGGCGGATTGCTTGTCGCCGGTATCTGCGTCGGTTTCCTGCGCGCCAATCGTCCCACGTTCGGCCGCATGCCGGCCGCCGCCCGGTTCATCATGATGGAACTCGGTCTGCTGCTCTTCATGGTCGGCGTGGGCTTGAATGCCGGCGGCGGCATCGCCAAGGCGATCGGCTCCGTCGGCCCGGTCCTGTTCCTGTCAGGCGTGATTGTCACATGCCTGCCGCTGCTGTGCGGCTATGTTTTCGGACGGCTGGCCCTCGGCATGAACCCGGCACTGTTGCTGGGCGCGCTGACCGGGGCCATGACCAGCACACCCGCCCTTGGCATCGTGCAGCAGGCGGCCAAGAGCACGGTTCCGGCACTTGGATATGCGGGCACCTACGCTCTTGCGAACGTGCTGCTCACGCTCGCGGGCACATTGATCATGTTGCTTTGATTACCAGCCCGGGCTCATGTCTGCCCGGGCGGGAATATACCGCGGCGTCAGGGTTTCGGCCGACCGGAGAGCGCGGCGGTTAGACGTGCGTCTTCCAGATAGGGGTCATGGCCGAAGCGGATCAGGCCCTGCCTCTGGACCCAGACGGACTGGTGGGACACGACCGCCATTAGCCCGCCCCGCGCGGGAAACGTGACCGTGTCCTGTCTGGAAATCCGGTCTTCGATCCCATCTGCAGGCAAGACGCGCGGCTCGATGATCTGGTCCAGTATATCCAGTCCGTTGATGATCCCGAAGGCCGTTTTCGGCAGGTAGGGATTGCAGAACAGGTCGTCCTCCGGCGCCGCCGAGAGATCGAACAGCTGCAGCCTCTGCTCCTGCCGGAGCCGATACGCATATTGGCCGAGCGGGTTCTCGCTCGAAGCCGGCAGATAAAGCGCATATTGCTCCCGGTTGCTGGCCCGCTCGATGTCGCGCAGGCTTGCTTCCTTCCAGGGAAGCGCATCCAGCGGGACGTCTGCGCCGCTCCGCTTCAGGTAGTAGCCGGCCGCTTCGACCTGTTCGGGGTCCTGCTTGAGGCGCGGCAGCAGTTCCTTTCCGAAGAACTCCCACGGCACCTGCCATGTCGGATGGAAGGTAACCGCCTCGATTGTGGTCGCCAGCGTCGTGTGGTTCCTGTCCGGGCAGTTCGGATAGGCCTGCCCTTCGCGCACGACCCGGCCGTCTTCAAGGAACACATAGGTGTTCTCTCCCTTGTTCACGTAGAGCTGCAGCCGGGAATATTCGTTCGGAAGCCAGCGAATGCGTTCCATGGCGTTTGTCAGCTGTTCGACCCGGCGGTCCACCGGTATATTGAGCGCACGGATAAGCTCAGGCGTAACCTGTCCGGAAATCTCGAGCCCGTACCGCAAATGCGCCTGCCCGACCGCGAAGGCCAGACGCTTGTCATAGTCCGCATCGTCAGACGCTTCGGCCAGGAGACCGTCTTCGAAAAGCCGCAGCCGCAGATCCGGAACAGGGACGGAACCCGGGTCCAGAAACGTAAAGCCGCCACCATCCTGAACATCGTAAAGATGCTGCAAGTGGCCTTTGAGGCGTCTGTAGGTGTCGTCCTGCGGTTGCCAGACATCGATGAACGCCGACATTTCCTCCGACGACGAAAGCCGCGCCAGGGCATCGACCGCATCGATCGAATTGGAGGGCATGTAGGCATCCGGATAGAGCACGCGGGGTGACACGCGCCCTGCCCTCAGATCGTGCGCATAGTCCAGGAAATGGCCGGTATAGAGCAGCTCGACCCAGGCAATGTCTGCCGGAGACGAAAGACTGTTGAGTGAAAGAACCGCATCTTCAAGCACGTCAGCCGGGTAATCCTCCGGGCGCAGCCCCTGGAGATAGGCCAGTTGCATCTCGCTGGTGAGTTCGTGGCTGCGCGGCTGGTCAAGCCAGAGCAATTGCGCATCGTCGGAATTGTAATAGGCCGCGATTTCGTTGCGCCGCTTTTCAACGATCAGCGGCAGTCTTTCGGGCGATGACAACAACCAGCGGACATTCTGGAGAGGTTCATTGGCCGACACCGTCATCGGCAGCGCGACAGCGAAAAAGACGACAACAACTGCAAATCTGGCGATCACACGCTTCATCCTGTCAACCCTCGGGATGTCGTTGGCCTTTATCATCACATCTTTCCTTGAGACCTGCATCCGATTTTTGTTCAGGCAGATACGCATGCGCCGGACCGCTGGATGTTCCTGCCAATGTGAGAGAGGAAACCCGCCCGGCTTAACCACGCACGTACCAACACGGGCAAACAAGCGCTTTTCCAACGCTCCTGTTCTTGAAAGCAGGACCGGGCACATCCTTTCCTGCCGTTAAGCACAATTGCAGTTTCTTCGTGGATCAGTTTCCGCAGGGAGAGTCTGACGTTGCATTTTATGTCGCAACGCGTAATATTCGTTAAGAGTTTGGTAATAAATCTTACGGGACGCGTAACATGGAATCACCTGCGGGTGAAAACGGCTTCGACGTTACAACCTGGGCGAACAAGGCCATTGAAGCCAGCGGAATGAAGAATACGGAGGTCGCGGATCTACTGCGCCTGACGCCTGCATCCGTGTCGCGCATTCGCAAGGGCAAACAGGCCCTCAGTGCGGAACACATGCTGCTGCTGTCGCGGGAGCTGAAGGCGCCGCTTCCCGGAGAAGTTCCCCAGGAAACGAGCCGGGATCGCCAGAGCCTCGACAAGGAGCTATACCTGAGGGCTCTGGAAAGCGTTGTTGAGCAAAACAACCGGAAACCGGAACATCAGCGCATGAACCAGTTCGAAATTCTGGAAAGCGTTTTCTTTGTCTATGAGGCCCTCGTCAAACTGAAAAAGTAACGGATAAAAACATGAGTGTGCAGGAATTTACGAAGGAACAGCTCGAGTTCCTTGAACTCTTTGAAATCGCAGCGAGATACGACTGTCTGTATCTGCTGGACTTTCACTGTTTCAACATGTTCAATCACGATCAGACCAGTCTATTGACGGATACGGAGCGTGCGGAACTTGCCGTTGAGGCCCGAGGCGACATTTTCGCCGAAGCAATCCAGCGCGGATTCCAGCCGAACCCGGGACCCTTTGGACAGATAGATGAGCAAGAATACCTTTGTTGAGCCACTTCCGCTCTCAAATGTAGAGAGCGGTCTGGCCGGAGAGCGGGCACAGTTCCTGCTCAACACCTGGAAAGAAAATCGTGGCGTCATGATCCGGGACAGCCGCATGACGAAGCTGAGCCCCTGGCTGCTTCTGACGCTTCCCTCCGCCAATCCGGGTGACGTTCCGACAATCACGTTTGCAGGCAAGGAAACAACCTTCAGACGGTTCTTCCCGCATGCGCTGGATCCCGAGGCGCAGAAGCCGGCGACCAGCTTCCTGCCGCAGGTTTACCGTAAGGGCGTTGCAGACGGTTATCAGACGGTTTTCAAGGGTGATCCGTGGCTGGATATCCAGCGGACTGGCAACCGGCTTGGTGCCGGTGTTCCCGACATGACGCTTCAGCGTCTCCTGGTCAGGTTTGAGACCCGCTCCGGGATTGTGAGAATATTCTGTCTGATGGAATTACTGGAAATCCACGAGCGACGCGATCTATCAGATCGCACACATCATCAACGCTATTGCCGGCAAAAATCAGATTGGCATCCAGCGTACCAGGCAGCGGCTCGGCCCAGCGCAATGCATGATGGGAACATCTGGTAAATCCGCATTCGCGCCAGAACCCGTCCAGAAACGTGTGGCCCTGGATCCAGCCATAGTAAAAACCGGCTCCCCAGTCGTGCAAAGCCTCGATCTGGGCGAGCTGGTTCAACAGCCCTCCGAGTTTGTGGCGTCTCCATTCGCGCGCCACGTAGGTCCCGCCCAGATAGACGACATCGCCGGTGATCCGCCGTCCGACGCGCGGCTGGTCTTCTTCCAGGACAACCTGTCCGCCCACGGCGTTCGGATAGCAGCGGTGAAAATACTTCCGCCAGAAATCCGTGAGCGTCATCGGATATTCCATCCTGTCGAACCGTGCGCAGACGCGGCCGACCATCTTGCCGTCCTTGTCGGTCAGCGCAAGCCAGAAGGCCTGTGACGGTGTATAGGTGTTCAGCGTGGGCGTGAAATGACCCTCTAGCGGCGGAAAACCGCTTTCTGCTGCCATGGCCTCGACCAGATCAAAATCGGAACCGCGCCGCAGGACAAGGCCGAGAGACTGGAACTCCCGGTCGATCACGCCCCAGGCGCGCTTGACCTGAGCCTTGTCCAACTCAAAATCCAGTCTTTGCATGGATCTTTCAGCCCGATTGACGTCCGGTTACACGATCTGCAACTCGGTATTGCGCGTCGGTCAACAACCGGCCCCACCGCGCAGGTTGCGACAACAGGGCCGGATGTTATCAGAGTCGGTTCGGGAATTGACGCCGTCTCAACACCTTAAACAGGATTTTTTTCCGTTGAGGCATGCTCAATGCATACGTTGCGCAAATCGTATCGTCAGCGTTCGGGATCGCGCGATGCGAAAATCGCGTTACGCCAAAGTTAATTTTAAAGCGGATCTCAGTCCAGAACGCTCTTCGGAAAATAGAAGGAGACGGTCCAGTTGGGCATGTCGACGATTTCGGATATGCGCAGATCACCGCAGACCGAGCACAGCATGTAGGCGTCAAGCGCGCTCATCCCGGTTGTCGCCGACACCCAGTCGACCATGCCTGAAACCGCATCCCTGGCGGCCTGCATCAGATCCTCTCCAATACCGGTTGTGGCCTTGTAGCCCTTGGCATCAAAGTGCCGCGTTACCGGCCCTTCGGTTTCAAAGCGGGGAAACGCATAATTCGCCTGCTTGATCAGGTCCACCTTAATCGCCACATCCATCGGACTTTCGATTGCCGTTCCGCAGATTTCACCGTCCCCCTGGGCCGCGTGGGTATCGCCGAGCGACAGCATGCCGCCGGCAACCTCGACCGGAAGGTAAAGCGTTGTTCCGACGGCATTGTCACGGATATCCAGATTTCCGCCGACACGGCGCGGCGGCACCACCGAGTGAAGTCCGGGTTCTGCGAGCGCGAGCCCGATTGTGCCGACGAACGGTTTCAGGGGAACGGCCCCACCCGGCCCGTAAAGCGCCGGTTTCATCGAGACGGAATCATAATTCCAGATGTGCAGCGCAGGGTCGGGAAACTGGTCCGTCAGAAGCCCGAAGCCGGGAATGTTGGCGGTCCAGCCCCAACCGGACGGCTTGAAGTCCAGAAAGGTGATCGCGACGGCGTCGCCCGGCTCGGCCCCCTCAATGAAGATCGGACCCGTGACCGGGTTGACCTTGTCGAAGCTGAGATTGCCGAGATCGGCAACGGTGGAGTGCGCATTGAACTGGCCGCCCGAACTGTCGATCGTTTCCACTTCGATGGTTTGACCGGGCGCAACGCTCAGGATCGGGTCGATCGAGTTGTCCCAGCCGAAATGGTGCGCGTGCTTGTGGATCGTGTGATTGCAGGCCACGTCTTCCTCCTAGAAAGTCTTGCGAACGAACAACGTCTCGATTTCCCGGTTCCCCATGATGCCTGTCGGTCTGAGCGCCATTGTCAAGACAATGACGGCACCTAGCGCGATCCCGGACAGCCCGAGCGCTTCGGGCAGTTCGATGCCGAGCAGCACCGGTCCCGTTTCCAGATATCTCACACCCTCCAGGCCGAACGAAATCAGAAAGGTTCCAAGAACCGCGCCTGTCACCGTGCGCATGCCCCCGAGGATGAGCATCGCAAGGGTCAGGAACACATGGTTGAAATAGAACGGACGCGCGGAGATCGTGCCAAGGAAATAGGCATAACAGATACCGGCAACCGCCAGGATGACGGCGCCCAGCACCCAGGCGATCAGGCGCAGCTTGTAGATCTCGACACCCATCGCGGCCGCGCCGACCTCATCGTCGGCGCTGGCCCTGAGCTGGATGCCCCACCGGCTTTCCCGGAACAAACGGCACACAATGACCGCCAGGATGGCAATGCCGACAACCCAGCTCAGATCGAACACCTGTGGAATGCCGAAAAACGCCTGGTTTCCCTTGAAGATATCAGTGCGGTAGAGAAACACCGAATGAACGATCACCAGCACCGCAAGCGTCACTATGGTTGCACCGATGCTGGTCAGCCTGACGATAAAGAGGCCAAGCAGAAGGGCCAGAACAGCGGTTATCGCGATGGCAATGGCTGCGGAAAGAACCGGGTCGAGCGAAAAATCGGCGAGACCCCAGGGTGCAGCCGGCAAGGAAATCTTCTTGATGTTCTCCGGCGTGACGCAAAGAGCGGCGGCATAGGCCCCGATCCCCATGAAAGCACTGTGCGAAAGATTGGTTATCCGGGCATTTCCCATGAAAATCTGCAGGCCGAGAACGACGATCAGATTGACATAGGCCGCGTATACGAGCCGGACCTGGTAGCGCGATCCGAAATAGAGCGTTGCCGCGCCGATCACCACCAGCACGGCGGCCAGCAGCGCAGCCCCGACCAGTCCGGATCTCTGGCTCTGGGTCAGCCGGATCACAATTTGTCTCCCTTCTCGATGGCGGGAGACAGAATGCCATCCGGGCGCCAGATCAGGATCAGCGCCACGATCATGAACACGAACGCGTCGGTCATCCCGCCGAGGCTCTGGGGCAGCATCACCAGCATCGCGACCTCAACGGCTCCGAGCAGAAATCCGCCGAGCACGGCGCCCGGCAGACTGCCGAAGCCCCCGACCACGCAGGCCACGAACGCTTTCAGGACCGGATCGAAGCCCAGATGCGGATCGACGCTGCCACGCCGCGCCATAATGAAGATGCAGGCAAGCCCGGCAAGAAGGCCTGAGATCAGGAACGCCATCGCGAACACCCGGTTGGCCTTGATACCGGTGAGCCGCACCATCTCAAAATCGAGGGATGCCGCCCGCACCGCCAGCCCGAGAACGGTGCGGCGCAGAAACAGCATCAGGGCAACAATGACGACAACCGTCGTAAGCGTTTCGAAGACCTGGAGCGAGGCGAGCCGTATTCCGGCAATCTCGATCGGCCAGTCGAGAAAATAGAGCGACGTCACCGCGATCGGGCGCGGTGACACAAACATCAGGAAGACGTTCTGCAGTACGATGGAGACACCGAACGCGGTCAGAAGACCGGTCGTCGGATCGGCCTTGCGGACGGGCCGGAAGGCGACCCTCTCCAGGGTGAGCGAAGCCAGCATCGCGGCGATGATCGCGCCCCCCATCACGATCACCGGATTTCCGATGGCGATTGAGGCAAAGGCAACCATGGTATAGCCGCCGACCGCAATGATCTCGCCATGCGCGAAATTGACCAGACCCATGATCGAAAAGACGATGGCAAGACCAAGAGCCAGCAGCGCATATTCGGCACCGAAACTCAGGGCATTCAGAACCTGCTGAATGACATATTCCATATCAGGCGACCCCCGTCAGCTCTGCCATGAGCTTGTCGCTCTTTCCAAGTTCGTCTGCGGTTCCAGACGCAACGATCCGGCCCGAGCTCATCAGGTAGGCGTAATCCGCCAGCTTGAGCGCCTGTGTCGCATTCTGTTCAACCAGCAGGATCGTCATGCCCCGGGCTTTCAGCGTGCCGATCAGGTCAAAGATCTGACGCACGATCTTGGGTGCCAGCCCGAGGCTCGGTTCGTCCAGAAGCAGGATCTTGGGTCTGGCCATCAGCGCCCGGGCGATCGCGAGCATCTGCTGTTCACCACCGGACAGCGTGCCGGCTGCCTGGTCCCGGCGCTCGGCAAGGATGGGGAACAGCGAAAACCAGTGCTCGATGTCCCTGCCCTGTTCGCTTTTGTCCTTCTGTAACGCCGCTCCCAGCGTGAGATTTTCCAGGATCGTCAGGTTGGAGAAAACACGCCGGCCCTCCGGGGAAACCGCGATGCCCGAGGCAATGCGCGCTTCGACGCTGTCGCCTGAAATCTCGCGGTCCTCGAACCTGATCGAGCCGGTGGCGCGTGCAATGCCCGTGATCGCGGAGATGGTCGATGTTTTCCCGGCACCGTTCGGCCCCAGAAGCGAGATGCACTTGCCCCTATCCACGGCAAGAGAAATGCCATGAACCGCTTCGATCGGTCCGTGAAAGACATGCAGATCCTGGATGGTAAGCATTCGGTTCGCCTGGCTGGCGCGGCCCTGGTCGATCAAAGGCCGCGCCGGTGTCGTCAGTTCCAGTCCGTCGGAACGTTGGCCGGAATGTCGTTCGTGATCAGAACGCGCTTGCCGTCCTTGTATCCGATGACCGGGATCGTCCGTTGAGCGTAGGTCTTGGTATCCTTGAACGAAATCGAGTCCACGGTCAGAACCGGGACACTGTCGGCGGACCGGATGGCGTCCGAGACCGCAGCCGGGTCGAGGCTGCCGGCGGTTTCAACGCCGAACTTCACTGCCATGATCGTGTCCGCCCCCGTGGCCGGGAACAGGCCGCCGACTTCAAAGCCCATGTCTTCGCATTCCTTCATGAATTTGACGACCGCGCTGTCTTCGTGGCTGGGCGCAAGCGTTGCGAAAAAGACCTTGTCGAGAAGGCTGGGATCGTCCGACCCGATCGCGTCAAGCGAAGGATCATCGAAACCGTCTGACCCGATCACCCAGGCATCGATTCCGGCGCTGCGCAACTGGCGGACAAGAACGCCGACATCGGGCATGATCGACGAGATGTAGACTGCGTCGGGCGGTGTATCCAGCGCCTTGATTTCGGCAATCTGCGGTGACCAGTCGGACGTCCCGAAGCTGAAATTGAGCTTTGCCTGAACCTTGCCGCCATTTGCCTCGATCACATCGCCGAACCAGAGCGGCGTGCGCGCCGACCAGGACCCGCCCTCATCGGAGGTAAACAGGACGACGTTCTTCACACCCTGTTTCAGTGCATGGTTTGCCGCCGCGGTCGCGGTGAACGGATCGGGCGACACGCCGGTAAAGAAATTGTCGACAATGCCTGCATGCATTTCAACCTGGGTCGACTGCGGCTGGAAGATCGAGACACCGTATCCGGCGGCAACCTGTGCGACGGGGATCATCGTGTCGGAGAACGGGATCGTGCCGAGCATGACGACGCCGTCATCCAGAAACTTCTGGGCAAGGGAGACGGCTGTCTGCGTATCCGAGCCGGTGTCCTGGATGAACAGTTCGATCGGCATGCCGTTGATGCCGCCATCCGCATTGATCTTTTCCGCCATGCATTTTGCGCCCTGGAATTCCGAGTAAGGGGCATAGTCGCCGGTCATGGGAACCGCGAGACCGATCTTGACCGTATCCGCTGCGAATGCCGGGGTGGCAGCAACTGCGAGCCCGGCGAGTGTAAGTCCGATTTTTTTCACTGTCCCTCTCCTGTTTTGCGCCGCCTCACGCGGCATTGGAATGGTCCTCGCCCAGATAGGCATCTATAACGTCTTGATTTGTTGTTATTTCTCGGGGCGTTCCTTCAGCGATCACCGCTCCCATGTTCAGGACCGTGATCCTGTCGCAGAGCGTCATGATGAACTTGAGATCGTGATCGATGACCAGTGTGGCGCAGCCGAAGCGGGTCTTGACCCAGTCAAGCGCTCCGGCCAGCTCTTCCGTTTCCTGCTCGTTCATGCCGGCCGCCGGCTCGTCGAGCATCAGCACCTTCGGATTGAGCGCAAGGGCGCGCACGATTTCCAAGCGCCTGAGATGTCCGTAGGAAAGCGCGTCTGCCGGCATGTGCAGCTTGCCCGCAAGGTCGAAGCGCTCAACGGCCTCGCCAATCGCAGTACTGTCCTCGTGTCCTTCGGACCGCGCGGTGATTTGCGCGACCTCGATGTTCTGTCCGACCGACAGGTTTTCAAAGATACGAAGGTTCTGGAACGTGCGGGCAATGCCCTTCCGGGTTCTGGCGGCTGCACCCGTCCCGTCCAGAATATCGCCGTCAAGGGACATGGTGCCGCTGGTCGGTGTCAGAAGACCGGAAATCAGATTGATCAGGGTGGTTTTCCCCGCCCCGTTGGGCCCGATCAGGCCGCGCACCTCGCCCGCAGACACCTCGAAACTCACATTGCTGACGGCTCTGACACCGCCGAACTGCTTCGAAATGTCATTGAGCACCAGCATCAATAAATA
>JBCBUA010000046.1:16779-24361 GCA_039818365.1 Pseudomonadota bacterium
ACCCTCGTAGGCAGCGCATTTCTGCGCCGTATCCATTCCGGCAAGAAAGGCCGCCTCGGCCTTTTTGTGCGCGAGGTAGACCGCGGCGAATTGAGCGTCGAACCAGCCGGTGACGACGTCGTTGCCCGCAAACCGTTCAAGCGCGTCTTCCAGCGTCTCCGGCAGGCGTACGAAGCCTTTTTGGGCGAGCTCTTCGGCACTCAGAAGCGACAGGTCCTCTGTGGTCACATCAGGCGCGGCGAGCTTTTCCTCAATCCCCTGGCACCCCGCATGAACGATCGCTGCGAGCGCCAGGTGCGGCGAGGCAGCCGCGTCCCCGGCCCGGTATTCGATATTGAACTGACGCGCGATCGCCTCCGGATCCGTCGCCGTGACCGGACAGATGCGCAGGCTCGCTTCACGGTCCTGAAGCCCGAGATTGTTGTAAGCTGCGCTCCAGCGATGCGGTGTCAGGCGCTCATAGGAAATAACGGACGGCGCGGTGAGCGCGAGAATGCTGTCGAGATATTTCAACACGCCTGCGGCAAACGATGCCGTCAGCTGCGAAAGCCCGTGCGTGCCCGCGGGATCGTAAGTCAAAGGCCCGTTTTCACCCATGAAACTCATGTGGATGTGCACGCCGTTGCCAACGCTCGCGACATTGCGAATGGGTGTGAATGTCGCCCGTTGTTCGAACCTGCGGGCCGTCATGCGGGTCAGCTCGCGCGTCATCACCGCTGCATCGGCGGCTTTCACCCCCTCTTCCGGTGCGACCGTCACTTCGAACTGATCCGGTCCATATTCGCAGATGAAGCTGTCGGGCGTCAGACCGGCCTGCTCGAGAGCAGCCATCAGCGTTTCGGCAAAACCGGCATGTTCTGCATGTCCCTGCAATCCGAAGCCCTGGTGCATCAGGGTCGAACCGAGAGCGAACTGGAATTCGTGCTCGAATGCCGCCATCAGCCGCGCACCGGTCAGGTCTTTCAGGCGGGACAACGCATTGCGCAATATAGAGCGCGTACAAAACGCCCAGGGTTGACCGTCAAGCGTCCGGATGTCCGACAGCATGAAACGCTCCGCCGGCGTGCCGTCTTCAAAGTCGACACTGACATCGGCCGTCTGATCGGGCACGAGGGCAAGATCGCCAAACGAGCCGAAGGGGCTGTCGGCGATCGTATCGAAACAGGTGATCTGCACATTCGTGGGAACCCAGCCCATCCCGCGTTCGCGCCGCTTGGTCAGCTGGTCCGCCGGGAAGGCCTTCCCGCGCGTCTTGCCTGACAGATCGGATGTCGCGGCGAATATCATCGGCTTACGTATCATGTCTGAGCTCCTGCCTCCCCTCCGTCAGGGCGTCCCACGCCGATACGCGCTTGCTGTGCTTGGTCCAGTCCGTCTCGGCAACCCGTGTCATGATCGCCTCCATCAGGGTGAAGCCGGCGGCGTAACTGTCCCAGACGGTGCCGCTCTCGACCGGCACGGCGAGCGTCTCGCGCGCATGGGTCACCGCGGGCGACAGCCACTTGTCGGTGAGCACCACAACATTCGCCTTTCTTTCGGTGGCCGCCAGCTTCGCCAGGTCGGTCACCGTTTTCTGGTACCGGCGGAAGTCGACAACGAAGAGCACGTCCTTGCCGCGCATTTTCAAAAGACTGTCGGGCCAGGTTTCCGGATCCGGGTCGATGTGAAAGACATCGTCGCGCAGCCGCTTGAGGTGACGGCTGAGATGCTGGGCCACCAGATCGCTCACACGTCCGCCCATCACGAAAACGCGCCGTCCCGGGTCGCTCAGGAGGGCGCAGACCCGCTCGAACTGTGCATCGGTGATGCTCTGAGCCATCTCATCGATGAGCGCGTTGGCCCGCCTGGTGAAATCTCCCAGAAACGAACCGTCGACCTGGCGTTCGACCACCATCAGTTCGATCGGCGAGCGTTGGCTCGCTTTCAATTCCTGGATCAGCCTGCGCTGAAAGTCCTGATACCCCTGAAACCCCAGTTTCGAGACAAAACGCGAAATCGATGGAGACGAAATACCCGTGCGTTCGGCGAGAACCTGAATGGGTTCCAGACCGGCAAAGGGATAGTCCGACAAGAGCGTTGTCGAGAGCTTGCGCTCCGCGCCGGTCAACGCCTCGGAAGTCCCGGTAATCAGATCACGGATTGTGCTGTGAGCCACCATGTCATGCACAGTGATCTGATAAAAAAATCTTGTCAAGCTTTCCTATTTGTGACGAAATGAAAAAAGATTATCAAAACCCCTCTGGAGCCCCACATGCTCAAGGAAGCGGCATATTCCGCGGAAAATATGGGCAAATCCTTCCTCTCCAACGCGGACCCGGAACCGGTCGACTGCATCAGGGGACGGGAAGATGCGGACGTGGTGCTTGTGTGTGAACATGCCGGACGCGCGATCCCGGAAAGGCTTGGCAGCCTCGGCTTGTCGCCAGCGGATCTCGACCGGCACATTGCCTGGGACATCGGCGCTCTTGCCGTCTCCGAGCGGATCGCGGCAAATCTTGGCGCGGACCTGATCAAGCAGCGCTATTCACGGCTGGTCTACGACTGCAACCGTCCCTTCGATGCGCCTGACGCGACACCCGAAGTCAGCGAGAATATCGCCATCCCCGGCAACCGGAACCTTTCGACAGAGGAACGGATGATCCGCAAGCGGACAATCTTCGATCCCTATGATGCTGCCTTGACCGCAATCCTGGACGAACGCCCGAAACGGGCGGCGTTCGCCATCCATTCCTTCACCCCGGTCTATCTCGGCAAGCATCGTCCCTGGCACCTCGGCCTTCTTTCAAGAACCGATCCGGAGACTGCCGACATCATCGCGGCAACCATGCGGGGACGCGACAACCGGATGCTTGTCGGCAAGAATGTCCCCTACATGATCGAGGAAGACAGCGACTGGTTCATCCCGCGCCATGCGGAACCGCGCGGTCTTGCGCACTGCCTGATTGAAATCCGCAACGATCTGATAGATTCGCCACAAGGTCAGGACATCTGGGCCGATCATCTGACCGCCGCATTCAAGGATGTCCTGGAGAAATGGAAATGATGCTGACCCGCGAAGTCCCCCTCGTGCCGGAGCAGTCCGGACTGCTCTTCATTGATGTCCAGAACTTCGCCGCGCACCGAAAAGGCGCGGAATTCGAGGGATTGTCCGACGAGGCGTTCGACCGGACATACGGATGGTTCTTTTCGCAAATGAAGTCCCGCGTGGTGCCCAACATGCAGCGCCTTCAAGCGGCCTGCCGCAAGAGCAATATCGAAGTGATGTACACGACGATCGAGAGCCTCACCAAGGACGGGCGGGACCGTAGCCTCGACTACAAGATCACGGGTTTCAATGTGCCCAAGGGGTCCTGGGACGGTAAGGTCATCGATGAGCTGGAACCAGGAGACGATGAGATCCTGTTTCCCAAGTCCTCCTCCTCCGTCTTCGTCTCAACGCATATCCACTATGTGCTCGGCAATCTTGGTATCCGGCAACTCGTGATCAGCGGCATCGTCACCGACCAGTGCGTTGAAAGCGCGATCCGCGATGCCTGCGACCTCGGCTATCTGGTGACACAGGTCACCGATGCCTGCCTGACCTACACGCCAGAAAGACATGACAATTCCCTCAAAACCATCAAGGGCTATTGCCGCCAGGTCACGACGAACGAATTGATCGCGGAACTGGAAAATGCATAGTCGGCGCGGCGTTGGGAAAGCCCGGCGCTGAATTCAACGCCGGGCGGATGAGCGCTGAAATGCTCCCCTTATCCGAAAAGATGCTTGAACCGGTCGATGCAGAGCCGGAACCCGGCCTCAAAGTCACCGTTGCCCGGATGGTAGACGCTCTCGAAGGAGATCACGCCGTCATAGGCATCGGCCTTCAAAGCAGCGGCCATCGGTTCAAACTGATCCGCGAGCTGCCCTTCGCCCATGCGCCGCACCTCGAGCGTTGCCCGCGGCGTGTCGACAAGAACGTCCTTGATGTGGACATGGCCGAGATAACCGCCTTTCAGCTCGTCATACCCGTCCGGATAGGCCCGCTCGTGGCACCAGCAATTGTTCGCCGGATCCCACAACACCTTGAGCGCATCCTTGGCATTCAGATCGTCGATCAGCTTGCGCGCGGTGTAGTTCGAGTTGACCATCGTGCCGTTGCCGGTTTCCACGACAAGCGTCAGACCTTCCGATCGCGCGAGCTCGACGGCCGGAGCGATCAGCGGAAGCGAGGCCTCCCACGCCCCCTTGGCGACATTCCATTTTTCAGCGCCGCCCTTGCCCCAAAGGATCTGTTCCTTCTTGTTGGTCATGATCCGGACCAGCGGCGAGCCGAGTTCATGCGCCATGTCCATGACACGCTTCAACGCATCCATATGCGTTGTATGGAGCGCATCCCCCGGTTTGTTCGCCGTGGTCATGCCGGCAAAGACATGCCGGGACAGGCAGCTGACCGGCTTGCCGTGTTTCTCCAGCAGGGCCTTGATCGCGGCAATCTCCTGGCTTGAGTGATCGCCGACCTCTTTCTCTCCGACAAACTGCAGCTCGGCATAATCCAGGCCGAACTCGTCCATCACGGTCAGCGCGTGACTGAGATCACGGCTGATTCCGTCGCAAATGACACCGAGTTTCATGCTTTCTTGGCCTCCGCGCGATGGAGTTCAGCCCCGATGATCTCCTCGATCACCCTTGTGCAGATCCAGTTGTCGCCAGTCGGATATTTCGTCTTGCCCGCATGGAAGATCTGCATGGCGGCCGCGGCCGTGTGAAGCGGCACGCCAAGTTCCTCGCCAAGGTTCATCGAAATGGTAAGATCCTTGTGCATGGTATTGATATGACTGCCGGTTCCCTCGAACTGGCGATCAATGATTTTCTGCAATGCATTGTTGACCACGCCACATCCGGCCGAAGAGGTGGAAAACACGTCGAGGATCACCTGCCCGGGCACGCCCGCCTTGGCCGCGAGCGCCGCGGCTTCGAACGTTGCGGAGAATTGGGACCCGATCAGCGATTGCAGGCAGGCCTTGACTGTCTGGCCGTCACCCGCGCTGGATCCGACGCGGTGTATGTTTGCCGAAACGGCTTCCATCACGGGCTTGAACGTGTCCAGCATGGCGTCGGGTGCAGCTGCCATCATCGTCAGCGTACCGCCCTGGGCGCCCGGGAACCCTCCCGAAACGGGACTGTCGATCAGGTGAAGACCGCTGCCTTCCAGCATTGCGCCGACTTCGCGGCCCTCTCTTGGCTTGATGGTGGCCGTCAGGATGATAACGCTTCCCGGCGTCATCGTCTCCCGCAGTCCGCCTTCGCCGAAGATGACGTCCTTGACCTGGTCGCCGTTCATCACCATCACGAAGACTGCATCCGACCCATTGCCGACATCGCCCGCGCTCTTCGCAAGCGTTCCGCCCATGGCCTCAAAAGCACGCATTCTGTCGGGGGAAAGATCGAACCCCCTCGTTTCAAAACCGTTTGCGATCAGGTTCTTCGCGAGCCCGGAGCCCATGTCACCCAATCCGATCACACCTGTCTTCTGCATCCAAAATCCTCCGGTTGCACAACGATATTGTCCGGCGGATTGTCGGCCGCCGGCTTCGATATGCGGGATTTCAAGCGGCGGCTCCCCGAACGGTTTGCCGGCGCCGGGCGGGTCCGGAAGACACCCGCTGCCCATGTCGAGCCATCATGCCGGTCACGGAAGACATCACAACGACGCTTCGGAAATTCGGCCGGCAAGACGCTGTTTTAAAACGTCTCCTCCACGTATCTCCACGCCGCGTTCAAATGCGCGACAAGAGCCTCTTCTGCACGGGCCGGATCCCTTTCAAGGATCGCATCATAGATGGCCTTGTGATCGAGATAGACGGACCTGTTGTGGTCGTCCGAGCGGGTCATGCGGGCCCAGTTCGGCGACAGCCAGGCCGTGAATCCCTCGTGCATTGCCGGAAAAATCGGGTTGCTGCCGATGCGATAGAGCACGCCATGAAACGCGATATCCGTTCGGAAGAACTCTTCTGAATTGTCGAGCGCTGCTTCGTTGGCCAGGAGCGCGGCCTTCAGGTCGGAGATATGCTCCTTGGTCGCATTGAGCGCGGCATCCCGGACAAGCCCACGCTCGATGAACACTCTGCTTTGATAAAGGTTCTGGACCCCGCCAGGCTCGTTCAGAAGATAGCGCACGATTGTGCCGGTGGCATTGAGCAGCGTGCCATAGTCGGGTCTGCGCACCACGGGCCTGAATCTCGGACGCAATTCGATGAGCCCGCGATTGGCGAGTGCCGAGATGGCTTCGCGCACGACCGTCCGCGACGTGCCGAATTCTTCCATGAGATCGCGTTCGGGCGGCAACGGCCTGTTATTGGCCAGATCGCCCGACGCAATTCGGGCTTCAAGTGCGGTCACGATCGTGTCCGCAGCCCGTTTCTCTCCCTGTTTGTCCGGTATCACGGCAGCAGCCAATTGGTTGTACCAAACTCTCGTTTACTTTGACCACAATGCTATGCCCCCATATTGGGCGAAAGCAAGCGTTTCCGCACATCATTTGATCACTATAAAAAAAGTTATTTAAAAACAGATATTTAAAATATTTTTTAAATCGATTTAAATGGATTGACGGGAATCGCTCTTGACTCACCTTTCAAATCGCGCTCTGCTCCGATCTGACTTGGTCGAACCAAAATAAATTACATAGTGTTCTTGGCATCTTGGGAGGGATACCTTGACAACCATCGTCAGCGTATCCGTCAGGCTGTTCCATATTCCGCTTGCCGAGATACTGGTCGATGCAAAGCACGGCGATCATACCCATTTTGAACTGGTGACCGCGACCGTTAACCTAGAGGACGGGCGCACGGCGACCGGCTATACCTACACCGGCGGCAAAGGCGGGCATGCGATTGCCGCCATGATCGAACACGATCTCGCGCCGTTTCTTGTTGGAAAAAACCCTGACAACGTTGAAGCCCTCTATGAAGGGATGCAGTGGCACGTCCACTATGTCGCAAGAGGCGGTATTGCATCCTTCGCGATCTCGGCAGTCGACATCGCCCTTTGGGATTTGCGCGGCCAAAAGGAGGGTTTGCCTCTCTGGAAGATGGCCGGTGGCAAGGGCAGAACCTGCAAGGCCTATTGCGGCGGCATCGATCTCGGCTTTCCGTTGCCCAAACTGCTCGACAGCGTTCAAAGCTACCTTGACCGCGGCTTCAACGGCGTGAAGATCAAGGTCGGGCAGCCCTCCCTGGAAGAGGATGTCGCGCGCGTCGCAGCCGTACGCGATCTCATCGGTCCGCACGTCGCGCTGATGGTCGACGCCAATTATGCCATGAGCGTCGATGAGGCGATTGCGGCGGCAAACGCCTTCAAACCTTTCGACATCCTGTGGTTCGAGGAGCCGACCATTCCCGACGACTACAGGGGTTATGCCGCAATTGCCGAGGCGACGGGAACACCGCTCGCCATGGGCGAGAACCTCCATACCATTCACGAGTTCGGCTACGCGCTTGACCAGTCGAAGCTCAGCTTCATTCAGCCGGACGCCTCCAATTGCGGCGGAATCACCGGGTTCCTGCAGGCAGCGGAGCTTGCCGGGCGTCATGGTGTCCCG
>JBCBUA010000047.1:0-24079 GCA_039818365.1 Pseudomonadota bacterium
GATCGCGTGCTCCTCGATCATGTCCTCATAGCCCTCGGGGAGAAACGATTTCTGCCAGTCGTCGCCAAACCGGCGCTTGATCGACGCCAGATCCTTCCAGAGAGAGGCGAAGACAAGAGTGTTGTCATCGCCCTCAACGTCGCGGCCGAAGAAATAGCCCTGATTGCCATCCTCGTTCCGGACGACGGCGGCTGATGTCGTGGCGAATTTTTCCAGAAGCAGGTCCGCGCTCCCTTCCCTGACCCTCACCTGAAACAGGCGCAGGACCGGGCCGTTCTCGTGTTCGTTTGCCGTCATACCGTCGTCCCTCCCAATTCAGAGCATTCCTCCTGATGTGGGTGCGCGGCGGGCGGATCGGAAGCTGTCTCTTTGGATAGGTCCGGGCAGCGGTGAACCGAGTGTGCGTATGCCCTGGAGCCGGAACGGCGCAGTTGCCCTACTTGAACGCTTCGCTTTCCCGTGGGGAGAGGTCTTCAGCGCGGTCTTCTGCCGGTCCGAGCCCCCGGATCGCGGATTTTGCCTGCCGCGTCCATTCCGCGAAGGGATAGAACACAAGCTTCACGACGTCATTCTGCGGCACATCCTGAACGCCGAAGGGCTCCTTGCAGGGTCCCGGCACATAATAGGTGCCGAAGATGAGGTCGAAAACCGGAAAGACATTCGCCAGGTTCTTGCCATAGGCTTCGGGAAGATCGGCATGGTGCCACTGGTGCATGCGCGGCGAGGCAAGCACATATTTGAACGGGCCGTGGCCCCAGTCCACGTTGATGTGGACATACATGTTGTGAAGCGTCAGCAGGATCGCGCCGTAGCCCATGACGTCGGTCGGAAATCCGAGCCAGCTCAGGAGCAGGATGTAGGACGTGGTCATGACCAGCGATTCCAGAAAATGGATCCGGTAGCTTGTCAGCACATTCAGGTCCGGGTCGGAATGATGGATCGCATGGATCGGCCAGAGCCAACGGTGATGCAGGATGCGATGGTTCCAGTAGTCGGCGAAATCGTAGCAGAACGCGGCAAACGGCACGAGCACCCACCAGGGGACCCCGGACCAGAAAGTTTCGTCGATGCCCGGGATGCCGAGCATCTCGTATCCCTGCTTGATGTGACCGGCCGTCAGGAAAACGATCGGCGCAAACAAGAGGTTGACCCACCAGAAACCGATATTCGCGCCAACACTCCGGACAAGCCTGACGGGCCAGTCGAATCGGTATCCGCGCCGATGCAGGTCGAACAGCAGCACCGCGAGCGCAAAGCAGGCTGCCGCCAGAAATGTGGCGCTATAGACCCGGCTGGTCACCAGAAGCTGAAGCAGCTCGTAAATCCGTGCGGCAAAGTCCACGTTCGCTCACTCATGTACTCTTGAATACAACTGTGCCTATGTAACCGCCGCGGACTTAATCGCGGGTAAATTCAATGCGTCGCATTAACCAATCAGAACGCCAACGGGGCTAAAATCAGCCCATGAACACGAGCGCCCCAGAGCCGTCCGACCTTCTGGTCACCGCGAAGCCGGATCTCAATCAGCGGATCGGGCTCTGGCTCGACCACCTTTGCGACGAACGCCGGCTTTCCGACAAGACACTGGTTGCCTACGAACGCGATCTGCGGCAGTTCCTCCGTTTCCTGACCGGACACCTCGGTGGTGCGCCGTCGCTGAAAGACGTCGCGCGCCTGAGACCTTCCGATTTCAGGGGGTTCCTGGCGTCCCGGCGCAGGCAGGGCGTGCAGAGCCGGTCGCTGGCACGGGGCCTTGCCGGTATCCGGTCGTTTCTGAAATATCTGGAACGCCGCGGGGACGTCAACGCGGCAGCGTCCGATGCCGTCAGTCCACCAAGGCAGGCGCGGTCCCTGCCCAAACCGGTCTCCTCGCGCGATGCCATCGACGTCACCAGCGGCGTTGCGCTTGAAACAGCACCCTGGATCGAAGCCCGCAACGCCGCTGTGCTGACGCTGCTTTACGGCTGCGGCCTCAGGATATCCGAAGCGCTTTCACTGACGGGCAAGATGGCACCGGTGCCTGGCACAAAGACTATGCGCATCGTGGGCAAGGGCCGGAAGGAACGGATCGTGCCGATCCTGCCGGCGGTCTCGGATGCGATTGCGCATTACGTAAAGCTGTGCCCCTTCGCGATTGACGCGGACGGTCCCCTGTTCCTCGGCTCACGCGGCGGGCCGCTCAATCCGCGCATGATCCAGCTGGCCATGGCAAAGCTGCGGGGCGCGCTCGGCTTGCCGGACAGCGCCACACCGCATGCGCTCCGGCATTCCTTTGCCACGCATCTGCTTGCCGGTGGCGGCGATCTCAGAACCATCCAGGAACTTCTCGGTCACGCCAGCCTGGCGTCCACGCAGATCTACACCGAGATCGACAGCGCGCATCTGCTGGCCGCCTATGACCGCGCGCATCCGCGAAACCGCACGAAGTAAGCTAGAGCATTTTCCGACCAATTTGGTTCATTTGATGAGGATATCCAGTCCACTCGGCCAGGCGGGTCACGAAGCTCGATGCGGTGCATCGTGCAAGCGGCACAACGCAGCCGATGGGCCGGATATCCTCACCGGTTGTGGAACGCATTCAAGCGACACACATCAAGATTGGCCGGGCCCCTTTTCGCTCTGGCAGCGTTGGTCCACCCTTGTGGTGGGAAACACCGCGGCGGGCGAACCGTCTCGCCAGCGCGAAAAAGGGCCTCGGTCAAATGGTCCAAATTGGTCGGAAAATGCTCTATCATGAAGGTGAAACACAAGGTGGACTGATCATGCCCCGTTTCCTGCTCCTGGTTGCCACTCTCCTCGTCCTGTCGACCCTGCCGTCGCAGGCGCAAAGGATCTACTGCCCGCTTCCCGAGGATGGTATCTGGGTCAATCCCGAAGCCGAACCGAAGGAAATCAGCCGCATCGAAGTGGAAAGCAAATGCGAGAACGACCAGGTCTTCGTTCGCGTGAGAGCCTTCACTTCGTGCATCCCGCGTGATTGCAAATGGGGCTGGACACAAGCGGAGCTGCGTTCAGACGGGGCAATACAGGTTCTTCTGATCGGTTTTTTGAGCAGCAAGAAGATCACGATCAAGGCCTTTGGAGATCTTCTGGACGCGAATGTCGTCAACGTTGTCAACGACTTGTCTGAGCCCAATACACGACGGACGTACAACCTTAACAGAAAGTAAATGCGCCAATCTTAACCTTGGTATCAATCTCTACCCGGTTTTTCCTTGTCCGATTTCATTTTTGCTTTACCTTAGGTGCCACTGCGTCAGTCCCGCGCAGCAACAGACGGAGGCTCATCATGCGTCTGATCAGCACAGCCATAGCAGGGCTTGCCATCGCGGCATTCGCCATCGCACCGGCACAGGCCTGTTCCTGGGGAAAAACTGCCAAGGCCGACGAAAAAATGACGGTTGCGGATACGTCCATCGTGCCGGAAGTCGACACGGACGTTGCCATCGCGACAAACGATCTCAGCGTTGAGGTCACGCAGGAAGAAATCATCCTGCCGGTTCCTGAAGAGGCACCGACCGAATAATTCAAGTTTCTTTTGCTCCAATCTATCCTACCGCTGCTTCGGCAGCGGTTTTTTTTTGCCGGAACCGGTCTGCAGAAAAAATGCTGAAATTCTCCCTACAAGGGTCAATGAAAAATCAAACACTGCCACTTCATAAAACCAACATCCGCCAAGAAGGCAGTAAGCTTAGATGATCTCCAGACGTTTGTTCCTGCAAGGACTTGGTGCTGCCGCCCTGACTTCGATGTCCACCGCTGCATACGCTGTCGGCGTCGAACCTTTTCGCATGCGCATCCAGAGCCATTACCTGACACCGCCAAACTGGCCGGGGGACCTCACGCTCAAGGCCGCCCTGATCGCCGACCCGCATATCTGCGATCCCTGGATGGGGCTTGACCGGGTCCGGTTCATCGTGGAGCGCACCAACGCACTGAAACCCGACATCGTCCTGATGCTCGGCGACTATGTCGCCAGCCACCGCTGGCAATCGGCGCCGATACCGGCACAAGCCTGGGCGGATCTCTTTGGCTCTTTCAACGCCCCGCTCGGTATCCACGCAATACTCGGAAACCACGACTGGTGGGACGACCGCACGGCACAGCTTTCCGGCAGCGGGCCAACGAAATATGGCACGGCACTCATAAACGCCGGTATAGAGCTTTACCAGAACAGGGCGGTCCGGCTTGTCAAAGACGGCAAGGCTTTCTGGCTCGCAGGACTTGATGACCAGCTCGCGCTCGCTCCGAACAGAAAATTGAACCGACCGCATATCCGGGGCGTGCACGATCTGGCAGGCACGCTCCGACAGGCGAGCGACGATGCGCCAGTCGTGCTGATGGCCCATGAGCCGGACATTTTTCGTACCGTGCCCTCCCGTGTCAGCGTAACCTTGAGCGGGCACACGCATGGTGGCCAGATCAACTGCTTCGGGCTCAGACCCTTCAAGCTGATCAAACCGGACGAAAACCTGGCCTATGGACACATCGTCGACGACGGTGGAAGCGAACCCGCGCGGCATCTTGTCGTTTCGGGCGGGCTCGGTTGTTCCCTTCTGCCCATGCGCCTGGGCGTTCCGCCTGAAATCACGCTGGTGCATCTGGGCGAAAAATCACCGTCCGCCGCCGTGTAACGGAGCCTGGGAAAGACGGGCCCCGGCGGTAGGGAAGGTGTCGCGTTAGCAACCTTCGGCCTGCATCGCGAAACGTCCTGATTTCCCGGACCACGAGCTGCTCACTTTCCGCTACGGTAAAAAGCTGAGGGGCGCTCTCGGTTGGTGCCTCGATACCCATGGAAACGAGGCCAGCCCGATGCTCCAGTTCGACGAACGCACCACGAAACTGCTGGAAGAGGCATATCTCGGCGCGGATTTCTCGCGAAGAAGGCGGGCGTCCTTCGATGCCCTGAACCCGTCACCCGGCGACGTCATTGCCGACATCGGCTGCGGCAACGGATTGCTGACGCTTGAACTGTCACGCACCCTGGGCGGCCATGGCAAGGTTGTCGGCATCGACCCGAGTGAAGACATGCGCGGCGCGGCGGTCAGGCGTTGCACGGACTGCCCGAATGTCGAGATTCGCACGGGAACCGTTACGGATCTGCCACTGGAAACAGCCTCCGCCGACAAGGCGGTATCGCTTCAGGTCTTTGAATATCTGGATGATCTGCCTAGCGCCGTCACGGAGACAAAGCGCGTCCTCAAACCCGGCGGCAAGCTCGTCGTCGGTGACATGCACTGGGACACAATCACGTGGTTCAGCGATAATCCTGACCGGATGAAAGCGATGCTTGAAACCTGGGACGGACACCTGGTGGAACGCTGCATCCCTGCCATCCTGCCACCGATCCTGCGTGAAGCGGGCTACCGGGTGGAGAGCGTAACTGCCGTCCCGTTCACCAGCACGCACCTCCATCCGGACGGACTGGCGAACATGATGATCCATCTGATGAAACCCTATGTGGTCAGGAAAGGCCCCTTCTCCCGTGACGATGCGGACGCCTGGGCCGAAGAACAGGTGCAACTCGCGGAATCGGGGCGTTTCTTTTTCTCAATCACCCATTTCGTGATAACGGCCACGCTGCCCGGGTGAGCCGGATCAATCCGGCACGATGAATTCGCGCCCGGACGCATAGTCCCGGACAGTCACCTTGTCGCCGTCTCGTTCAAGGCGCAGCATCGTCCATCCCTCCGCCGGCAGGCGGCAGGAATGCCGGCCCATCACGCAGGGCAGTTGCGGTGTCCGCCGGTAGGTGACGTCATCCGACAACGCCCTTGCGATATCCGTGTGTCCCTTGAGGTAGGCGAACAGCGTGTAGGGGCTCAGGTACCAGACCTCGCCGCCGCGCAGCTCTTCCAGTTCCTCGGCACGGGCAAGCGGAAACTTCCGCCCCCAGGTCCAGGAAATCGCATCACGGGTCTGATGGTCGAGATAATGGTGCGCCATGGTCTCGTCGATGAAAACCCGCTTCTTTGCGCTGGTATCGGAGAGATAGTCGAGCGCGGCCGCATCCCGGCCGGGCGCACGCTCGGACAGGACATAGAAGATCAGGAAGTTGGCGGAGACAACGAGAAACACCAGCGTGTAAAGCGCATATGCCGCGCTTTGAAACCGTTTCTGCGTGACGGCATCGAGCCCGACAAGAAACACCATGGTGGCCGCAAGGTTCCGGACCAGAACCTTGTCATGAAGGAAGGCGGCAAGCCCCTGCCCCAGTGAGAGCATCAGGCACACAAGCGCCGCCGGGCGCGAAAACTTGAGAAGGACCAAACCAGCCACGGCAAAGATTGCCGCCCGGCCAAGCGCCTCGCCGTTAATGCCGTTGCCGGTCGACCTTTGCGCGTGAAACACGATCTGGTCGATGAACTCGCGGAACTGGAAATCAATGCTGAGCGCAAAGATCAAAAGGGCCAGACCCAGCGCGAAAGCGTTTTCGATCGCCAGCGTCACGATCTTCAATTCGCGGAAGGCGAGCCGCCAGAGGTCATGGGCGATGATCGCACCGAGGCTCCAGGCGAAGACCGCTGGAGACGCGAGCGGAGCAAAGGCGAGTGCCAGCTTGCCCAATGTCCTGATTGCAGAAAAGCGCGCCGCAGTTTCCGCCCCATCCCGCTCCCTTGCGGGCCAGAAGAGGAGGAAGAACCCCAAAGCCCAGAAAACACAGGCGGTGATCTCGAGCCGGAACCCGGTCACGACATACATGGGTGCGAACAGAAGCGGTGTCATCAGCGCCGCTTTCGGCAGTCTGACTGCGAGGCAGACGGCTGAAAAGGCAAGGGCGGTCACGAGGTAACAGAGAAACTCGTATACGACGACACTCAGCCGGCTGACACCGAACACCTCCAGGAACCAGCCGGAGAGAATCAGGTGGAAGCGCGTGTAGAGATGGTAGTTTTCCAGTCCGGGAAACTGGACCGACAGGAGTGGATTGACGTGGTTCCCGGTCGCGGCGACCTCAGCCGCCCAGGGCACGAAGAACAGATCGTCGACATGCGCGATGGTGCGCTCCGGCCAGAAGAACACGAGAGCGGCCGCGACTGCCAGCAACAGCCAGAGCCCTGACTGCTGTATTGTGAAACGGCTGTTATCCGTGCCTTGCACGTGCGATCTCCCGAGATTCAAAGCCTTGGCTCAAGCCGGATTCGTCCGGCACGCCGGTCTTTCCCATGGGCGCTAACACGCAAAGAGCGCCACAGGCAAGGTTTCCTGCAGCGCTCATCTGGTCCGGCCGGCTGTGGCTTACGAGTGGATCGGTTTGGCAAACGCGCCCATTGCCGCTTCCTTGACGGCTTCCGACATGGTCGGATGCGCGTGACAGGTGCGGCCGAGATCTTCCGAAGACCCGCCGAATTCCATCAGAACCGCCGCTTCGTGGATCATTTCGCCGGCGCCGAAACCGATAATGTGAACACCGAGCACCCGGTCGGTTTTCGCGTCGGCCAGAACCTTCACGAAACCGTCCGTGTGGTTCATTGCGCGCGCGCGGCCATTGGCGGAGAAGTTGAACTTGCCGGCCTTGTACTCCACCCCGTCGGCCTTCAGTTCTTCTTCCGTCCGGCCGACGGAAGCGACTTCCGGCTGCGTATAGACCACGCCCGGGATGACATCGTAGTTCACGTGCCCGGCCTGGCCTGCGAGGATCTCGGCAATCGCAACGCCCTCATCCTCGGCCTTGTGCGCCAGCATGGGTCCGGCCACGACATCGCCAATGGCATAGATGCCGTCGACATTGGTCTTGTAATGCGCATCGATCTGAACGCGGCCACGTTCATCCAGCGCGACGCCGGCAGTTTCAAGGCCAAGGCCTTCCGTGTACGGACGCCGGCCGATGGCAACAAGAACGATATCGGCTTCGATCTCCTGGGCGTCACCACCCTTGGCAGGCTCGATCGTCACGGCCAGACCCTTGCCTTTCTTGGCAACGCCGGTGACCTTCGAGGACAGCTTGAAGGTCATGCCCTGTTTCTTCAGCATGCGCTGGAAGTTCTTGGAAACGTCGCCGTCCATCGGACCCAGGATCTTGTCCATGAACTCGACGACCGTCACTTCGGAGCCGAGCCGGTTCCAGACAGATCCGAGTTCGAGACCAATGACACCGCCGCCGACAACAACCATCTTGCCGGGGATCTTGTCCAGCTCGAGCGCGCCGGTCGAAGAGACAATCTGCTTTTCGTCAATCTCGACGCCGGGCAGCGGCATGACATCGGACCCGGTGGCAATGACGATGTTCTTCGTCTCGACCACGGACACGCTGCCGTCATCGGCAGTCACCTCGACCTTGCCCGTTCCCAGCACCTTGCCTGTGCCGGTGTGCACGTCGATCTTGTTCTTCTTCATCAGGAAGGCGACGCCATTGACGTTGGCATCGACCACGTCGGTCTTGTGCTTCATCATCTCCGGCAGGTCGACCTTCGGCTTGGACACCTTGATGCCGAGCTTTTCAAAACCGTGGCCGGCTTCCTCGAACATTTCGGACGCATAAAGAAGCGCCTTGGAGGGAATGCAGCCAATGTTCAGGCAGGTCCCGCCGAGCGTCGCACGCTTTTCGACAACCGCGGTTTTCAGACCGAGCTGCGCTGCCTTGATCGCGCACACGTACCCCCCCGGGCCGGTTCCGATGACGACAAGATCATATTGGGACATTTTGGTCGCCTTTGCCTTTTCAGTTTCAAGTCCATTGACGGATTACGGTAGGATTGCCCGGCCCCCGGACACATCCAGAATGGCGCCGGTCGTGTAGCTGGACTGCTCGGACATGAGCCAGACGATTGCGTCCGCGACTTCGTCGGCCGTGCCCGCACGCTTCATCGGCAGTTTGGATTCCAGTTGCGCCACGCGGTCCGGAAGACCACCGGAGGCATGGAGCTCCGTGTCGATAATGCCCGGGCGGACAGCGTTGACGCGGATGTTCTCATCGGCAACTTCGAGCGCGAGCCCGACCGTCATGGTGTCAATCGCCCCCTTGGACGCGGCATAGTCGACATATTGCGCAGGAGATCCGAGCTTGGATCCGGCCGATGCCAGATTGACGATATTGCCGCCTGCGCCGCCATGCTTGGTCGACATGCGCTTGACCGCTTCGCGCGCGCACAGGAACGAGCCGACAACGTTGATATTGAAGATCCGGTTGAGACGCTCGACGCTCATTTCGTCAACGCGCTGGGACATGTCGACGACACCGGCATTGTTGACCAGACCAGCCAGTTGGCCGAGCTTGTCCGCGGCTTCAAACAGCTGGAGAATATCGCTTTCGCTGCCAACGTCACCCTGCACGGCGACGGCCTTGCCGCCCTCGGCCTCGATTTCGGCGACGACCTTGTCGGCGGAGGCCTTGCTGGCCGCGTAGTTGACGACAACCGTATGCCCGAGACGCCCCAGCTTGCGGCAGACGCTCGCGCCGATGCCGCGGCTTCCGCCCGTTACGATGACAACACTGTCAGACATTCAAACTCCAGAACCTGTTTCAGCGGACTTCATCCGCCAGATTTGTATTTACTGCTCGGAAACAGCCAGCCGCAGACCGAAGCCGGCAAAGGCCGCAGCAATCGACCGTCTCATCCAGACCATGACCCGGTCGCTCCTGAGCACCTTTTCGCCGACCAGGGCGGCAAAGAACCCGTAGATAAGAAAGACAAAGAACGTCATCGCCATGAAGACGCCGCCGAGCGCCAGCATCTCAAGGGTCGGATGCGCTGAGGAGGCACTGACGAATTGCGGCAGGAAAGCGAGAAAGAACACCGTCAGTTTCGGATTGAGAATGTTGATCAGAAACCCGGTGCGGGCCGTTGCAACGAAACTCTTGCGCACGCCCCTGTCGGCTTTCAGCTCCACCGGGCCACTGTCTTTCAGGGTCTGCCACGCCAGGTAAAGAAGATAGGCGACGCCGGCATATTTCACCGCCTGAAACACGAGCGCGCTGGTATGCATGAGAGCCGCGATGCCGACGACAGACGCCAGGATCGCCGGAACGATCCCCAGCGTGCAGCCGATTGTGGCCGCAAGGGCGGCGCGGCGCCCTTTGCCAAGCCCGACCGCCACCGTGTAGACCACGCCGGTTCCGGGAACCAGAACAACGATCAGCGCGGTTATCAGAAATTCCAGGCTCATGAGGTTGCCTCCATAGCCCCCGGAACGATCCTCAGCCGGATCAGAGATCCAGAACCAGACGCTGCGGATCTTCCAGGCTTTCCTTGACGCGGACGAGGAAGGTCACGGCTTCCTTGCCATCAACGATCCGGTGGTCGTAGGACAGCGCCAGATACATCATCGGACGGATCACCACCTGGCCGTTCACGGCCATGGGACGCTCCTGGATCTTGTGCATGCCGAGAATGCCCGACTGGGGCGCATTCAGGATCGGTGAGGACATCAGCGAGCCGTAGACACCACCGTTGGAAATGGTGAAGGTGCCGCCGGTCATGTCGGCCATGCCGAGCTTGCCATCGCGTGCCTTGCGGCCGAGATTGCCGATTTCCTTCTCGACTTCGGCAATCGACATCTGGTCGGCATCGCGCACGACCGGAACCACGAGGCCCTTGTCCGTGCCGACGGCCACGCCGATGTGGCAGAAGTTCTTGTAGATGATGTCGGTGCCGTCGATCTCGGCGTTCACCGCCGGAATTTCCTTCAGCGCATGGGTTACCGCCTTGGTGAAGAAGCCCATGAAGCCGAGTTTGACGCCATGTTTCTTTTCGAACAGATCCTTGTACTGCTTGCGCAGTTCCATGACCGGACCCATGTCCACCTCGTTGTAGGTGGTCAGCATGGCCGCCGTGTTCTGGGCGTCCTTGAGACGGCGCGCAATGGTCTGGCGCAGCTTGGTCATGCGCACGCGCTCTTCGCGCGCCTCGTCCTGCGCCACGACCGGGCCACGGGCGACAGGTGCCGCCGCCGGGGCGGAGGCGGCTGCCGACACGCCCGATGCGATCGCCCCGATCACGTCTTCCTTCAGGACCTGACCGCGCTTGCCGGAGCCCGCGACCTGATCCGCGGACAGGTTGTTTTCCGCCATCATCTTCTGTGCGGACGGTGCCGGCGGCATCGACGTGCCGGACGCGGCGGCCGGGGCCGGTGCGGGTGCCGCAGCGGCCGCCGAAGGAGCCGCCGCAGCAGCACCAGACGGATCGATCTGGCAAAGCAGAACGCCGGGTTCTACCGTCGCACCGGTCTCCGCGGCGATCTTGACGACCGTTCCGCCGACAGGTGCCGGGACTTCCTGTGCGGCCTTGTCCGTTTCCAGTTCGACAAGCGTGTCATCCGCCTTGACGACATCGCCGACCTTGACACTCCACTCGCCGACTTCGGCTTCAGTCACCGATTCGCCCGCGCTCGGCGTGACCACGTCGACCAGATCCGCGCCGCCAGACGGCGCGGCTTCCGCAGCGGCCGGAGCAGGTGCGGCGGCCGCAGGGGCTGCAGCAGCGGCAGCACCTTCGGCAATCTGGCCAAGCAGGGCGCCGACTTCCACCGTGTCGCCTTCCTTCACGACGATGCTTTCCAACGTGCCTGCGGCCGGCGCCGGAACTTCGACGGTCACCTTGTCGGTTTCGAGCTCGACAAGCGGTTCGTCCTGGTTGACGGCGTCACCCGGCTTCTTGAACCATTGTGCGATAGTTGCTTCGGAAACGGATTCACCCAGAGTGGGCACGCGAATTTCGGTTGCCATGGTCGCCTTCTCTTAAAATTACCCGGCCAATTTATTGAAAGAGGGCGTTACCGCCCTCTCAAGATCAGTTTCCAAGCGCCTCTTCGAGGAATGCCTGCATCTGCGCGAGGTGGACCGACATCAGGCCCGTCGCGGTGGAGGCCATCGCCGAGCGGCCGGCATAGCGCGGCCGCCGGTGCTTGGCATCGATCTGCTCCAGAACCCACTCGATATACGGTTCGACGAAGAACCAGCTGCCCATGTTCTTCGGCTCTTCCTGACACCAGACCATTTCCGCATGCGGGAAACGCGCCAGTTCGAGCATCAGTGCCTTCTTCGGGAAGGGATAGAGCTGCTCGACGCGCATCAGATAGACATCGTCGATGCCGCGTTTCTCACGCTCCTCGAACAGATCGAAATAGACCTTGCCCGAGCACATCACGACCCGCCGGATCTTGTCGTCGGATACCAGCTTTCCTTCCGAGCTGAGGTTCGCGCCCCAGTCATCCCACAGCACGCGGTGGAACGTCGTGTCGGGGCCGAGCTCGTCAATCCGCGAGACCGCTTTCTTGTGACGCAGAAGCGACTTCGGCGTCATCAGGACCAGCGGTTTGCGGATGTCGCGGCGGAGCTGCCGGCGCAGGATGTGGAAGTAGTTCGACGGCGTCGAACAGTTCGCGACCTGCATGTTGTCCTCGGCGCAAAGCTGCAGAAAACGCTCAAGCCGCGCGGAGGAGTGTTCCGGTCCCTGGCCCTCGTAGCCATGCGGCAGAAGGCAGACGAGGCCGGACATGCGCAGCCACTTGCGCTCGCCCGAGGAGATGAACTGGTCAAACAGCACCTGCGCGCCGTTGGCGAAATCGCCAAACTGGGCTTCCCACATGGTGAGCGCGCGCGGTTCCGCCAGCGAGTAGCCGTATTCGAACCCGAGCACGGCTTCCTCGGAGAGCATCGAGTTGATGACCTCGTAGCGCTGCTGGTCGGGCGACACGTGGTTGAGCGGAATGTAGCGGCTTTCGTTCTCCTGGTCGTAGAGCACGGAGTGGCGCTGCGAGAACGTGCCGCGCTCGCAGTCCTGGCCCGACAGGCGTACGGGATGGCCTTCCGCCAGGAGGGAGCCGAAAGCAAGCGCTTCCGCCGTTGCCCAGTCGATCCCCTCGCCGGTCTCGATCATGCGCTCGCGGTGGTTCATGAAGCGCGCGATGGTGCGGTGGATGTTGAAGCCTTCCGGCACATGGGTCAGCGCCCGGCCGATTTCCTTCAGTTCACCCATCGGAATGCCGGTCTCGCCGCGGCGCGGATCTTCCTCGTCGTCGGCGCGGCGCATGCCGGCCCACTTGCCGTCGAGCCAGTCGGCCTTGTTCGGTTTGAACGCCTGACCGGCATCGAACTCGCCATCCAGGTGCTTGCGCCAGTCGGCCTTCATCCGGTCGACATCTTCCTGGCTGAGAACGCCTTCCTTGATGAGGCGTTCGGAATAACGCTGCAGCGTGGTCGCATGCTTGCGGATCTTGCGGTACATGATCGGCTGCGTGAACGCAGGCTCGTCGCCCTCGTTGTGACCGAAACGGCGGTAGCAGATCATGTCGATCACCACCGGACGCTGGAATGTCTGGCGGTATTCGATCGCGATCTTGGCGGCGAAAACGACAGCTTCCGGGTCATCCGCATTGACGTGGAGGATCGGTGCTTCGATCACCTTGGCCATGTCGGACGGATACGGCGACGACCGCGAGAAGCGCGGGTTCGTGGTAAAGCCGATCTGGTTGTTGATGATGACGTGCACCGAGCCGCCGGTGCGGTGGCCACGCAGAGCGGACAGGCCGAAACATTCGGCAACGACGCCCTGGCCGGCAAAGGCTGCATCGCCGTGCAGCAGGAGCGGCAGAACGGTGTTGCGCTCCACTTCGGTCGTTTCGATGAAGTTGCCGTTCTTGTCGGCGGCAAGCTGGTCCTGTTTCGCCCGCGCCTTGCCGAGCACGACCGGATTGACGATTTCCAGGTGCGAGGGGTTGGCGGTCAGCGACAGGTGAACGTTGTTGCCATCGAAGGTCCGGTCGGAGGACGCGCCGAGGTGATATTTCACGTCGCCCGAGCCTTCGACTTCATCCGGCGCGTAGGAGCCGCCCTTGAATTCGTGGAAGATCGCGCGGTGAGGTTTGTTCATCACCTGGGAGAGCACGTTCAGGCGGCCGCGATGCGCCATGCCGAGGACGATGTCCTTGAGACCCATCTGGCCGCCGCGCTTGATGATCTGTTCCAGCGCCGGGATCAGCGCTTCGCCGCCATCAAGGCCGAAGCGCTTGGTGCCGGTGTATTTCACGTCGAGAAACTTCTCGAAGCCTTCCGCCTCGACCAGCTTGTTGAGGATCGCCTTCTTGCCCTCGGACGTGAACGCGACCTGCTTGTCCGGACCCTCGATGCGTTCCTGGATCCAGGCTTTCGCGGCCGGATCGGAAATATGCATGAACTCGACACCGAGCGTGGAGCAGTAGGTGCGTTTCAGAATGTCCATCATCTCGCGGATGGTGGCGTATTCCAGGCCCAGGACATGGTCGATGAAGATCTTGCGGTCCCAGTCGGCTTCCGTGAACCCGTAGGACGAAGGGTGCAGCTCTTCGTGATCACCCTTACCGGCCAGGCCGAGCGGATCGAGATCCGCATGCAGGTGACCGCGCATCCGGTAGGCGCGGATCATCATCAGCGCGCGGACTGAATCGCGGGTCGACTGATGAACTTCCGCATCGGACACCGGCGCGCCCGCGGTTTCGGCCTTTTTCTTGATCTTCTCGCCAAGCTTCTGCTCGATCGGACCCCAGTTGCCGTCAAATGCGTTGACAAGGTCGCCATTGGCTTCGATCGGCCAGTCCTTGCGCTTCCACGGGGCCCCGCGCGCTTCCTTGAGCACGGCTTCCTTCTCGTCCTGGAAGGCCGCGAAGAAGTCCCGCCATTCGGCGTCAACCGAATTCGGATCCGTCTTGTACTGGGCGTAGAGGTCTTCGATATAGGCTGCGTTGGCGCCGTAAAGCAACGACGTCAGTGCGAATACGTTGTTCGCTTCCTGCCGTGCCATGTCCTTTAGCGGAGGGCTACTCCGCCCTTTTTGTTATGGCGGGCCGAAAAAGACCCGCGGCCGGTTCCCTACCAAGACCGATGAAACACCGGCCCCTCGAAATTTGGTCGCGGCACACTTTGCGCCGCAACTCATCCTTTCATCATGCAGACGGAAAGGTAAACAGTTTCCGTTGCTGTCAGCACAATTTCTTGCGTTTTTAGCCCTTCAAGACTTCGAGAAGCGTCTCACCGAGCTTTGCCGGAGACGGCGAAACCTTGATACCGGCCGCTTCCATTGCTGCAATCTTGTCTTCCGCGCCGCCCTTGCCGCCGGAAATCACGGCCCCTGCGTGACCCATGGTGCGGCCCGGAGGGGCGGTCCGGCCCGCAATGAAACCGGCGGTCGGCTTCTTGCGGCCCTTCTTGGCCTCGTCGATCAGGAACTGGGCGGCGTCTTCTTCAGCAGAGCCGCCGATCTCGCCGATCATGATGATGGATTCGGTCTCGTCATCGGCCAGAAACATCTCCAGGACGTCGATGAACTCGGTTCCCTTGACCGGATCGCCTCCGATACCGACGGCCGTCGTCTGGCCAAGACCGGCATTGGTGGTCTGGAAAACGGCTTCATAGGTCAGCGTGCCGGAGCGCGAGACCACGCCGACGGAGCCCTTCTTGAAGATGGAGCCCGGCATGATGCCGATCTTGCATTCTTCGGGCGTCAGGATACCGGGGCAGTTCGGGCCGAGCAAACGCGAGCTGGACTTGTCCAGCTTCGCCTTGACCTTGACCATGTCGGCAACCGGGATGCCCTCGGTGATGCAGACGATGAAGGGGATTTCCGCATCGATTGCCTCGATGATCGCCGCGCCCGCGCCTGCCGGCGGCACGTAGATCACGGACGCATCCGCGCCGGTCGCTTCCTTGGCTTCGGCCGCAGTGGCAAAGATCGGCAGCTGCGCCGCGCTTTCCACGGAGCCCCAGGTCTCGCCACCCTTTTTCGGGTGGACGCCGGCGACCATCCTGGTGCCGTAATATTCAAGTGCCTGTTCGGTATGAAACGTGCCGGTCTTGCCGGTCAGGCCCTGAACGATGATTTTCGTGTCTTTATTGACGAGGATCGACATTTACGCGCCCCCCTTAACGGCTTTCACGATTTTCTGGGCAGCGTCGTCGAGATCATCGGCGGCAATCACGTTGAGACCGCTTTCGTTGATGATCTTCTTGCCGAGTTCAACGTTTGTACCTTCCAGGCGGACAACGAGCGGGACCTGAAGGCCGACTTCCTTGACGGCTGCCACAACGCCTTCCGCGATCACGTCGCAGCGCATGATGCCGCCGAAGATGTTGACCAGGATGCCCTTCACGTTCGGGTCGGACGTGATGATCTTGAAGGCAGCAGCCACCTTTTCCTTGGAAGCGCCACCGCCGACATCGAGGAAGTTCGCCGGCTCGGCGCCGTAGAGCTTGATGATGTCCATGGTTGCCATGGCGAGGCCGGCACCGTTGACCATGCAGCCGATGTCGCCGTCAAGCGCGACGTAGGCGAGATCGTACTTGGACGCTTCGATCTCCTTCTCGTCCTCTTCGGTGACATCACGCAGTTCCATGATGTCCGGGTGGCGGAACATTGCGTTGCCGTCGAAAGACACCTTGGCGTCGAGAACACGCAGGTGACCGTCCTTCATCACGATCAGCGGGTTCACTTCCAGAAGGCTCATGTCTTTCTCGACGAACGCCTTGTGCAGGATCGGAAACAGCTTCATGCCGTCTTCGCGGGCCACCCCGTCCAGCGCCAGGGCGTCGCAGAGCTGAGCCGCGTCGGCATCGGTGACGCCCGTATCCGGATCAATCGGCAGTGTGATGATCTTTTCGGGGGTTTCCTCTGCAACGGCCTCGATGTCCATGCCGCCTTCGGTCGACACGACAAAGGCAGGACGCCCGACGGTACGGTCGACCAGGATGGAGAGGTAAAGTTCACGCTCGATGTCGGCGCCGTCCTCGATGTAGAGACGGTTGACGACCTTGCCCGCCGCGCCGGTCTGCTTGGTGACCAGCGTGTTGCCGAGCATTTCCTTTGCGTGCGCCGTGACCTCATCCAGCGAGAAGGCCAGGCGGACACCACCCTTGGCGTCCTCGGGAAGTTCCTTGAACTTGCCCTTGCCGCGGCCGCCCGCATGGATCTGGGTCTTGACGACCCAGAGCGGACCGGGAAGTTGCTTCGCCGCCGCTTCCGCCTCGTCGGCAGAAAAGATGGCCACGCCGTCTGCCACCGGAGCGCCGAACCCCTTCAACACCTGCTTGGCCTGATATTCATGAATGTTCATGTGTTTCCCCCGTTGTCGGAGGACCGTTCCTTCGCTTGCCGAAGAAACGGCCGCTGCTTAGCCGAGACAGTCGACGCTCAGGCGAGCGCCGGCTGGATTTTCTTGCAGGCTTCCACCAGACCGTCGACCGCGCCGACAGACTTTTCGAAATTGGCCTTTTCCTCGCCCTGAAGGTCGATCTCGATGATGCGCTCGACGCCATCGGCGCCGATGACGACCGGAACACCGACATAGGTGTCCTTCAGGCCGTACTGGCCGTCGAGAGCGGCCGCACAGGGCAGCACGCGCTTCTTATCCTTCAGGTAGCTTTCCGCCATCGCGATGGCGGAAGACGCGGGCGCGTAGAAAGCGGAGCCGGTTTTCAGGAGACCGACGATTTCCGCGCCGCCATCGCGCGTGCGCTGAACGATTTCTTCAAGACGCTCTGCGGTGCACCAGCCCATCTTGATGAGGTCGGGCAGCGGAATGCCGGCAATCGTGGAATAACGTGTCAGCGGCACCATGGTGTCGCCATGACCGCCGAGAACGAAAGCGGTGACGTCTTCGACCGAAACGTTGAATTCGTCGGCGAGGAAATACCGGAAGCGGGCGCTGTCGAGCACGCCGGCCATGCCGACAACCTTGTTCTTCGGCAGACCGGAAAACTTCTGAAGCGCCCAGACCATCGCGTCGAGCGGGTTGGTGATGCAGATGACAAAGGCGTCGGGCGCATGTTTAGCAATGCCCGCGCCGACCTGTTCCATGACCTTCAGGTTGATTTCCAGGAGATCGTCGCGGCTCATGCCGGGTTTGCGCGGGACACCTGCGGTCACGATGACCACGTCCGAGCCTGCAATCGCTTCGTAGCTGTTGGCACCGGCCAGCTTGGCATCGAACCCGTCCACCGGGGACGATTCAGCGAGGTCCAGCGCCTTGCCTTGCGGAACACCTTCCGCGATGTCGAAGAGAACGATATCTCCCAGTTCCTTCAAACCTGCCAGATGAGCGAGCGTGCCACCGATCTGACCAGAGCCGATCAAGGCAATTTTGTTCCGCGCCATATCGAAAGTTTCCCTTTACGTAAGATGGAACTAAGTGCCATCCGCTGATGACTGCTGATGGCACTACCCCCTTTGCCGCCCCCGCGCAAGTTCGCCAAAAGAATATTGCGAGTAAGGCGGCAAAATTTTTCAATTCTTCCCGTCTGCATAATTCCCCTATACGGAATGCAGACTTATACGTGTATGTCCCGTCTGTCACCCGCGAGATAGGCTTCCGAGCGCATTTCGATCAACCGTGAACTTGTCCGGTCGAATTCGAACGCCTCGGTGCCGCCCTCGGATACATAGAGATCCGGCGGTTCCGCCTCGGCCGACACCACCAGCTTGATGCCATTGTCGTAGAGCGTGTCGATGAGATTGATGAAGCGCTTGGCCTCGTTTCTGCGTGCCTTGGACAGAACCGGCACGTGATCGAGAAAGACAGTGCTGAAGGCGTTCGCAATTCTCAGGTAGTCGCTCGCTCCGAGCGGCTGCATGCACAGATCGTCAAAGGTGAATCGCGCGACACCGGAGGCAACCTTCGGGATCGGAATCGTCCGGCCCTTGTTTTCCAGTTCTGCCGAATGCGCCTTCATGCCGTGGGTCAACTTCGTCCAGAGCCGGTCCATCTCCGCATCCGCGTCCTCGCCGAGCGGGGTCACGTAGACCGGGGCACCGGCAAGTTTTTCAAGCCTGTAATCGGTTGGCGAATCCAGGTGCAGCACTTCGACCTGCGACTTCAGCATGGTGATGAAGGGAATGAAGAGCTGCCGGTTGAGCCCGTCCTTGTAAAGATTTGAGGGATTGACGTTGGAGGTGGCGACAACGATCACGCCCTTTTCGAACAGCTGCGTGAACAGCCGCCCCAGGATCATCGCGTCGGCAATGTCCGTTACCGAAAACTCGTCGAACAGCAGCAGCCTGGTCTCAACCGCGATCTGGCGGGCAACCGGCGGGATCGGGTCGTCACCCTTCACCTCGCCGCGCTTGTGCGCCTGCCGGTGTTCATGAATGCGCTCGTGCACGTCGTTCATGAACTCGTGAAAATGGACGCGGCGTTTGCGCTGAATAACCGTCACCTCATAGAAGAGGTCCATCAGCATCGTCTTGCCGCGCCCGACACCGCCCCACATGTAGAGGCCCTTCACAGAGGCCCAGAGCTGGTTCTTCTTCTTGGCAAAGAGCCAGCCGAGCGAGCTTTTCTTGGAGGCAAGCCGGGTCTCGGCGAGGCGGGTGTTGAGCAGATCGAGATGTCTGACAGCTTCCCGCTGGACGGGATCCTCGGTGATCTCGCCCGATGCGATCAGGGCATCGTAGCGGGCGCTCAATGCGCGGTTGACCGGCAGTTCCATCTTCAAAGGTGCTGCTCCCTCCATGAGGACTCATGGGGCCTTGGACGTGACTGTTGGCTCGGCGGAATAAGGTCAATGCGCCTTGGATGCAAGTCAAGTTATGGTTTGAATCTGTTACACTTCTTCACGTCAACAACTTTCAAACGATTGAAAGCGCATCTGCGGAAGATATCCGCTTCTCGTGCGCCGTCACGGGGTGCTCAAACCATGCGGCACACCGGATCCGGAAAGGCTGAGTCCGCCCTCGGATGCACAGCCCCCCGCAGAACCGTCAGGCAGCCGGAGAGCATCAGGACATGATGAGGAAAACAAAATCGCCCGCAGCCGGCAAGCCGGATGCGGGCGCAACGCACAGGGAGGGGGGAACACTGTGCGGGAGGAAAACTAGCGAAGCAGGAGCGTCGACTTCCGGCCGCTTTGCAGCTCCTGAAGATAGAGAAGCTGTGCTACGAGATAGCATTCGGAGCGGTCGTCCAGATTGGCCTTGCGGCCGCGACCATCGGTCAGGAGCCAGGCATTGCCGGATTTGACGACGTCACACTCCACGGGCTCGCCGGCGTCAAGACCCGCCTTTTCAATCAGCTCCGTGCCGACGCGGGTCTCATCTTCCGTGTCGAGGCCTTTCACCTGGATCCGCAGGCCGCGATAGACCTGCTGCACCTCAAGCGTTGCCACGATGGCGGTGACGAGGTTTTCGCCTTCCATGGCGGCGAAGCGCAGAACGCCGCCCTGCTGCGGAATGGAGTTGCTGGAACAAGGAGTGTTATGCACATCCCCGAGTGCCGTCCATTCGGAGCGCAGTGTGACCGTCGCGGGCTGGCGCAGCGCGGGCATCTCCTTGGCGAGGCGTTTTTCAGCCGCCCGCTTCGGGCTCTTGGCGACGCGTTCGGCGGTCTGTGACTTGCCGACTGCAATGGTGCCGCCGATGCGCAGACGCCGGAAGACGATCACATCACGCATCAGGTCGGTCCTCTCGACCCGCCAGCCTGCATCCAGCCAGGAATTCTGATGGACGAGCGTGCCGCCCGAATTCGCCCACCATGTGCGGTGCTCGCGTGCACTTTTCGGGAGGTTGGTTCCCAAAATGTCCTCAAGTTCGTCGAGCTTTGCCGCCCAGACGACATCCTCAAGACGAGCAAGGTGTTCGCGTAAAGGTTCGTATTTCGACATGGCACAGCCTTTCCGGTAGCAATGCCAATATACACTTATTACGCGCAGTGTCTAGCAGAATTACTGAGGCTGTCTAACGGAACAGCGAAATGGGCGATCCGGTCGACGTCTGACCGTTGAATTTCCCGGGTTCGCTTGAATAAAGCTGTGCGACGATGACACCGGAACCGTCCTTCAGAACGACCTGATTGCCGTTCAGATCCCAGGCCGAGATTCCGGACAGTGTCGGGGTGGTACAACCTCTGGTATTTGCCCGGTAGCCGCCGGACCAGGTCGTCAGGGTCATGAATGCCTGGCAATTGTCACCCGAAGATGCCAGCTTCCAGCCGCCCAGAAGGTCCGTGCGTCCGACCTGCTGGGCGTTGCCCGGTGCTTCAACCGGGTTGCTCGCAAGATCGGCAGGCGCCCCGGTCCCGTCCGTGGTGGTGCCGACAGGCGGCGCGGCGTTGGGATCAAGCGGGTCGAGCGATGCCGATCCGACCGGCGTCGTGGGTGTTGCGGGCAGCGGCGCAGCATAGTTGGGGCCTCCCGAGAGCCTCTGGCACCCGGCGGCCAGAACCACCATTCCCAAAACCAAAACCAGCTTTCCCGAGCGTTTCATGACGAATCAGTCCCTTAATCTCCGCCTCACCATCGTGGCATCTCTTAACTTACTATTTACTGAAAATCCAAAACACAGCGCAGTTGTCCGCAGTTTCGGTACGAAACGATGTGTCCCAGGGCCAGCAATCCGGCCCATTCGAGCCATCCGGCGCGTATTCAAACTCCGCCACGGGGCTTCCGATCGAGACTTGCTCGATCGCTTCATGTCCCACGAAGTTGAAAATGCCGCCTTCAGCGGCCGGTGTTAGATTTTCAAAATGGCGGTAAAGTGACGCTGACTCACAAGACCGCCGGCCTCGCATCACAAACAGCCTCGAACTGGGTTCCTGGCAAACCCTCTCTGCGGCCTGCCTGCAGCATCCGGTTCGGTTCTTTTGCGCTTTTGCGGCCGCATGCCCTATGTCAACGGGAACCGGGACAACAAGGAACACTTCATGCCAATCGCAATCTGGTGCATTCTCGCCGCCGCAATCCTGCCTATCCTGTCGGCCTTTCCAGCCAAGCTCAACCGCGACTTCGACAATGCGAACCCGCGCGACCCGGGCTACTGGAGCGAGGGTTTCCGCGCGCGGGCACAGGCGGCACAGGCCAACGGGTTCGAGGCTTTTCCGTTTTTCGCGATCTCCGTTTTCGTTGCCATGAGCCAGGGGGCTTCACCCTACTGGATCGACCAGCTGGCAGTTCTTTTCATTCTCCTGCGCCTGATTTACGTGTTTTGCTACTGGACCGACCGGTCCAATCCGAGGTCGCTCGCCTGGGCGGCGTCATTCATCACAATTGTGGCACTTTTCACGAGTTCACTGTGGACCTGACCTTGCCGCAGGCTGAAAATTAATTGCAGGGAGCATTTGCACCACGCGGCCGATTTCGCTAACGATGCAAGTGAATAGTACAGGTTACCGATGGGCAGAGGTGCATTGTGCGGACGACAGACCAGACAACAGACACCTTGCCGGCGCGCCGTCAGGAGACGATTCAGCGTCAGCTCGCCGACCCCCATATCGTCGACGCACTGATTGCCGAACGCGGCAAACTCGTCATGGCGAGCCCCTGGTGGCCGTTCATAAAACCCTTTGCCTACAAGATCCTCAGATACAGCTCCGCCGTCGATATGGCCGATACGATTGCCCAGATGGAGGCGGTCGATGTGTTTGCGCATTTAAGCGAGCTGCTGACGCTTCAGGTCACCACGCTCGGCCTTGAACGGGTTCCCACAAGCGGCCCGGTGGTGCTTGTGTCCAATCACCCGACGGGCATTGCCGACGGCATAGTGCTTTATGACGCCATCAAGTCGCGGCGCACTGACCTCGCGATTTTTGCAAACCGGGACGCCATTCGCATCAATCCGCGCCTGGCCGAAATGATCATACCGGTCGAATGGCGCGCAGACTTCAAGAGCCGCGCCAAGTCCAAGGAAACGATCAAGATCGCCTCATCCGCTTTTGCAACGGAACGGGTGGTCGTATTGTTTCCATCCGGACGCCTTGCCTATTGGCACGACGGCAAGCTGACCGAACGTCCCTGGATGACTTCCGCACTTGCGCTGGCACGCAAGAACAAGGCGCCGATTATCCCGATGCACATGGGCGGCAGAAACTCGGGCCTGTTCTACTTCCTGGCGCGGGTGTCGACCGAATTGCGCGACATGACCGTGTTCAACGAATTGCTCAACAAGAAGAACGCGGAATTCAACGTGCATTTCGGCAAGCCGATCCGTCCGGAAAAACTGCAGGGCGACCTCACCGAACTTACCGAGCAAATGCGCATCCATTGCGCCGAAACCCTCGCGGCAGATCCCGACGCGGAATTCTGACTCGCACGAGCTTGATGTGGGTTCATCCACAGGCCGGTTTGCCCTTCAATGGCGAATAAGACATGGTGCGGGAGACTTTAGGGAATCAGCCGTCTCATGCCAGTCTCCCCCGCCCTCCTCGCGGATGACGCACCACTTGTTCATCTCAACGATCCGCCTTCGGTGCGCCCGGAGCCGAAGCCGCAGGCGGTTCTGCAGACCGTCTTCGGTTACGACGATTTCCGGGGCCGGCAAAAAGAGGTCATCGACACGCTGATCGACGGCAGGGACGCCGTCGTGCTGTTTCCCACGGGGGCCGGGAAGTCGCTGTGCTACCAGATCCCGGCGCTGTGCCGGCGCGGTGTCGGCGTCGTGGTGTCTCCGCTGATCGCGCTGATGAAAGACCAGGTCGGCGCGCTTCAGGCCGCCGGTGTCCGGGCCGCCGCGCTCAATTCGACCCTTCTTCCCGAAGAACAGGACCGCCTTCGCGAGGATTTGCGGCGCGGCGACATCGACCTTCTTTATGTTACGCCCGAGCGCCTTGGAAACGAAAGCTTCCGGCGCTTCCTGGATACGCTTGAGATCGCCCTTTTTGCCATTGACGAAGCCCATTGCGTCAGCCAGTGGGGACATGATTTCCGGCCGGAATACATGTCGCTTTCCTGTCTGGCCGAGCGCTATCCCGGCGTGCCGCGCGTCGCGCTGACGGCCACTGCCGATCCGCATACGCAAAAGGACATTCTTGCCCGGCTGAGGCTGGACGAGGCGCATGTCTTTGCCACCAGTTTCGACAGGCCGAACATCCGCTACGAGATCGTTGAGCGGTCGAACCAGCGCCAGCAACTGCTGGATTTCCTGAGCAAGCACAAGGGTGAAAGCGGCATCGTCTACTGCCTGTCGCGCGCCAAGGTGGAGGAAATCGCCGACTGGCTGACAGCCAAGGGCATCAGGGCGCTGCCGTACCATGCCGGGTTGCCGTCCGACCAGCGCGCTGCCAACCAGGATGCCTTTCTGCTTGAGGAAGGCCTGTGCCTCGTTGCGACGGTCGCCTTCGGCATGGGGATCGACAAGCCGGATGTCCGCTATGTCGCCCATCTCGACCTGCCGTCCTCGGTCGAGGC
>JBCBUA010000048.1:0-6154 GCA_039818365.1 Pseudomonadota bacterium
CCGGATGGGCGCGCAGATCTGCGGCGAACCGATGTGGCTGGCCTCCGCGCTCGGCAAGATCGCCGGCGGTGTGCAGCGCATCCATAACCCGGATGCGGAAGCCAATCCGGCGACTGCGCACATGTTCATCATGAACCCGCTGTCCGGTGAGCGCATGGACAATCTGTTTTCAACGCACCCGAACACCCAGAACAGGATTGATGAATTGCGCAAACTGGCCAGTTCCGGTCTCGGGACGGGCGGCGGTGCGTCCTTTACCTCCGGTGGCGGTGCTCCCCGGTCCGGTCCGTGGTCAGGCATGGGCAGCCGCCCAGCCGACAGTACGCCGGAGCGTTCGAAAGGCCCGTGGGGATAGGGTTGAACGAAACGTCAGAAACTTCTTTTCTGGCCATTCTATTCGCCGTAGAATCCGCCACGTGCGCCGCAGCCGGGGTCCCGGGTCTGCGGCGTTTCGATGTCATCGCGAAACCAAGGCGATGCTGAACAGGAACACTTCTTGAACAATCGCGCGAACAGGCGGCCGGCTCCGTCTGACAAAAAAGATACCGAACGTTTGGAAAAGCCCGGTTTCGCGGCACGAAAGGTCGCAGCGGACATTCTCGGCAACGTCGTCCACAAGAAGAGGCCTCTGGACGGTGAACTCGATCCTGCATCGGGGCATTCGGGGTTTCGCTCCCTGCCGGGCAACGATCGCGCGCTTGTGCGGGCAATCGTCGGTGCGGCGCTTCGCCGTCGTGGCGAAATCGCCGAAATCCTCGACCGGTTGCTCGACAGACCGATCCCTGAAAAGACCGGCCGGGTCATCGACATTCTGCATGTGGCGATCGCGCAGATGCTTTTCCTGGAGGTCCCGGACAGGGCTGCGGTTTCGCTTGCCGTCGATCATGCCGGGCTCGACCGCAGGGCCCGGCCCTACAAGGGTCTCGTGAACGGGGTCCTGCGCCGGCTTGGCCGCGAACGGGAAGACCTTGTTTCGGATCTCGATCCGGAGCGGCTGAATACGCCCGACTGGCTGTGGCAGAGCTGGGTGGAGGGATATGGCGAGGAAGCGGCGCGGGCCATTGCCTCAGCGCACAGAAACGAAGCGGCGCTCGACCTCAGCGTCAAATCGGATGCTGTTGGCTGGGCCGAAAGACTGAACGGCCGGGTGGTCGTTGGCAGGAGCGTCAGACTGAACCGGAAAGGTGCGGTCGAAGCGCTGGAAGGCTACGAAGAGGGCGCATGGTGGGTGCAGGATGCGGCTGCCTCTCTGCCCGCCCGCTTGCTCGGCGACGTTCAGGGTCTGAACGTTGCGGATCTGTGTGCGGCGCCCGGCGGCAAGACTGCGCAACTGGCAGCGGCGGGCGCCGAGGTCACGGCGGTCGATATCTCAAAGGGCCGGCTGAAGCGGCTTTCGGAAAACATGCAGCGGCTGAACCTGACGGTGCAGACAGTTGTCTCCGATCTGCGGGAGTACGCGCCCGCTACGCCATTTGATGCCGTCCTCCTGGATGCGCCCTGCAGCGCGACCGGAACGATCCGGCGGCACCCGGATGTTCCCTGGATCAAGAAACCCTACGACGTGGAGAAACTCAGCGAAATCCAGCGCGAATTGCTCGACCGGGTTCTCGACTGGGTCAGGCCGGGTGGCCTGATCGTTTATTGCACCTGTTCGCTTGAAAAGGCGGAAGGAGAACTTCAGGCCGATGCGTTCAGGGCCCGCAATCCCGGCAAAGTCGATCTCGTGCCCGTCGAAGCGCCGGAGGTCGGCGGTCTCCCGCATCTGATCACCGAAGAGGGTTATCTTCGGTGCCTGCCGGACCAAAGGGCGGGTGAAGAGGACGAAATCCGCGGCATGGACGGTTTCTTTGCGGCCCGATTCCGGCGCTCTTAACGTAGCTTAAACCGTTCACTTGCATTGTTTCCTTAAATGAAATGCTAACCTTAATTGTTTGTTTCAGTCCCAAAGCGCCCTGAGGGGCCCTGGAAACCGGAGAGTTCACAATAGTTGCGCGTAAACCATCGGTCTCGGGGATGGTTTGGTGAATATAGCTGGCCTGAACGAAAGAAGCCGCGTCTGGCGGCTCGTGGCCCTGCATATCTGGCACCGTACCCTGAAATGGATGCATGGCGGACCCTTCTTCCGCCTGCAGCCGTTTTCGTCTGTGCCCTCGCGCCTGCTGATCGCACCGCAGGACCTTCGTACCTCCGACGAGACCAACGCCGCCGACATCTATGGCGGCAGGTTCCTGTTCTCCGGGCATCTCGTTGAAACGCAGGGACGCTCCCCGTTTGAAATGAACGCCGTTCACGAAGACTGGCAACGGGAACTGCACGGGTTTGGCTGGCTGCGCGACTTGAGGGCGGCCGACAGCCAGATCGCACGGCAGAATGCGCGGGTGCTTGTCGAGGACTGGATGAAGTATTGCGGCCGCCGCCACCCGATCGGGTGGGAAGCGCCGGTCGTGACCCAGCGGATCCTGTCCTGGCTCGCCCATTCGCCCTTCATCCTGCAGGACGGCGATCACGAGTTTTACCGCCGGTTCGTCAAATCCCTCGCGAAGCAGGTGCGCTACCTGCGCCAGACCATCAACGAGACCGAAGACGGGGCCGTCCGTCTGCGCGCCTCCATGGCGGTCGCGTCCGCCTGCATCTCCATGGCGGGCCAGGGCCGGTTTGCCCGTCAGAGCTTCCGGCGTCTCGATCATGAGCTGACCCGGCAGATCCTGCCTGACGGGGGGCATGTCTCGCGCAATCCCCGTGCCCTGATCGATATTCTGGCGGACCTCCTGCCGCTCCGGCAGGCCTTTGTCGCACAGGGGCTCGAAATGCCTCCGGCCATGGTTCAGTCCGTGGACCGCATGATGCCGATGCTGCGTTTCTTCCGTCACGGCGACGGGGCGCTGGCCCATTTCAACGGCATGGGATCCACGCCGAGCGATCTTGTTGCGACGATCCTTGCCTATGACGATGCGCGTGGTGCGCCCCCCCTGAATGCACCGCATTCCGGCTATCAGCGCCTGAGCGGCGGCAATTCCGTCGTTCTGATGGACACGGGGCCCGTTCCCGCGCTTGCGGTTTCCGGCGACGCGCATGCCGGTTGCCTGTCCTTCGAGTTTTCCTCCGCGAACAACCGGCTTGTCGTCAATTGCGGTGTGTCACCGCGCTCTAACCCGCTCTGGCGCAAGGTCAGCCGGTCAACCGCGGCCCACTCGACGCTGACTGTCGAGGACACATCATCCTGCCGGTTCCTGTCTGAAAAACCATTCGGCAAGCTGCTCGGCTCGCCCATTCTGTCCGGTCCGTCCTACGTCCCGCTCGAGCGGGAAGACGATATGGCCGGAAGCCGCATCACCGCCTCCCATGACGGGTATGCATCGGACTTCAACGTTTTCCACGAGCGCGACCTGCGCCTTTCCGGAGACGGCACCGTCCTTGACGGCATCGACACCATCCGGGCGCTGGGCGCGATCGAGGCGGAACACCGCTACGCGTTGCGCTTTCATCTATATCCCGGGCTCAGGACGTCCTTGCTGCGCGGCGGATCCGCCGTGCTCATGGTCTGCCGGGACGGTGAAGCCTGGGAGTTCGAAGCGCCCGGCAGCGAATTGTCGCTGGAAGAAAGCATCTATCTGTCCGATGTCTACGGTCACAGGAAGACGGAACAGATCGTCGTCACGGGGTCGCTTCTGGAAAAACCCGCCGTCGGCTGGCAATTCAGAAAAACGGCGACCGCCAAACTGAGCCGCCGCGGCACGAGCGAATTCGACGAATTCGAGGAACTGCCGCTGGAAGAATAAGCGTGCGTTCGCAGCGCACCGGACCTTCCGATTTTGCCGAAGACATGCTAGGGCGACGTCGAACCCCCCGATCGTCCCCTTCTGCGAGGCAAATTCATGGCCATTGTGTCCAAAGCCGTCCCTGTTCCCGACCTGGTTCCCGTCAAGCGCGCCCTCTTGTCCGTGTTCGACAAGACCGGACTTGTCGCGTTTGCGCGGGCGCTGTCTGAGCGTGGTGTCGAGCTTGTTTCAACGGGCGGGTCCTACAAGGCCCTGGCGGACGCAGGTCTTCAGGTGATGGACATTTCCGAGGTGACCGGCTTTCCTGAAATCATGGACGGGCGCGTGAAGACGCTGCATCCGAATGTTCATGGCGGGCTTCTGTCGATCCGGGACGATCAGGATCACCAGGCGGCAATGGACGAGCACGGCATCGTCGGCATCGACCTCTTTTGCGGAAATCTCTATCCGTTTGAAGACGTTGTTGCCTCGGGTGCAGATTATGCCACGGGGATCGAGAACATAGACATTGGCGGACCGGCGATGACCCGGGCCGCAGCAAAGAACCATGCCTATGTCACGGTCGTCACCGACCCATCCGACTATGACACCGTCATCTCGGAACTTGACGCCAACCAGGGGCAAGCGCCGATCGCGTTGCGCAAGCGGCTCGCGCTCAAGGCCTTCGCGCGGACGGCGGCTTATGACGCCGCGGTATCGAACTGGATGGCGGACCAGCTCGACGAGGCAACGCCGGCGCACCGCGCCGTTGGCGGTCAGCTGGCCGAGGTCATGCGGTACGGTGAGAACCCGCATCAGACGGCGGGTTTCTACAAGACGGGCGAAAACCGGCCAGGCGTCGCAACGGCCAGGCAGATCCAGGGCAAAACGCTCTCCTACAACAACATCAATGACACGGACGCGGCGTTCGAGCTTGTCAGCGAATTCGATCCGGCACGCACCAGCGCGGTCGCCATCATCAAGCATGCGAACCCGTGCGGCGTCGCCGAAGGCGCAAGCCTCGCGGAAGCTTACGAAAAGGCGCTGCGCTGCGATCCGGTGTCCGCTTTTGGCGGGATTGTTGCCCTGAACAAGACCCTTGATGCTGAGGCTGCCGAGGAGATCGTCAAGGTCTTTACCGAAGTGATCATTGCACCGGATGCCGACGAGGCGGCGCGGGAGATCATTGCCGCGAAGAAGAACCTGCGTCTTCTGGTAACGGGCGGACTGGCCGATGCGCGCGCAAAAGGCCTGTTCGTCAAATCGGTTGCGGGCGGCATGCTGGTGCAGTCGCGCGACAACGGTGTGGTCGACGATCTGGACCTCAAGGTCGTGACCAAACGCGCGCCGAGTGATCAGGAACTGGCCGACCTGAAATTCGCCTTCCGGGTTGCCAAGCACGTGAAGTCGAACGCGATCGTCTATGCCCGGGATGGCGCAACCGTTGGCGTCGGTGCCGGACAGATGAGCCGGGTGGATTCAGCGCGGATCGCCGCACGCAAGGCGCTTGATGCGACCGAAGCCGCCGGTCTGGCCGAACCGCTCACCAAAGGCTGCGTGGTTGCCTCCGACGCCTTCTTCCCCTTCGCGGACGGCTTGCTGTCGGCAGCCGAGGCAGGCGCAACGGCGGTGATCCAGCCGGGCGGGTCCATGCGCGACGATGACGTCATTGCCGCCGCCGACGACGCCGGGCTCGCCATGGTGCTCACGGGCATGCGTCACTTCCGCCACTAGCAACCCTGCGCTGACCAATGCCGCGTGCCGGAACCCTATCCGGTGCGCCGCTCGGTGACCCAGAGCATCAAGGCAAAGCCGACCGCGAAAAACACCAGAACCACCGACATGCCGCCAGCCTGACTGCCTGTAAGCGCCGTCACGATGCCGACGGCAAGCGGTGCCATGAAGCTGGTGACCTTTCCGGACAGCGCCAGAAGGCCGAAATACTGCGTCATGTGCTCCCGCGGCGCCAGACGCACCAGAAGACTGCGCGACGAGGCCTGCAGCGGCCCGGAGACCGCGCCTATGACAGCGCCAAGAGCGATGAACATCTGTTCCGGCAGCGAGGCGAATTGTGCGCCTTCGGGAGCCGCCGGGGTCTTGATGAAGAACAGTACGGTCGTCTCGTCGATGGAAATCATGCCCAGCCCGCAGATCATGAGCACCACGAGCGAGACCAGGATCACGGGTTTCGCACCGAACCTGTCGTCCAGAGGGCCGGCCAGAAGCAGGCCTGCAATTCCCGTGATGATGACAATGATGCCGAAGACACCGATTTCGATCGACCCCCAGCCAAGCTGACCGGCGGAATAGATGCCGCCAAAGGCAAAGAGGGCGACCAGGCCGTCCTTGAAGATCATGTTGGCGATCAGGAACTGGAAGACGTTCCGGTTCGTTTT
>JBCBUA010000048.1:6253-7689 GCA_039818365.1 Pseudomonadota bacterium
TAGAAAGATCCAGAGCTTTCGCCGCCCGGTCGCGTCGGCCACCGAGCCGAGGATCGGTGCCATCAGGGCGATGCCGAGACCCGCGATGGCCGTCGCGAAACCCCAGAGCGATTGTCCCTCCTCGGGCGTGCTCGCCAACACGGATGCAAAGTACGGCGAAAAAACGAATGTCGTGATCAGGGTAAAGAACGGTTGCGCTGCCCAGTCGAACAGCGCCCAGGACCAGATCGCGCGGCGATCCGTACCGTCCGGAAAGTCAGTGGTCACATCCGTCACGTTCTCATTCAGTCCCGATTGCAAAGGCCGGCGGAGCGGCCGCCGGCCTGGAGTTTACACAGTCGCCTGACCAAAGGTTATGCAGAACCGCAGATTTCGGCGAGCAGACCGGCGGCGACCGTGAATTTGGACACGGTCAGGCCGCCGTCCAGGATTTCACTAACCGCAGCATGCCGGTTTTCCGCCTCACTGGCATGTTCCGTCAGCCAGTTTGCAAAACTGCCGGCCCTGATGGCGGCGCTTGCAAGGTCCCGGTGGGCGGAGAACAGGGTCGCCCGCGCACGGTCAAGCGCAAGGCCATCATAGTAGTCGCGCACTTCCAGGCCGCTCGCCAACTCATGCATGTTGCCGATCTTGAAGTGGTGCGCCACCTGATAATAGGCCTCGGCCGCCGTTTCGAGCTCGGCACCGGTTTCCTCCGATACGATGACGATGTCGGGGATCGCCTGTTCCGCGATCAGCCAGGCTATCCTGCGGGCGAGCGATTTGGGAACGCCTTTATCCTCGTATTCGACAGCGCGTGCGTTGAGAAGCTCCGCCGGTTCCTGCGGCAGAAGGGTCTCCAGCCGCTCGCGCAAGTCGGCAATGCCGTTCCTGAACCGGTCGACAACTGCCGAAAGACCCTTGTCGAACTGAACGTTGCGCTTGAACCAGACGACCCGTTCCAGAAGCAGCGACTGAACTTCGGTGTAAAGATCGAGCTGCAGGCCGCCGTCGATCTTCGTGTCGAGTGCATCGATTTCCGTGTTCAGATCGGTAAGATCGAAACTGTTGCGGACTGCAACGAATCCTTGCGCGATTTCCGTAGGTGTTGCGCCTGTCTGGTCCATCAGCCGGGTCAGGAAGGTTGCACCGCCCCGGTTGATCATGGAATTCGCCAGCATGGTCGCGATGATCTCGCGGCGCAGGCGATGGCCGGAGATCTCGTCCTGATAGGCCGTTGCCATCTGTTCGGGGAAGTAGCGGAACAGCTCCCTTGCAAGATAGGCATCGTCGGGAACCGAGCTGTCCAGGAGCGCGTCGTACAAGGTGATCTTGGCGTAGGCCAAAAGCACACCCAGTTCCGCCCGGGTCAGCAACTGTCCCGCCTTTCGCATTTCGCGCAGCGTCGCCTCGTCAGGAAGCTGTTCGACAACGCGGTCCAGCAGATCCGCCTGCTC
>JBCBUA010000048.1:7789-24073 GCA_039818365.1 Pseudomonadota bacterium
CCCGCCTTTCGCATTTCGCGCAGCGTCGCCTCGTCAGGAAGCTGTTCGACAACGCGGTCCAGCAGATCCGCCTGCTCGAGCTGGCGCATCATGCGAACCTGGAACCCGAAATCCTCCAGTCCGCGGAGTTGGGTCATCGAAATGGCAAGCGTCTGCAGATAGTTGTTCCGCAGAACCAGATCGGCAACCTCGTCCGTCATGTCGGCGAGCAGCGTGTTGCGTTGCTCGAGCGTCAGCTTTCCGGATTTCACCGCAGCCCCAAGGGCGATCTTGATGTTGACTTCCATATCGGAGGAATTCACCCCAGCGGAGTTGTCGATCGCATCGGAATTGCATCGTCCGCCGTTCTTGTTGAACTCGATGCGGGCCAATTGGGTGAGACCGAGATTCGCGCCCTCGCCGATGACCTTCGCACCGACATCGGGCGCCGTGATACGGATCGGGTCGTTGGCCCGGTCGCCGGCATCCGCGTCGGTTTCGGTTGTGGCGCGGATATAGGTGCCAATGCCGCCGAACCACAGAAGATCGACATTCATCTTCAGGATTGCTGTCATGACCTCCTGCGGCGTTGCCGCGGGCTGGTCAAGGCCGAGCAGTGTCTGGATTTCCGGGCTGAGTGGAATGGACTTCAGCTGACGCGAGAAGATGCCCCCGCCCTTTGAAATCAGGTCGGTGTTGTAATCGTTCCACGATGACCGCCCGAGATCGAACATGCGCTTGCGCTCGTCCCAGGTCTTCGCCGGATCCGGGTCCGGATCGATGAAAATGTCCCGGTGATCGAAGGCGGCGACGAGCCTGGTTGCCTTGGACAGCAGCATGCCGTTTCCGAACACGTCGCCCGACATGTCGCCGACACCGGCTGCCGTGAAGGGCTCGGTCTGGATGTCCCGGTTCATCTCGCGGAAATGGCGTTTGACCGCTTCCCAGGCGCCGCGGGCGGTAATGCCCATTTTCTTGTGATCGTATCCGGCGGAGCCACCCGAAGCGAAGGCGTCGCCAAGCCAGAAGTTCCGCCCTTCGGAAATGCCGTTCGCGGTATCAGAAAATGTCGCGGTGCCCTTGTCGGCGGCGACGACCAGGTAGGGATCATCGACGTCGAAGCGCTGAACCCGCTCGGGCGGCAGGATCCTGTCCTCATCCAGATTGTCCGTGACATCCAGAAGCGCGTTGATGAAGATCTTGTAGCTTTCCGTGCCTTCCTTGAACCAGGCGTCCCGGTCGCCGATCGAGGGAAGCTGCTTCGGCACGAAGCCGCCCTTGGCGCCGACCGGAACGATCACGGCATTCTTCACCTGCTGTGCCTTGACCAGTCCGAGAACCTCGGTCCGGAAATCCTGCGGCCGGTCGGACCAGCGCAGGCCGCCGCGCGCAACCATGCCGAAGCGCAGATGAACACCCTCGACGCGGGGGCTGTAGACAAAGATCTCGCGGAAGGGCCGCGGCTGCGGCAGGTCGTCGATCTGGCGGCTGTCGATCTTGAAGGCGAAGGTCGGCTTCGGCTGGCCGTCGGTATCCAGCTGGTAGAAGTTGGTGCGCAGTACCGAGCCAATGGCGTTCTGGAACCGGCGCAGGATGCGGTCGTCATCGAGGCTCGAGACGTCTTCCAGATCAACGCTCAGCTCTCCGGCAAGCCGCTCGGATCCGAGTTCACGATCCTTGCCCGTGACATCCGGATTGAAGCGGAGATGGAACAGCTCCACCAGCTTCGCGGTGATCGCCGGGTAGTTGTTCAGCGTGCGCCACATGTAGTCTTCGGAAAACGGAATACCCGCCTGGCGCAGGTACTTGGACAGCGCCCGCACCACTGCGACATCCCGCCAGGCAAGATCCGCGGTCAGGACCAGCCGGTTGTAGCCGTCGTTCTCGGCGCGGCCCATCCAGATCGCCATGAACATGCTTTCAAGCCGGGTCTGGAGTTCCTCCGGCAGATCGAAATCTTCTCCCGAATGACTTTCGAGGGTCATTTCGTGCAGGTAGGACATCGGCGTGTCGGCCGGCGTGACCCGGTAGGTCCGCTCGTTGATCACCTTGAAACCCATGTTTTCAAGAAGCGGCACGCGGGCTGACAGCGGGATCGGTGACCCGCAATGATAGACTTTCAGCGACAGTCGGTTGCCGTCGGAGCCTGGCGGCCTGTGGAACGTGATCGTCGTGTCGTCCAGTTCGCTCAGGGTTTCCAGCTTCACGATATCGGACAGCGCGGATTGGGCGTTGTAGACTTCCTTGTATCCACCATGGAAGGACAGCGCGTAGCGCTCTGCGAGCTGGCGCGCCTGTACCGGCGGAAACTCCTTGCTCAGCGCGTCTTTGACATTGTCCGACCAGGTGCGGACCATGTCCGCGACGGCGTTCTCCAGTTCTTCCTGTTCGGGCTTTGGCGTTTCGCCCTTGTCGCGTCCGACAATGTAGTGGACCCGCGCCAGCGGGCCTTCCATGTAGGTGACGTACCAGGCCGACAGGCGTCCATCATAAATGGATGCCAGATAGGTTCCGATGTTGATCCTGACCTCGGTCGAGTAACGGTCCCTCGGGACGAACACCAGGACGGACACGTACCGGTCGAACTTGTCCGGCCTGGACAGAACCCGGATGCGCGGGCGCTCGTCCAGTTGCAGGATGGAGATGGCGAAATCGAACAGCCGCTCGCGTTCGATCTGGAACAGTTCGTCGCGCGGGAACGCTTCCAGAACATTTCTGAGCGCGCGTCCAGAATGGCTTTCAGAGCCATAGCCGGCGCGCGCGAGCACGCTGGCAACCTTGCGGCGCAAGAACGGGATCGTGCTGGTCGGCTCGGTATAGGCGGTCGAGGCGAACAGGCCGACGATCCGCAATTCGCCGGTCAGACGGCCATCGTCGTCGTAAATCTTGGCGCCGACATAATCCATGTGCACGCGCCGGTGAACCGTGCTGCGCACATTAGCCTTCGCGATGATCAGCGGTTCGGGGTTTTTCAGAAACTCACGGATTTCGGGCGTGATCTGGACATATTCCGAGCCACGCCGGAGAACGCGGACATCCGGATCGGTCAGGAGGCCAAGGCCGGTTCCCTCCGATGGCGACAGTTCGCCTTCATCGACGCCGCCTTCGAACCTGTATTCGCGCATGCCCAGGAAGATGAAGTTGTTCTTTTCCATCCATTCCAGGAAGTGGATCGCCTCCCACAGATCGTCGCTGCTGCCCGGGATCTGCGTCGTCTTGAACGTGTCGATCGCCTCGGCCAGGCGCTCCTGCATCGGCTTGAAGTCATCAACGACCGACCTGACCGAGGTCAGCACGGCGTTGAGCCGCGCCTGCAAGGCCTCGCGCGCTTCCTCCGAATCGATCCGGGTCACGTGGATATGAATGAAGCTTTCCTGGCGGTCCTTGCGCTTGGGCGGTTTCTTCCGGGCAACCGAAGACAGCAGTTTTCCGCTTTCGTCGCGCTCCACAATGAAGATCGGATGGAGCACAAGATGCACGTCGAGCTTGCTGCTCTGCAGCTCGTCCATGACCGAATCAACCAGGAACGGCATGTTGTCGTTGACGATTTCGATGATCGTCAGGCTGTCGATCTTGGGGTTCTTGTTCTGCGTGGAGGGGTTGGTGATGCTGACGCGATGGGTGCCGAGCTCGTGGTCCTGAAAATCCTGCCAGGCGCTCCTGGCGAATCCGTTCAGTTCTTCCGCGGTATAGGCAACGAGATCCTCGGCGGCGGCCCTGTCGTAGAAGGCTGCCGCAAACTCCGCAAGGGCAGGACTTTCCTGGTTCAGACCAGCATGGACCGCGTCGATGAGTTTCTGTTTCTCGACGTCATGTTTGTCCGGCATTTCTTACCCCCTAGGCGATCTTAGTTGTGGCTCTGCCGCATGATATGATTTTGTATTGCTGCGACATAAAAGTTTTCATGACGGGAGAGGCAAATTGTCAAGTAAAGTCACGGCCTTGCTAATCGATTCAAACGAACCTTTGAACGAAAAAACCAAGGCCTACTTCCAATTATGCGAGGAGAAGCTCGGACTGATCCCCAATGTGCTCAAGGCCTATTCCTTTGATGACACGAAGTTGCGCGCATTCACCGACATGTACAACGATCTCATGCTGGCAGATTGTGGACTCACCAAACTTGAGAGAGAGATGATTGCCGTTGCGGTATCCGCCGTCAACAGCTGTTTCTATTGCCTCACAGCGCATGGTGCAGCTGTGCGTGAGCTGTCCGGTGATCCGGTGCTCGGTGAACTCATGGTGATGAACTACCGCGTTGCCGAGTTAAGCGACCGGCAGCGGGCGATGCTTGACTTTGCCGTCAAGCTGACCGAGCGGCCCGCCGAAATCCTTGAAAGCGACCGTCAGGCCCTGCGCGATGCGGGCTTCAGCGACCGGGATATCTGGGATATCGCGTCCGTTGCGGCCTTCTTCAACATGAGCAACCGCGTGGCCGCGGCAACGGACATGCGTCCGAATGATGAGTATCACTCAAGGGCCCGTTGAAGTCTGATCGCGCCGACAATCGGTGACAAGTTGTTCGATTGGGTGTATGACGCACTCGATTTTACTGACGTCAAGGAGAGGAGCGGGCCATGGCCGCGCGCGTGTTCATAGATGGTGAAGCCGGTACGACGGGTCTGCAGATCCGCGAGCGCCTCGCCATGCGCCGCGATCTGGAACTGATTTCCATTCCCGACGAGAGCCGTAAGGACCCGTCCGCGCGCGCCGCTTTCCTCAACAAGGCGGATGTCGCGATCCTGTGCCTGCCGGACGCGGCTGCCCGCGAAAGCGTGGCGCTGATCGAGAACGACACAACGCGCGTGATCGATGCTTCCAGCGCACACCGGGTTGCCGATGGCTGGGCCTACGGTTTTGCGGAGATGGAGCGTGGCCAGGCGGATACTATCTCCGCTGCCATGCGTGTCACCAATCCGGGCTGCTGGCCGCAAGGCCTGATCGCCTCCGTTCGCCCGCTGATCGCCGCCGGCCTCCTGCCGGCCGACTTTCCGCTGACCTATCACGGGGTGTCCGGATATTCCGGCGGCGGCAAGGGCATGATCGCCGATTATGAAGATCAGGGCACGAGCGCGAATGTCCATGCGCCCTATGCGCTCGGCTTCAACCACAAGCATCTGCCGGAGATGACGGCCTATGGACGCCTCGCCTCCGCGCCGCTGTTCACGCCGTCCGTCGGCAATTACTACAAGGGCATGCTGACGGTCGTTCCGCTGAACCTTGCCGGGCTTGACCGGATCCCGACGGGTGCGCAGCTGCATGCGGCGCTCTCAGATCACTTTGCGGGGGCTGCGAACGGTTTTGTCGAGGTGGCCCCGCTGGAAGAGCTTGAGCGCGCCGATTTCCTCGACCCGCAGGCTGTCAACGACACCAACCTGCTGCGGCTGCATGTCTTTTCAAACGATGCACGTGCGCAGGCGGCACTCATCGCTGTCTACGACAATCTCGGCAAGGGCGCGTCCGGTGCGGCGGTGCAGAACCTCAACTTGATGCTTGGCGTCGATCAGACCACAAGCCTCGCGGCCTGAGCCCGATACATGGCGGCCGCGACCGGCTGATCCTTCAGGAGAAAGAAAAATGGAAAAATTTGAAACCCTGACCGGTGTCGCGGCGCCCATGCCGATCGTTAACATCGACACCGACATGATCATTCCGAAGCAGTTCCTGAAAACAATCAAGCGGACCGGCCTCGGTACCGCGCTGTTTCATGAAATGCGGACCAATGACGACGGCTCGGAGAATGTCGACTTCGTTCTGAACAAGGCGGCCTACCGCGATGCGAAGATCCTGATTGCCGGCGACAATTTCGGCTGCGGTTCCTCCCGGGAACACGCGCCCTGGGCCTTGCTGGATTTCGGCATCCGCTGCGTTATCTCGACGTCCTTCGCCGATATCTTCTACAACAACTGCTTCAAGAACGGGATCCTGCCGATCCAGGTCTCTGAAGACGAGTTGGAGACACTGCTTCACGCAGCCGAACGCGGCGCGAACTTCACCCTGACGATCGACCTGGAGAACCAGGAGATCAAGGGTCTTGAGAGCGGCGACATCGCCTTCAAGATCGACCATTTCCGCAAGCACTGCCTGATCAACGGCCTTGACGATATCGGCCTGACCATGGCCAAGGCCGATCAGATCGACACTTTTGAAGGTGAACTCGGCGAAAGCCGTCCCTGGGTTTGATCTATCCGGCCCGTTCGGCCGCAGCCGGATGACCTTTGGCCGCGGCGACTGGCCATGCATCTTGACCAAAAAACCCTGCTTCCGGTCGCGGGAGGCAGGGTTTTTTGCTGGTGTTCTGCAGGCGTGATGCGGCTGAGGTCCACCCGTACCGCCCGGATGTGATCCGCACAGTCAGACCATCGCGCGATCAGGAACGTGCGAATTCTGTCACTTGCCTTTTCAAGGCATCCCAATCGGTGAATTCCCTGGTGTCCTGCAGATCTTCGTTGAGATGTCCGGCCAGATCGCCTTCCAGAAGGGCTGATTTTTCGAACCAGTCGTAATTGCCGGGCTTCACCGCGCCGGCGGCCAGGATGGTCTGTGCCGGTTTCCAGTGCGTTGCCGCAAGAAGGGTGTCGACGTAACCGCTGGCCTCGCTCAGCGTATCGGCAAATGCCGCCGCAAGGCTGACGGAAACGAGCAGACCAGGAACCTGGTTGAGCCGGTCCCGGTTGGCAAATGCAAACAGCTCAAGATCGGGCTGATGCTTTCCGGAGTGTACCGAGCCCGCGACAATCACCTTGTCGTAATCGGTGACGGTCAACCCGCCGGACAGGTCGCTCACATTGTGAAACCGAACCTCATGCCCGTCTTCGGTCAAGGCCGCGGCCATGAATTTGGCGATCTTGTCCGTCTGGCCCTCAGTGGTTGCATAGGCAATCAGAAAATTCACGCGTGCCCCCATCTGCTTTTGTTCAGTGACATCACGCTAGCACACGGGTGATCCCTGTTCCGTCCGCAATTCCACGTGTTTTTCGCCGCGCGATTGCGTCAAATTGACCTGTTTTCCGGTCAGTTCCGGTGGTTTTGTCTTGAGGCAAGGCCGCAAAAGCCGCCGATCTAGCGTCACATCTCCTGTAAAGTTTGCCAAGAAATCACCAGCAATACGTTTTGTTTCTGTCGATGCAACTGGATTAGAGTTGATTGAATGGCAATAGATTTCAATAAAGGTGGTGCTTTTTTTCTTTTTTGACTTGAAGGTAATTTGAGTTGCTCGTTAGCATCTGTTCGCCTGTCGAATTAAGCTGTGCTCCAGCAAGGTAAGTGAGTTAGTGGTTATCTAATCTCTTTGTGTTCCATTGTCAGCGTGATCATTTGAGGCCCACACGTGATACCCGCGCAGATATTTGACCAAATTACCGACAAGTGCAGCGAAGGGTTGGCACTTGCGCTGGCTTGTGACGATGACGGCGCGATCATGGAACTCCAGTGGTGCAACACGGCTTTCACCCGGATCACCGGATACACATATGACGACATCATCGGCCAGCGGGGAACGATCCTGATCGGGTCGAGCATGGAGCAGGGTGACCACCTGATCATCATCGAGAAGCTGATGAACTGGGAGCACTTTTCGGTAAAGGTGCTCAACAATCGCAAGAACGGGGACCAGTACTGGCAGAAAATGAGCTGGGTACCGCTGTCGGACGCGGCGACCGGCAACCGCTGGTGGCTCTGTTCCCTGATGGAACTGGAAGACCGGCCACGTGAAAACGCAAGACGCAGACCTTATCCCGTAACGGGGTCCGATCAGGGGCTGCTGGCAGACTATGTCGACAAGATCGAACGGCTCGAAAAGGAAAATGTGCGGCTGCACGAACTCGCCAAGATCGTTGCGAAAGAGTCGAACGAGGATCCGCTGACCGGCCTTTCCAACCGGCGGCACTTCGAAGTCGAGTTTAAGTCTTGGATATCGGATCTGCAGCAGGGCGGGACCGATTTTGCCGTTTTCTACATCGATCTTGATCGTTTCAAGTCCGTCAACGATACGCTGGGGCACGACGCCGGAGACCGGCTGCTGATCTCCGTTGCCGGTATGCTGCGCAGGTTGACCAATGACAGGGATCTCGTGGCCCGTCTCGGCGGAGATGAATTCGTCGTCCTGAGACCGCTCGGCGACAGCGCCTTGAACATAAGCGGTCTGGCTGACGCGATCGTTCAGGAAATGCACGCGCCCTACACATTCGAGGGAAAATCGACCTTTTGCAGTGCAAGTGTCGGTGTCGCGATCGCGACTGCGAAAATGGATGTACCGGAGCAGGTGGTCGCGGATGCAGACATGGCGCTGTATCACGCAAAGTCGCAGGGCAAGGGACGCTGGTCCTTCTTCACCGAGGAAATGCATGCCGAAGCGGTTGCAACAAAGCGGTTGGTATCGGACCTCCTGATCGCGTGCGAGAGACGCGAGTTCGTTCCCTATTTCCAACCTCTTATCGATGCCGAGACCGGCCGGATCGTGAGCGCCGAAGTCCTTGTCAGGTGGGTTCATCCGAGGCTCGGTCTGCTGCCGCCCTCCGCGTTTCTCGAGACGGCCGCGAACATGGGTATCCTGAAGCGGATCGACGAAATCACATTCGCCGCGCTTCCGGACGTCCTGGCCTCATTCGACGCAGCCGGTATCGACCTGCCGCGCCTGTCGATCAACATTTCCGCCGGGCGGCTGGCGGACCCGACCTTCATCCACGACATCAAGAGCTCCGGCATAGACCCTCAGAGACTGACCATCGAGATATTGGAATCGGTCTATCTGGAACGGATCGGCGATGTCGTTCAATGGACGCTTGGCGAGCTCAGGGCCCTGGGGGTAACGATCGCGCTCGATGATTTCGGAACGGGCCATGCCTCCGTGCAGGGGCTTTTGAAAATCAGACCGGCCGTGCTGAAGGTCGACCGGCAGTTCATTCAGCCGATCGTCCGGGACGAAACCGCCCGTGCACTGGTCGCGTCCATTATCGGCATTGGCAAAAGTCTGGGCATGAGTATCGTGGCCGAAGGTGTGGAAACGGAAAGCCACGCGCAATTCGCAAGCGCGATGGGTTGCGACTGTCTCCAGGGCTTTCATTTCGGAAAGCCCATGTGCGCGGACGATTTAAGGGAACGGCTTTTCGAGACGCGCGGCGAATTCTGGCACCCGAGGACAGAGCTCGCGGGATAGCGGCCGGCCTCCCGGATTTTCTGATCAAATTGGCATAGCCGCCGGCACGCACCTTCGAGTCAGTGGATCGCGCAACAGCTTTCGCCGATGCGCGGAATACCGAAACCTCACCAAGTCTATGCAATCTATGGAATAGTCGAATATTTTCTCAACCTATTTCGAATTTTACTTTTACATTATATACTTGTGACGAGTTTGCGCTTGAGCGAATGATGCGGAATGGCATCGATCTGGGCAATTGGTGTTCCATTGTCCGTGTAATCATTTGAGGCAGCTACGTGATCCCCGCGCAGATTTTTGATCAAATCACTGACAAGTGCACCGAAGGGCTGGCACTTGCGCTGGCCAGCGATGACGATGGTGCGATCCTTGAGCTTCGCTGGTGCAACAAGGCCTTCACCCAAATTACGGGCTATGCGAATGACGACATCCTGGGTCAGCGCGGAACCATGTTGGTCGGGCCAAGCCTGGAGCAGGGAAATCACCTGATCATCATTGAGAAGCTGATGAACTGGGAGCGCTTTTCAATCAAAGCCCTCAACAATCGAAAAAACGGGGAACAATTCTGGCAAAGAATGAGCTGGATTCCGCTGTCCGATGCGGTGACGGGCGATCGATGGTGGTTGTACTCGCTGGTTGAACTGGAAGAACAGCCCCGAGAGCCTGCCAGGCGCAAACCGTTTCCGGCGACGGTCTCGGACCATGCGCTTTTCGCGGACTATGTCGAAAGAATCCAGCGGCTTGAGAAGGAGAACTTGCGACTGCACGAACTGGCAAGGATCGTGGCGAAGGAGTCGCATGAAGATTCCCTGACCGGCCTTGCCAATCGGCGGCATTTTGAGGTCGAGTTGAAGTCCTGGATATCGAACCTTCAGCAAGGCGGGGCAGACTTTGCCGTCTTCTATATCGACCTGGATCGCTTCAAGTCCGTCAATGACACAATGGGGCATGACGCCGGTGACCGGCTGTTGATTTCCGTTGCCGCCATGTTGCGCCGACTGACCAATGAGAGGGATCTTGTTGCACGCGTCGGCGGAGATGAGTTCATCGTCCTGAGGCCGCTTGGCGACAGTGCCCTGAACATAAGTGATCTGGCCGATGCGATCGTTAAGGAAATGCAAGCACCGTTCGTATTCGAGGGGAAAACGACCATCTGCAGTGCGAGCGTCGGCGTTGCCATTGCGAACGCGAAGATGGAGGTGCCGGAACAGGTCATCGCGGATGCGGACATGGCGCTTTATCACGCAAAGTCGAAGGGAAAGGGGTGTTGGTCCTTCTTTACCGAGGAAATGCATGCCAAAGCGATTTTGACCAAACAGCTGGTTTCGGATCTGTTTGTCGCCTGCGAAGAACGTGAATTCGTCCCCTACTTTCAGCCGGTGATCGATGCCGAAACCGGCCTGTTCGTGAGTGCGGAGGTTCTTGTCAGATGGTTGCATCCGACACTGGGCCTGCTGCCGCCCTCCGCGTTTCTGGAGACGGCAGCAAGCGTGGGGCTCCTGAAGCGGATCGACGAAATCACCTTTGCAATGCTCCCCGACATCCTGGCCTCCTTCGACGCAGCCGGTGTTGACCTGCCCCGCCTTTCGATCAACATCTCGGCGGGGCGGCTGGTGGACCCGGCCTTCCTTCACGACGTCAAAAGCGCCGGTGTCAAACCGGAAAGGCTGACGATTGAAATCCTTGAGTCCGTCTATCTGGACCGGATCGGGGATGCGGTTCAAGCGACACTTGCCGAGCTGAGGGAAATGGGCGTGACAATCGCGCTCGACGACTTCGGAACGGGGCACGCATCCGTTCAGGGGCTCCTGCAAATCAGACCTGCCTTGCTGAAGGTTGACCGTCAGTTCATCCAACCGATGGTGCAGGATGAGACGGTCCGTGCGCTGGTCGCCTCAATCATCGGTATCGGTAAGAGCCTTGGCATCGGAATCGTTGCCGAAGGCATCGAAACGGAAACCCATGCGCGTTTCGCAAGCGCGATGGGATGCGACTATCTGCAAGGATTTTACTTCGGAAAACCGATGTCTGCCGACGACTTGCGGAAAAAGCTGAAGGAAACGCAGGGGATCTTCTGGCGCCGATAACCGGAAAAGATGCGGCAGTCTTCCGCGGGGTTCTTTGCTGAGAGGGATGCGGCGACGGGCACCTTGCAGTGCGCGGCATCCGCAACGGAGCGTCACCGGCGCGGTTTGCAATTGTTTTTCCGGAGGCAATCCCGCATGCGCCGTATCAGGCCGTCTGCCGATGAGAATCCAATGTGGTCGCTGTAACGGTAGTTCTTAAGTTCTGACCGGGTCTTTTCGGAACAGGTAATCTGGAACTGCGGAAAATCCCGTCCCTTGTCGATCAGGGTGGCAAAAAGCGCCCTTGCGAGAACAGGGTAGGCATAAAGGCAGAACTTGAAGCCTATGTGAAGCGGGTTCGCCGGCAAGACACCGTCGCGGTCGTGAAAGGGCAGGCCCGGCGTTTCTATGACAACCCGGCCCTCGTCGAAGCCGGAGTCGAGTTCATGAACCACGACTTTGCCAAGATGTCCGTTGGCCTGTGTCAGGCCCGCCTCGATCGTATCCAGAAAGGGCCGGGGTCCGCGAATTCCGTGTTGCGTATCCGAGGGGTGCACATTATAGGCGCCGAGTTTCGGTGCGCGCAGGACCTCTTCGGGGATGAGCTGGCCATAGAAGGCGGACAGGACGATGTCCGGTCTGCCGACCTGCATCCAGTCCTGAAAGGGCGCGGCGTGAACAGAACCGGAAAAGAACTCGATTCCCCTTTCGATACAAAAGGATCGGGTTCGCTCATAGGAAAGCCCGCATTGGTCAGGCGTGTAATGTTGCCAAAGCCGTTTCCCGGCGCTGATGCGCGCCTTCGGGTCGGTCACGGCGTCGGTGGCGATGCCGGCAAGTGCAAGCGATCCGGCCAGGTGCGCGTTGATGTCTTCGATTGCGGCAACGCATGCAAAGAGCGGGACATCGCTGGCGAGCAGCAGAACCCGAAGTCCCGGCCCGATGGCGCGTCCGGACGGAATATGTTCGCCCCAGTCGTCCGCGCCGCTATTCATCTCCACCTAGACGGGCCCGGTCTCCCCGATCCCTGATTGAACCCTGATTGTACCAGGGGTTGCCGGAGGCGTTTGAAATCAGTTCAAAGGAGGGTTTTTCGTCGATCTCGGCCAGGTGCGCTGCAACCATCGCAAAGAAGTGCAGGGTGTGCAGCGTCGTATCAAGAAGGGGGCCTTCAGGTGCGTGGAACTCGTGAATGTCAACGTTGGCAGCGGAGGGGCACGTTGCCAGCAACGCCTTGGTCGCGTTCACGCGGTCTTGCTCGAACGGATTGCCCGAGGGTGTGCGCAGGATCAGGATCGCGAGCGACCGCGAGGTTGGGCCAACAGCGGCTATCTGGCTGTGGGTGAACTCATGAATGAGATTGGTCGCGATGTTGGCCATCGCGATCTCGTTGAAATACATCCGGATCAGCTTGACGACCGATTCATCCCAGACCGGGTTGGACAGGACCAGCAGATCCCGGCCGACAAGGCGTTCGGCCAAAGCCTCGGCTGCCGCAGGGGTTTCGTTACCGGCAAGGAAAGCGCCCGCCCGTTCAAGAACAGCCTGGCTCGAACCGGAAAGGATGCCCAGTTCGCGGCAGATTGCTGTCGCGCTGGCAAAAAACTCGACTGCGCTGAACAGGGGATATTCGGGATCTTCCTCGTCCAACTGCCACTGGAACGCTGCGTGGCCATCGGCCAGCGCGCGCGCCTCCAGTTCGTCACCACCCTTGCCCGACGACCAGACCACGATGTTCTTCGTTCGCGCGGCAAGATAATCATACGCAAGCAGGGGTTCCTGGGACGAGCCGCTATAGGAGCACAGCACGAAAACCGTGTGGGGGTCCGCGATCGCCTCCTCGTTGAAGTACCAGTCCAGACAATAATCATTGATCACGCGGGCCTCGACCTGGTTGTGCTCGGCAAACAGAAAGAGGCGCAAGAGATCACCGACGACTGCCGAACAGCCCATTCCCATCAGGACAATCCGGCGGACCCTGTTTTTTCCTGCATGGGGGTAGGGCCTCAGGCAGCGGTAACTCGTTGTGCGCGTGACCTGCTCGGCCATTTTCGCGTTCAGCAACTTGAACCGCTCAACGCGGTCTCCCAGTGTGCTGGCCGTGGTGTCGCTCATTTTGCCGGTCCTCCCATGAAAAGTCCCCGCGCCGACGGGACTGGCTGGGTCCGGATCCTGAGGCAGCTCCATCAACTTGCAAGCGGAGAGGCAGGTGGTTGAATGGAGCTGCCGGCCTGGTTTCAGTTCACGGTTATCCGGGTGCCGTCGAACTGGTTGGCAAATCTGCGGCTCGGCTTGGCATCATCCGCCAATGGGTTCTGACCCTTGGCAAAGGCCTTGCCGGTGAAGCTGCCGGCCACGCTTTCGAAGCGGCCGTTGTTCTCTCCGGAAAAATTCAGCTCGTAGACGATCTGAGAGGCACCGTTGCTGTCGTTCTCGCGCGCCGGGTCGTTGAAGTCGATAATCGCCGCGCGGGCGCTGTCGGGACCTGTCATTTCCCAGGTGCCGAGGCCGGACGTGTAGCCGCGGACCTGCTGGCCCTGGCTGACGAGGCTGACAGAGCCGCCGGGATTGAGTGCGAGCAGCCGCTGGCTCTCGTTGGGCTGGACAAGAAGGTATGTGCCTTCCATTGCAGTGGTGTCGGTGTTTGCGGCGAACGCCGCCGGTGCAGCTGTCAGGGCGCCTGCAAGGATGGCAGCGGGAAGCAGGGTTTTCATCATGTCAGTCATTCCTCTCGGTTCAGGGACGCTCCCCCAGGAGCGGTTGAACGGGAGGTGGGAATGAAATGTGGCAGCGAACCGGCGCCAACCTTAAACTTTGGCAACGTGGCGGGAGGCCGAAACGCGCGGAACGTGTTCAGGTGCAAACCCGGTCACTCCCCCTTGGCATCATCCTGAAGACGGCGTTCGGCGTTGAGTTGTTCCAGCTCCGCCATCTTGTCACCGATCGGCCGCAAGGCGGCGATGGTGGCGCGGTACTTGAGCGAATGCTGTTCGAAAAGCCGGCGGGCAAGTTCCGGATATTCCTGGATCATGCGTTTGAAGAGCGCGCGGCGAATTCGGATAATGCTGACCGTTCCAACGGCATCGGCACGGCAGGGCCGCCTGCTTTCGGTCAAGAGCGCGGTTTGACCGATGAGCGTGCCCGCGCCAACACGGTCGACTTCCTCGAAGCTGTCATCGTTCTTCTTCAAGAGGACGACGGTGCCGTTTGTAATGACAAGGCCGCCATCGGCGCGCTCGTTCTCTTCGAAGAGACGCTGTCCGTCATGATAATCCATGCTTTCGGCGCTGAAGGCGAGCAGACGCAGCTGATCGTCCTGGAAATCCGAAAGCATCGGTATTTGTCTGAGAATCGCAATGTCTTGGGCAAGGCTCATGCCCAAGATTTACGCCGAATACCTGTCAGGGCACAAGCTTATATCCACCGGCTTCTGTCACCAAAAGCTCGGCATTGGATGGATCCCGCTCGATTTTTTGCCGGAGGCGATAGATATGCGTTTCCAGTGTGTGTGTCGTGACCCCGGAATTGTATCCCCACACTTCGTGCAAAAGGACATCGCGGGTGACCGGTTTTTCCCCGGCGCGGTAGAGAAACTTCAAGATGGAGGTTTCTTTTTCCGTCAGCCTGACCTTGCTGCCGGCGTCATCCTGCATCACTTTCGCGGCCGGACGGAAGGAATACCGGCCGATTGCAAAGGTAGCGTCTTCGCTCTGCTCATGCTGCCTCAGATGGGCGCGTACGCGCGCCAGCAGGACCGCGAACTTGAAGGGCTTGGTGACATAGTCGTTCGCGCCTGCTTCGAGACCCAGAATGGTGTCGCTGTCGCCGTCATGGCCCGTCAGCATTATGATCGGTGCCTTGAAGCCGTTCTTGCGCAGGAGCTTGACGGCTTCCCTGCCATCAATATCCGGCAGGCCGACATCCATCAGAAGAAGGTCGACATGTTCGTCCTTGGCAAGACCGATGCCGGAGGTTGCCGAATCCGCCTGGATTGTTTCGAACTCATCGTAGAGGGAGAGCTGCTCGACGAGCGCTTCGCGCAGTTCGGTATCATCATCGACAATCAAGATCGTGCGGGCGGTCATGGGTGCGGTCCTCGCCAAGTGTCTTCAATTGATCACGCCAACTTGTGCAAACGTCACATGCGTGTTCCTGCCTCTATGTGCGTGGGAAATACTCGCCGCACAAGCAGGCATTCGTCAATTCTTCTTCACGCGGGGTTTAGGTCTGGTTTATCAATGTCTTCAATCGGCAATGGCAGGGCGGGAACCCAAATCATGCTTAATTCGGGCAAACCGGCGGAAACACTGGAGGTAAGACCTTTGCCGCGCGACCGGACCAGGGGAATTATCCGGCTCGGCTCGATCACGGTTCCGTGTGCTCTGGGGAGATCGGGCGTGATCGGCCGCAAGAAAGAAGGCGATGGTGCAACGCCCCTGGGCTCGTTCGAGCTCCTTCATGTCTTTTACCGCCCGGACCGGGGGCGTCCGCCAAGGACAGTGCTGCCCCTTCAACCGCTCACACCCGATGCGGGCTGGTGCGATGACCCCGGGCATCGTCTCTATAATCGCCCGGTCACATGTCCCTTTCCGGCGAGTCACGAAAAAATGTGGCGGGATGACCGGCTCTACGATGTCGTGGTGGTGCTGGACTGCAACATGTTTCCGGCCGTCAGGGGACGCGGTAGCGCCATCTTCTTTCACATCGCCCGCGAGACCTATTCGCCGACGGAAGGCTGCGTCGCCGTCTCGCCCGGGCATATGCGTCTGCTGCTGGAGCGCGTTGGGTCCGGGTCACGGATGGAAATCAGGGCGTAGCGTTTCAGGGTGCAGTTGCCTTCATGCAGAGCGTCGATACCGGCACGTCCGAGCAGCGGGCCAGATGGTTCAAAAAGGGCTTTCAGGCAGGCGCCATCGAGGCCTGTGACACGTTCAAGGCGGCGCAGCTTTAGCGTGTTGTCTTTGCATCCACTCCGGCGCGGGACGCATGGCAGGTCTGTCGCGCCCGCCCACTGGTAATTTGCCGCGTTTTCCGCCATATAAGGCGCCAGATCGCGAAAGGTCGATCGTTTTTCAACATCCT
>JBCBUA010000049.1:0-23968 GCA_039818365.1 Pseudomonadota bacterium
CGGTCGGGCCTCTTGCGGACCTTTGTGTCCTGCAGTCTTGGATTTTTATGGTTACCAATTCCTTAAATTCGCAATTTGCGAGCAAGTTATTCAAAACACGCCCTAACGTGTGGATAACCTTAAGGAATTCCTCCGTAATTATCGCAGTGACAGATTGTGAAAACCGCGAATTTGAGTTGATTTTCGCGTGATCGGCGGTCGCTTGCGGACTGCATCCGGAAAAACACCGTCCGCGGCTGTTGCGTTTTCGGGCGGGGATGAACACCCGCTTTTGCCTGCTCTGCAATTGCACTGACCCGGGGTGGCGCGTAGTCTTGCCGTCAAATCGACCGAATGCGCCGACCGAACGAAGGACCCAGAATGCTGCACCGATTGATGTCAGTTGCTCCGGCCCGATTGGCCAGGGCTGCCGTTCTGGGAATCGTTGTCGCGTGGGCGGGGGCGGCACAGGCGGAAGCCCTGAAGCCCTACAAGGACCGTCTCTTCAAATACAAGAAAGTCACCGAAACGCTCTACGACGGGGATTTCATCGTCGTTGAATATTCCAAGCAGCGCGACCTGCGCGACCGCGACGAAGTCGACGAGCGCAAGGTGTTCGGCAATTATGTCTCCTACAAGCCCAAGCGGGGCAGGGGCAGCGCGGAGCTTCAGGCCAACGGCCGGACCATCACCTATATGGGGACGGGCAAGTGGAAAGGCGGCGCGCGCATGGTCGTTATCTACATTCACGGCCAGGGCGGCAATCGCTTCCAGGGCATGAATGACGTCTCCTTCGGCGGCAATTTCAACCGGATCCAGAACCTGATGGTGCGCAACGGCGGGGCCTACCTGACGGTCGACATAAAGAATTTCGACAAGCGCGGCACGGCGGATGTCGCGGCGCTGATCCAGTATCAGAAACAGGTGTCGCCGGGCGCGAAGGTGGTTGTCGCCTGCGGGTCCATGGGTGGCATCATCTGCTGGAACCTTTTGCGCAACGCCAACTATTCGAAGCTCCTGAGCGGTATCATGCTGCTCGGCTCCCCCAAGGATCCGAATATCTTCGGCTCGGGAGCCCTGTCGCGCAACGTTCCCATCTATATGGGCCAGGGCACGCTGGACCGGGTCTACAACTGGGAAACCCAGGCGAATTTCTTCAAGCAGATCAAGTCGCGCGCGCCGAACTATCCCATCAAGTTCACGCTGTTCGACACCGGCACGCACGGCACGCCCATCCGCATGACCGATTGGCGCCTCGTGCTGAACTGGATGTTGCGGTGACGGCGGCACGGCATTGAAGGGGAGGCTCGCAGTCAGCGGACGAAACGATGAGCGATCCCGGTTATGAATTGGACGATCCACGCCCCATCAAGAGGGAAGCGCCCTATACGTTTTATCTGCCCGGAAACGAGCAGCTGGAGGAGGTCGCCGCCGGCGTTCTCGTGCAGCTGATCTTCAGGGCCGTGCCCCCGACCGAGACCTATGGCGCCGAACGCATGTGGGTACAGGTCAACCACCGTGACGGTGATGTGCTGTCAGGGGTACTCGACAACGAACCCGTCGACATCCCTGGCCTTGCAAGTGGAGACAGGGTCGCGTTCCGCCTGCACCACATCATCGACATCGATTGGGACGATCCTGCGCAGAAGGAGCGCTTCAGGACCGATTTCAACAACTGGTTTGCACGCTGTTTCGCGGACAAGGCAGTGCTTGAGGGACGCGCACGCGCCGGTTTTCTGTATCGCGAGCAGCCGGAGCATGAAGAAAGCGATCGGTACCCTGATACGGGCTGGCGTATCCGGGCGGATGTCGACGAACTTAGTGACGAGGAATACAACGAAAACCCGAGCCCGTCCTACGTCGCCATCGGGGCTGTTCTGAACAGGGATGACAGTTTTGTCGATCTGTTGTCAGCGCCGGTCGGCAGCGCGTTTCTCCGCGGAGAGGGCAACCACTATGAACCGACCGATCTGGAGTTGGATGAAGACGAGGGATGAACTGGAGTCTGAGTGAGAATGGCTTGCTGAGCGCGTGTGCGTTCTGAAAACAGGCAAGGCTCATTTGGGCTGCTGCCGCGTTGGCAACGGATATGGGGAGGAAGGAAGATGCGATCAGATTTGGCAGCCGGCACGGCCTTTGTCTGGTGCACGTTGGTGGTCACCGGACCGGTTTCGGCCCAGGAAGACGCTGGCGTCATCCTGGAAGCCGTCAAGAGCGATCCCGGGACGGTCAAGATCACCGGCAAGATCTTGACGAATACCTCGCCCGACTGCGCCGACTATGCCAGCGCCTATTCCTCTGAAATCACGGACCTGCAGCAAAAAAGAATGCTCAACGGGGCGGTGATCGTCACAGCGCAGGACGATACCTGCGCGATCCAATCGAACGGCATCCCCAACCACGATGTCGGTGGAGATGCAAGACGCGACTTCGCGTCCGAAGTCGCTGCGATTGGGCACACGTTCTTTGTTGCGCGCAAACCAGAATTCACCGGCGGGATAACCGAACTCGGACACATGAATTTCGACGCGGTGCTTCTGAATGGTGCCGTGGTCGACATCCAGTCGGCAGGGTGCTACCGGCCGTCGAGCCCGCAAGCCGATGCCAACGGCAATGTTCTGGCGGGATGCCGGGCCGACGATCCGTGGCTGCTTGATCCCATGTCGCCGTTGGCCACCTTTGCCGAGGACAACCACCATGCCCACACGCAGCCGGACGGGCGCTACCACTATCACGGCAACCCGAATGCGCTCTTCGACGACAAGCCGGGGCCGGACGGGTCTCCGCTGATCGGGTTCGCAGCCGATGGGTTTCCGGTCTATGGTTCCTATTTCAAGGACGAAACCGGGAAGGTTAGAAAAGCCGTGCCGGGATATACGTTGAAAGCCGGAAGCCGTCCGTCGGGCGACGGCAATCCAGGCGGCGCATATGATGGACTGTACCGATCGGACTATGAGTTTACCGGTGCCGGCGATCTGGATGAATGCAACGGCATGACCATCAACGGCCAGTATGCCTACTACGTGACCGACGCTTATCCCTGGATCGTCGCCTGTCTGCGCGGCACACCGGACGCCTCGTTTGACAAACCGAGGTGACGGCTTACACCGGCCTTGGAGCAAGCAGCGGACTCATACCTTCGGTGATGACGTCACTGCCAGCAGCCCTTCCGCAAGGTGGTCGAACACCGTGCGGATGCGCAGGCTGGTGTGCAATTCGCGGTGGGTCACCAGCCAGATCGGGAAGCTGAGCGAAGGCACATCCTCAAACGCGGGCACGATTTCCGGGCAGCGGGCTGCAATCTCGTCCGCACCGACCCCGAGACCGAAGCCCAGCCTGACATATTCCCACGCAACGAGCAGGTTCGGCGAACTGATCTTGATATTTGCCTGGGTGACCTCAAGGCCAAGAGCGCGCAGGTAGCCGATCAGCTGCTCGTTATCCTCATAGCCCAGGAAATCGAGATCCGGGGCGTCGTCCCTGGTCAGCTTCCGTCCGAATTGTTCAAGATAGGAGCGGGCGGCGAAAATCCTCCCGTTGGCGTCGCGCAGTTTCCGGGCATAGAGCTCCGGGTGATCCGGCGCAACGTGACGGATGGCGATGTCGGCCTCGCGGCGGCGCAGGTCGCTCAGGCTGTTCGTCGATATGACCCGGACCTCGATGCCCGGCGCCTTCCGGCGCAGATCCTTCAAAATGTCCGGCAGGAGATAGGCGGCCATCACGTCGGTCGTGGAAATCGTGACCAGTCCCTCGATCTGCTGCGACTGGCCGGAGGCGGCAAGGGACACCCGGCTTGCAGCTTCACCCATGGCGCGCACGTGCTCGGCAAGCTCGACTCCGGCTTCCGTCAGCATCAGGCTCTTGTTGACCCGCTCGAACAGCGTCACCCCGAGCGCCTCTTCCAGCGCAGCCACCTGCCGGCTCAGGGTCGGCTGGGTCAGGCTGAGCGCCCGCGCCGCTGCCGAAAGCGAGCCTTCCTCTGCGGTCACGAGGAAGGCGCGCGCCTGGTTCCAGTCAAATGTGATGCTCTGCCAGTTCATGCAAATTTGTATATCACCTAACGAGATTTCGGCAATTTCTATTCATTCACGTTGGAGGTAACAAGCGCTCGAAAGGAGTTTCCCATGTGTCCGCATTCGTTCGCCGTGGTGTTTTTGAAAATCTGTGTTGCCTGCCTCGAATTCGTGGCCTCGCCGGGTGGCGGCCGGGCGATCGGCCGCGACATTCTCAGCCGGATCGGGCTGCGCGGGCGTGGGGAGTGACCATGACACTTGACCATCACGCACCGCAGATCCCGGTTTTCGAACGCCGGCTCGGCTCGTGGCAGATCGCGGTCAGCCGGGACGGTTTTGGCACCGATCAGTTGCGCGCGGCATATGACGCATGCGCGCCGCAGTGGCACAGCAAGGTCGGACGGTTGGGGTTCCCGCTGGCCTATCGCGAGGTGCTGCGCGACGCGACATCCGGTTTGCAAGTTGACGATGAAGCACCCGTGAAGGTGCTCGATTGCGGCGTTGGTACCGGCGCTTTGTCGCTGGCCCTGGCAAGAGAAATCACCGGGGCGTTCGACCTGTCGGTCGTCGACATATCGCCGGTCATGCTGGAAGAGGCATCCGCCAATCTCCGGCACGCGGGGATCGGCTGCCGGGTGGAGCTCGCCGATATTTCGGCCCTGCCTTACGCAAGTGAAAGCTTCGATTTCGTGATGTGTGCGCATGCTCTTGAGCATCTTGTCGAGCCGGAAATGGCGATTGCAGACATGTGCCGGGTGCTCAAGCCCGGCGGCAGGCTTCTTCTGGTGACGACCCGAAAATCGCTCTTCGGCACCTTCGTGCACCTGAAGTGGCGCACACACAGGTTCGATGCCGCGATGGTGCAACGGCACCTGCAGCAGCGCGGCCTGGAAGACCTGACAACTTTGCAGGTGGGTTCGGGGCGCTGGACCCGCCTCTGGAGCACGGCCGTCGTCGGCCGCAAGCCTGCACCGATAGAAAACGGAGCGCGAAGCGCCGCTAAGAAGGCGGCTTGACGCCCGACATGATAAGGAAAGACAGACCATGACCATCACCTGGACCACTGACATGACACCCTCGACAAGGTTCTGGGACAAAGTCTCTGAAAAATATGCAGCCTCGCCGATCAAGGATCAGGGCGCCTACGAAAAGACGCTTGCCCGCACCGTGGAACATCTGGGGCCGACAAATGACGTTCTGGAGCTCGGCTGCGGAACCGGGTCGACCGCGCTTCTTCTGGCCGGCAATGTGTCGTCCTATCTCGCGACGGATTTTGCACCGGGCATGATCCGCATTGCCGATGAAAAACTTGCCACGGCAAAAGAGGAAAATGCGGCACCGGGCGGTCTTCGCTTCGCGGTCGCTGACGCTTTCAGCGAGGCGGTCGACAATGGCACGGGCTATGATGCCATCCTTGGTTTCAACTTCCTGCATCTGGTGGAAAATCCCGAAGACCTGCTTGCCCGTGTCCATGGACTTCTGAAGCCGGGTGGCCTGTTCATATCGAAAACGGTCTGCCTCGGTGACAAGGCCTGGTTGTTCGTGCCGATGATCAAGGTGATGCAGCTCTTCGGAAAGGCCCCGTTCGTGCGCGCCTATACCTTCTCTGATGTAAAAGCACTGATCGGCACGGCTGGCTTCGACATCATCGAAACCGGAACCTACCCGGAGCCGCGCAGCCGGTTTGTCGTCGCCCGGAAGATCTAGACGCGGGCGGTCTTCGAGCCGTGTTCGCAGAGACCGCTGCCGCGTGTACCGTGGCACAGAACACATTGCAGGATTGTGGCTCCGGCGTTACCGTTTTGGCTTTCAGGTAAGCCATCCGGTATTGTGGAGGCCAAGGCATGTTCAGAATATTCTCGTTTGCATTTGGAATGACGGTGTCGGCGGCGGCATTGTCCGCGGACCTGCTGCCTCCGGACGAGGTATTCTTGCAGCAGGTCGCGGAATTCGGCATCACCCAGGAAAACTGGGACAGCGGCGAATTCGCCGCGGTCACTTTCCCCGAGGCCTACCGGTTTACCAGGCACTACGAGATCAGCGCCGCTGGTGAGGTCACCCCCGAAGCGTGGCGGGACGAGGCCGGTTCGCTCGATCTTGGAGCCCTGAGCGCCAGAGATGCCGATGGCGTTCATGATCTTGAGACGATCCTGCGCGACCGGCTCTTGAACCATGCGATGGTGGTGCTGAAAGGCGACCGGTTGCTGCATCAGCACTTTTGGGACGGGATGACGCGCGCCTCGACCCATCTCGACATGTCGGTCACCAAGTCGTTCACGGCGACACTGGCAGGCATTGCGGCGGCCGACGGTTTGCTCGACATGAGCAGGCCCGTCGAACATTACCTGCCGGACTTTGCGGGAACCGCGTTCGAGGGCGTGTCGGTCCAGGATGTTGCCGACATGAATTCCGGGCTCGATATTCCGACGCCGCCTTTCATGTCCTGGGATCCGAAATTCACACAATCGCAGGAATGGAACGGGCCGAACGACAGTGGGCTCACGGGCATCGATGCGTATCTGCTGACCCTGGCCGACCGGAAATACGAGCCCGGGACGCATTACCAGTACCAGGATCCCAACACGGAACTGCTTGGCCTCATCACCGAAAAGGTGACGGGTGTCGGCCTTGCCGCGTTCATGCAGGAGCGCCTGTGGTCAAAACTCGGAGCGGAAGGCAATGCCTACTGGATGGCTGATCCGCGCGGGTACACGGTTGCGTCCGGCGGATTGAACATGCGAACACGCGACCTGGCGCGCGTCGGGCGGCTGTTCCTGAATGACGGCAGGAACCACCTTGGAGACCAGGTCGTGCCAAAGGCATTCCTGGACGCAATCTGGCAAGGCAACGACCGGGTCAGGGCAGCCTGGGCTGTCGGCAAGGAGGCCGCGCTTGCGTCCGACGGCTGGTACAAGGATCAGATCAGGATCCTGAACATCAAGGGCCACACGATGATGGTCTTTATCGGCATTCACGGGCAGGTCCTGGTCATGGAGCGGGAAAGCGGAACCGTCATCGCCATGAATGGCGGCTATCCTCAGACCGAGACCGTCCGGATGAACACGCTTCTGTTCCTGGAAGTCATCCCGGCACTTCTTGACGCGACCCGGGACCTTTGACGGCCTCTGCTCATGTGCAGGTTCTGACGATTTCGGCGATTTCGCCTAGCTGACCGGCGAGGGGGCTGGACTTGCGCCAGACCATGCCGACGGTCCGTGTCGGCTCGGGGTCTTCGAAGCGGCAAACGGAGACGGAGGCGGACCGGGTTTCGACCGGCACCGCCATTTCCGGAATGAGTGTGACGCCCATTCCGGCGCTGACCATCTGGACCAGCGTGGAGAGCGAACTGGCATCGAGCACTTCGCGCGGGGGACCGGAGGGCAGGTTGCAGAAGGACAAGGCCTGATCGCGGAAACAATGGCCTTCCTCAAGAAGCAGGAGCCGCATTTCGCGCAGCCGGTCGGCGCTGGGCATTGGGGCGTTCGCCTCGCTCGCCGAGCGCACGAGCATGAACGTCTCGTCAAACAACGGCGTTTCGGCAAGCGAGCCTTCCGAAACCGGCAGGGCGACGATCGCGGTATCCAGCTTGCCTTCGCCCAGTTCCTGAATGAGCTTGGGTGTGACTGTCTCGCGCACATGGATCTCAAGCTCCGGATGCTGTTCGGACAAGGCGCTGATGACCCGCGGAAGCAGGTATGGCGCGATCGTCGGAATGACCCCGATGCGCAGACGCCCGACAAGCCGGTCGCGCGAAGCACGGGCCAGGTCCCCGAGTTCCTCGGCTGCGCGCAGAATGTCCCGGGCGCGCTCCACGGCCACTTCGCCGAAATGCGTCAGTCTGACCTGCCGCGGGCCGCGTTCGATCAGGGCCGCCCCGAGCGCTTCCTCCATCTCCTTGATCTGCATTGACAGGGCCGGCTGAGAAATGGCGCAGGCATCTGCCGCCTTGCCGAAATGGCCATGACGGGCGAGAGCCTCGAAATATCGAAGTTGTTTCAGCGTGATGTTTATCATAAGTAAAACCTATCAAAGCGATCAGGAAATTCAACTTCTTCTGATGGGCGCGCTCTGCTAGTTTGGAATTACACCAGACTGGAAACGTGCGATATGCATCTTAAATGTAGTCACACGGACCAGGTTTGGGACCAAATCACGGAGTTCTCCGGCCAATTGCCAGCATCGGGACCATCAACGCGCTTGAGCAAGCGCGTGCGCTGTCAAAATGCTGTCACCGGGCCGGGGTTTTGTAAGCGCGGTGCGTCGCACCGTGACTCGAAATGGAGAGGAATATGGACGCAAAAGTCGACAAAGCGGGCGGATGCCCGGTCATGCACGGCGGTAACACGTCGATGGACAAGCCGGTTACGAAATGGTGGCCAAATGCGCTCAACCTCGACATTCTGCACCAGCACGGTGCCCGGACCAACCCGATGGATCCGGATTTCAATTTCCGCGAAGCCGCAAAAGGTCTCGATCATGAGGCAGTCAAGGCAGACGTCCGCGCGCTGATGACTGACAGCCAGGACTGGTGGCCGGCCGACTGGGGCCATTACGGCGGTCTCATGATCCGTCTGGCTTGGCACTCGGCAGGGTCCTACCGCATGCAGGATGGCCGTGGTGGCGCCGGTTCGGGCAACATCCGTTTCGCGCCGCTCAACTCCTGGCCGGACAATGCCAGCCTCGACAAGGCCCGCCGTTTGCTGTGGCCGGTCAAGAAGAAATACGGCAACGCCCTGTCCTGGGCCGATCTCATCATCCTGGCCGGCAACATGGCCTATGAGACGATGGGTTTCAAAACCTTCGGGTTCGGTTTCGGCCGGGAAGACATCTGGGGCCCGGAGACTGACGTTTACTGGGGCTCGGAGCAGGAGTGGCTTGCACCGTCCGAAAACCGCTATGACAACCTCGATGACGCCTCGACACTGGAAAACCCGCTCGCGGCTGTTCATATGGGCCTCATCTATGTGAACCCGGAAGGTGTCAACGGCAACCCGGACCCGGTCAAGACCGGGGCGCATATCCGCGAAACCTTCAAGCGCATGGCCATGAACGACGAAGAGACCGCGGCGCTGACCTGCGGCGGTCATACTGTCGGCAAGGCGCACGGACGCGGCGCGGTCGACAAGATCGGTGTCGAGCCGGAAGCGACCGGCGTCGAGGCACAGGGTCTTGGCTGGTCCAACCCCGGCCAGGACGGCAAGGCGACCAATGCCTTCACATCCGGCATCGAGGGGGCCTGGACGAAAGAGCCGACCAAGTTCGACATGGGCTATTTCGACTACCTCTTCAACTACGAATGGGAACTGACGAAATCGCCGGCTGGCGCATGGCAGTGGAAGCCCGTCGACATGCCGGATGCTGAGAAGCCGGTCGATGCGACCGACCCGTCCATCCATCACGACCCGATGATGACCGATGCCGACATGGCCATGAAAATGGACCCTGTCTACAACGAGATCTGCCGCAAGTTCATGGAAGACGAAGCCTACTTCCGTGACACGTTTGCCCGCGCCTGGTTCAAGCTGACCCACCGCGACATGGGCCCGCGCGCCAACTATCTCGGACCGGACGTGCCTGCGGAAGACCTGATCTGGCAGGATCCGATCCCGGCAGGATCGACCTCCTACGATGTCGATGCGGTCAAGGCCAAGATTGCTGCCAGTGGTCTCTCCGCTGCCGACATGATCGCGACCGCCTGGGACAGCGCGCGCACGTTCCGCGGTTCCGACAAGCGCGGCGGTGCCAATGGTGCGCGTATCCGGCTTGCCCCGCAGAAGGACTGGGAAGGCAACGAACCGGCACGGCTCGCCAAGGTGCTCGCTGCCCTTGAGCCGATCGCGGCCGAGAGCGGCGCATCGCTTGCCGACGTTATTGTCCTGGCCGGCAATGTCGGTGTCGAGCAGGCCATCAAGGCCGCCGGTTTCAACACCGCCGTTCCGTTCAGCGCAGGCCGTGGTGACGCGACCGACGCACAGACCGATGCGGAAAGCTTCGAGGTTCTGGAACCGCTTGCGGACGGCTTCCGCAACTGGGAAAAGAAAGACTATGCCGTCAGCCCCGAAGAGATGATGCTCGACAAGGCGCAGCTTCTTGGCCTTACGGCGCAGGAAATGACGGTTCTGGTCGGCGGCCTGCGCGTCATCGGCGCCAATCATGGCGGCTCCAAGCACGGTGTCTTCACCGACCGCGAAGGCGCTCTGACGACGGATTTCTTCGTCAACCTGACCGACATGGCCAACAGCTGGCTGCCGGCTTCCGACGGAACTTACGAGATCCGCGACCGCCAGCTCAACACGCTGAAATGGACCGCGACCAGCGCGGATCTCGTCTTCGGCTCCAATTCGATCCTGCGTGCCTACGCGGAGGTCTATGCCCAGGACGACAACCAGGCCAAGTTCGTGAAGGACTTCGTCGCCGCCTGGACCAAGGTCATGAACGCGGATCGTTTCGATCTGGCGTAAGCCTGTCCTCACTGAGGGAGAGACGTGGAGGCCGGCCCCGCAATCGCGGGGCCGGCTTTTTCAGTTCTCAGGCGTCTCGGCAGACCGGTCGTCTGCTGCGTCTTTCACCAGTACGGTCCCTGCGGGAATGCTGTTGATCCGGAAAAGCGTGTTGAGAAAGTCCGACATCTTGGTATCGGGAAAATGACCGGCAAACAGGCGTTCGATCGTGCCGTCCTGAAACATGCTGTAAAGCGCAAGATCGATCTTTTCCGGCAGGCCCGGATGCGACCTTGACGAAATGACGAAGGCGTAGGGCTCATACCGTCCGGCACCGGCCGGTGCCGGGTCCATGGCGCAGTCTGTCCGGGTCTGGTTCCGCTGGTCGGCAAGGGACGCCTGCACGATGTCGAGATCGCCGTAGTAGCGGGACAGCTCTCCGTTGCAGAAGGCGCGCGCAGCTGCCGTGTGCGACGTATAGCTGCGCGAACAGACGATCTTGGCGCCAATCTGGTTTTGGGGCGGCTTGCTCAAAAGGGCATTCAGCGCGTCGCCGATCGTCGATCCTTCCACGTAGCCCCAGATCTCATAGTCCTTGGGGATCTCGGTTTTCACCTGCTGCGGTGTGGCCGGGACGAATTGAAACTCGATCCTGAACCTGTCCCAGAAGCTTGCCTGCCGGTTTTCGGGTGGTCCGTCTTCGCCGGAGACGTCGCCGTCATGCGCATTTTCTGCCGGTGCCGGTTCTTGCTCAGGCCACCAGGCATTCTGGCAGGAATGAGCAGGCGGGGGCTCACCGCGCGCCGCGGCGCCGAGGTGATCAATCCACGGCAGGATGCAGTCGCATGTCGGGTCCGGGCCGTCTTCGGGCAGTTTGCCCTCGTTCTTGGTGATGTCCTTTCCGGGCTTGGACTTCACGAAGGAACTGTTGGCCACAAAGACGATCTGCGAGAAATGAAGAACGGGCGTGCCGGCTTCAACCGGAAAGCTGCGCATACGCTGCAGCGTGATCGTGGTCGGGTCGCACAGAAAGTCGATTTCGGTGACCTCCCGCTGAGGCGTGCCGTTTGCGGGTGCTTCGCCGGCCAGGGAGGCGACCCTTGCGGGTGCTCGTTGGTCGCCTTTCGCGCTGATTTGGCCGGTGCTGAGGATCGACTTCCGCTCGGCCGAGCCGATCTCGACAGTTTCCAGCTGATAGCCGGCACGGTAGATCGCCTCGGTACAGATGTCCCAATAAAAGCCCAGAAACTCGCCCGAGGCGTTGTTCATCCAGATGAAGGGGCGGGTGTCCGTGCGCACGGCCATCTTGACCGGCGCAGCATGCGTGTCTGCAAGGGCGATACCGGTCGCCGCAAATACGTTCGCGAAAATCATGCAAAGGGAAACAAGCCACCTCATCATGATGCCGCCGTGCGCGATTTTGTGGACGTCTGGCCGACGAGTGGCGCTGATTTCGGGGCGGACCCGGTTTGCCGCCGCCGCTGGTTCTGGAGCGCTTCGGCGACGCAGAAAACCACCAGGAACCCGAGTATCGCGGAATAAATCGCCGCATAGGCGATCAGGCCGTGATCGATCGCATCGAGTTGCGGTTGCTCGGCTGACCGGTTGAGGGCGGATGCCCACGAGGTGAGAAAACGCGTCGCTCCCCCCAGCAATCCCATCAGGATGGCTGCCTTGATCGCCCAGCCACGGCTCCAGGCCATTGTCTTTTGCGACACCTCGGCCCTGGAGAGCGCGGACGCGGAATCCAGCAGCACAACAAGGATCAGGGCGAGGACCGCACCTCGCAAGGGGGTTGGGGCGTTGTACTCGAACGATGCCTGCAGTGTGGCCCAGACAGTGCGCTGGTTTTCCTCCCAGCCGCCCGATTCAATAGCCGAGCGCCACAGAACCAGCCCGATGATAAACAGCGTGGCAACAGCCCAGGAGACGAATATGAGGACGGCTGCCTGGGGCAGTCGTTTCGTCCAGTGCGCCTGCGACATGTTCCGCCACCGGTGCGTCTGGCGTGCGCCGTCGCGCAATGCCAGCGCGATGATGATCGGGACGCAGAAGCTGTTGAAAGAGGTGGTGGCATAACCGAGCGCACGCCAATAGGGGCTTCCGGCGGTGCCGCTTTGAAGCGCGGTTTCGTAGGGGCCCGGAAAAACACTCCAGGCGAGCGCCAGTGAAATCGTGATCCCGGCCGACCAGAGGATTGTCAGCATGGCGTGGGAGCGGGCATGGACCGGTCCGGCATGTTCGTTGAACAGGTCGCTCAAGAACGCTTCGAGCTTCTTCTTGGCGAGGATCTGCTGGCGGACGGAGCTGGACGCATTCTTCTCGGCCCGCTGGGTGCTGGCGTCGGGAATGATGATTTCATGCTCGACGTAGAGCGCCAGCAGGATGCACAGATCATCGGCGAGGTGATCGGCCACTTCGGCAAGCCGTTCCCAGCTGGCGCGCTTCTTTTCGTTCGCGGCGGAATTGGCACCGGACCCGTTCCCGTCTTGCGGTGCTTCCGCCTCCGCCGCGGCTTCGGGTTTCTCAGCGGCCACGGCGGGCTCGCCGGCCTGGTAACTCGATTTCTCATCCAGCTCGAGCAGCAGAACATCGCGGCGCCGGGTCAGGGCGGCTTCCAGCTTGTCGAATTCCTCGCGCTGGCTTGCATTCGCCAGTTTCAGCTTGCGGTCGAGTATCCAGGACGAAATCGAGAAAATGAGGTCGAGATCCTCGTGAAAGTCCTGCGGGTCGGCGAGTTGTCCTTCGGCCGCCTTGGTATAGTGGGGGATGCGCTCCCAGTGGCCGCGCGGAATGAGCAGGCTGTTCTTCGGAATGTCAGCGTTCTTTTCGTCTTCCTCGCGAAGCTGGATCGAGTTGCGCTGAAGGTCCTCGCCCGCTCCGATGACCCGTGTCGGAATGCCGGCAAGCCGGTGTGCCGCACTGCGCATCCAGTCCTCGAAACGCTGCAGGATCGGAAAGGTCGGGGCGAGGCCGACAATGATCAGCGCGATCGTCAGAGAAATGGACGGATCGATGCCGATATCGAGAAAGTTCCGTTTTTCAACCGGACCCGTCTCACTTGAAAGCGGCTGGGCCCAGAAGACGCTCTCGCTGTTGTTGAGGGGCACGAAGCCGACGGTGGACCCGTCCGCCTCGTCCGCCGGAGCGGTCGGCAATTGGCTCGCACCCACCGTCTCGGCAAGAATGTCCGGACCGCCGAGATAGGGAATGACTTCCGCATAGGCGCACAGGAAGAAATAGATCAGCAGCATCGTCAGGGCGTAGAACGTATACGCGTGAAAGACGGTTTTGCGCGCGCGCAATTTGTCCGGCGTCAGCAGATCGACAAGACGCTCAAGTTGCCTGCGGCTGCCATAGGTGGCCTTGTTGAAACGCTCGTAGGAAAAAACGCCGATGATCAGCGCGCCAAACAACAGGGCGACAAGGTCGGGCATGTCCGTTGCCTGCCTAAATCTGCGTTATCAACGGCAATACTGGGTTGCCGGGTTACACGCCGTCTGTGCAAAGCCTGGTGCAGAAGTGCCGGAGAGTAACAGAAGGACAATCAAAACTTTCTTCATGACGCGACCCTCAAGTTTTATTTTATTTTCTGTTCTAAATGAAAAGATTGAGCTGAAATCATAACATAAACACAATTCAAAATAATGGATTTTTACCAAATAACAAGGATATGGATATTTTCAAACTGAGGTTGTGTATCGGTTGTATATCTTTAATTGACCTAGAGTAAGTATTTATGGCGATGGATTCCGATCCGCACAACCACCTACATTTTGCAAAAGTCATTGTGTCGTCACACTGATCATGTTGCACTGCGAAAAGTTTCTGGCTGCGTCTGAGGCGACGGGAGGTTCCACGCGGCGTCACGCCGGGTCCAGTCTGTTTCAACGTCAGGGAGCTGACAGTCATGTTTGATTTGACGGGGTGCAAGGCCCTCGTGGTCGGTGTGGCCAACGACCAGTCCATTGCGTATGGCTGCGCAAAAGCCTTCCGCGCGCAGGGGGCCGATCTTGCGATCACTTACCTGAATGAAAAGGCGGAACCCTTTGTCCGTCCGTTGGCCGAAGAACTCGGTGCTGACATCATTGCACCGCTCGATGTCCGTAACGAGGGCGAACTGGACGCGCTTTTCGCAATGATAACGGAGAAGTGGGGCAAACTCGATACGCTGCTGCACTCCATCGCCTTCTCCAAGAAGGATGACCTGCATGGCCGCGTTGTCGATTGCTCTGCGGACGGGTTCTCGCTGGCCATGGATATTTCGGTTCACTCCTTCCTGCGCCTCATCCGCAAGGCGGAACCCCTGATGCCGAAAGGCGGCACCTGCATGACGGTTTCGTTCATGGGTGCGCAGAAGGTTGTCGAAAACTATGGTGTCATGGGACCGGTCAAGGCCGCGCTTGAAGCCGCGACCCGCTATGCGGCGGCCGAGATGGGCCCGAAGGGCATATCGGTGCATGCCTTGTCGCCCGGACCGTTGCGGACCCGCGCGGCATCGGGTATCGCGGAGTTCGATGAATTGCTGAACGACGCCGCCGAGCGTGCACCCACACATCATCTTGCCACGATCGATGACGTCGGTGCCTATGCCGCGTTCCTTGCAAGCCGTGAGGCCTTCAATGTCACCGGAGGCATTCACTTCATCGACGGCGGCTACAGCATTGTTGGATAGGAGGTCCTGATGAAGGACATTTTCGATGCGCTCGAAAAGGGCCACAACGAGTTCCTGCATTCTTTGGAAGATGCGACCGCCTGGTCCCCGTCGCAGCGCTTCACCGCGTGGCAGGCCCAGGCGGCTGAAGTCTCGAACATGGCGGAACTGATGGGGCGTGGCCTCACCAAGCATCTGACCAACATGACCGACGTGCACAAGACGCGTTGGCAGGACAGCCTGTCGGCATATGGCAAGGCAGTTGAAGATATGACCCGGGCGCAGGCGCAAGGGACGCTCTACAGCGCCTTTGAGAGCTACTGGAAGGACGCGGCTCAGCGGGTCGTGCTCACGATGGATACGCTGCGCCAGAGAGGTGACAATTTCATCGAACACGAGGAGGCAGGCTGCCCCCCGGTCCTTATCTATGATTATGACCTGGTTCTGGACGGTGCGGACCTGCCCCATCCCTGCTGCTACATGCTTTTGAAGATCAGGCCGCCGGAAAACACCCCGTGCCGCGAACCCAAGCCCTGGAAGCGCCCGTATATCATCATCGATCCGCGCGCCGGACACGGTGCGGGTATCGGCGGCTTCAAGCCGGACAGCCAGGTGGGTGTCGCTCTTCGCGACGGCCATCCGGTCTATTTTGTCGCGTTCAAGCGCATGCCCGAAAAGGGCCAGACGCTGGCTGATGTCACGCGCGCGGAAGCCGCGTTTGTGCGCAAGGTGAAGGAACTGCACCCCGAGGCGCCCAACCCGGTGGTCACGGGCAATTGCCAGGGCGGATGGGCGACGCTTCTGCTCGCTGCGACCAACCCCGATCTCACCGGCCCGATCATTCTCAACGGCGCGCCGGTCTCGACCTGGGCCGGGCGCGTCGGCGAAAACCCGATGCGCTACAATGGCGGCATTCTGGGTGGCACCTACAACGCCATGTTCTATTCGGACCTCGGTCACGGCGTGTTCGACGGCGCCGACATTGTCCAGAACTTCGAGCTTCTCAATCCTTCAAGAAACTATTTCGGCAAGTATTACGACCTCTACGCCAAGGTCGACACCGAGCCGCACCGCTTCCTGGAATTCGAACGCTGGTGGGGCGGTTACTTCCTTTTGAACGAAGCGGAAATGAAATGGATCGTCGAGCAGCTCTTTGTCGGCAACCGCCTGTCCAAGAACGAAGCGCAGCTTGAGCCGGGGCGCAATGTCGATATCTAGCAGGTCCGTGCGCCGATCATCGTGTTTGCCAGTTTTGGCGACAATATCACTCCGCCGCAGCAGGCGCTCAACTGGATCCTAGACACTTATGCGGATGAGCGGGAAATCGCGATCCGCGGTCAGCGCATCATCTACATGGTGCACGACCAGGTCGGTCACCTCGGAATTTTCGTCTCCTCCAAGATCGCCAAGAAGGAGCACACGGAGGTGACCTCGACCCTGAAGACCATCGAGGCTTTGCCGCCGGGTCTTTACGAGATGTCGATCGACGACTACGAGGGCGAGTTGCTGGACCGTAAGTTCACCGTCAGCTTCCACGAGCGCAGCATGGATGACCTGAAAGCGCTGGATGACGGCCGGGATGACGAAATTCCGTTTGCCGCGGTCGCAAGGGCGTCCGAACAGCAGGCCGAGTTTTACGACGTTTGCGTGCGCCCGTTCGTTCAGGCCGGCGTGACGGAGCAGAGCGCCGACCTTCGGCGGCGCACCCATCCCCTGCGACTGCAGCGGGAATTCCTCTCGAGCATGAACCCTTTTCTGAGCGCCCTTCCGGGCTGGGCCGAGAAGACCAGGGCCGAGCGTGAGCCGGTTGCGCCGGACAATCCGTTCGTGGAACTGGAGCGCGTTAATGCGGCGTTGATCGAGCAGTCCATGGATCTCTTCCGGGACCTGCGCGACACCATGTATGAAAACCTTTTCTATACCATCTGGGGATCGCCCTACATGCGCTGGTTCGGGCGCACGAAGCAGCCGGGCCGTACGCTCAAGAACGCCGATGAACTGCGCAGCCTGCCGCCGGTTCAGGCCGCGCTGATGCATATCGAGGAGGGCGGTTTCCGCGAGGCGGTCGTCCGGATGCTGATCCTGCTTGCCGAAAGCCGGGGCAACGTGCGGCGCGACCGGCTCGAGCGGTCCTCGCGCGTGCTCACCCAGGACGAGCCTTTCAGGTCGCTTACACCCGACGAACGCAGCTTCATGCTTCAGGAACAGACGCTGATTGTCGAGTTCGCTCCCGAACACGCGCTGTCTTCCCTGCCGAAGCTGCTCAAGACCAAAGAAGAACGCGAACTGGCCTGCAAGGTCGTCCGCTATATTCCCGGCGATATCGACGAGATGACGCCGCACACGCTGGAGACACTGCAGAGCTTCCACAAGGTGCTTGGCCTGCCGCCTGCGACCGGAAACATCGAAGAAGACCCGCTGGCGGAGAGCACCACCCCGGCAGAGGTGGAGGCGGGCGTCAAGTCAGCCGATGCGGTGGCGCCGGTCAAGAAGCCGGCAGCCGTGGCGGCAAAGGCGGCGGCGACACAGAAAGCTGCGCCGCGCAAACCGGCCACACGAAAAACCGCGCCGCGCAAATCGGCCGCGTCCAAACCGGCAACCCGCCGGAAGCCGCGCGCATCATCACGCAAGACCGAAGAAGCGGCCGACTAGGGCTGCGAAAAGGGCGTCCGGAACAACCGGACGCCCTCAGCTTCTGCATTTGAACAACAGTTTCCAGAGCAGCGCGGACCGATGCAATCTCCAGATTTGCGTCGGCTAGGACCTGCTGCTGCGATGGGCCCAGCCCGTCATCCGTATTTCCAGCCAGGCCATGATGGCGTACATCACGATGCCGAGCACGGCGAGGGCGACAAGCCCCGCCCAGACAAGCGGAACGTTGAACTGGGATTGCGCCGCGAGCATCATGTGGCCGATGCCGGAATTGGCCGCGACGGTTTCCGAAATGACGGAGCCCACAAAGGCGAGCGTGATGGCCACTTTAAGAGAACCGAAGAAATAGGGCATCGATCTGGGAATGCCGACTTTCAGCATGATATCCAGCTTCTTTGCCCCGAGCGCGCGCAAGACGTCTTCCATTTCAGGTTCGATGGTTGCTAGGCCCGTAGCGACATTCACCACGATCGGGAAGAATGCGATCAGGAATGCCGTCAGGACAGCCGGAATGGTTCCGATGCCGAACCAGATCACCAGGATCGGAACAACCGCGACCTTCGGAATGGAGTTGAAGCCGATCATCAGCGGATAAAGTCCGGCATAGATCGCGCGGCTCCAGCCGATGGCAAGGCCAAGCGCAAGTCCGCCGACGACGGCAAGCAGGAAGCCGGCGACGGTCGTGAACAGCGTCTGCACCGAATTCTTCCAGATTGGCGACCAGTATTTGATGATCGCTTCCCAGATATCCGTCGGTGCGGGCAGAATGAAAACCGGAAGGTCGAAAATCTTGACTGCCAGTTCCCAGACCAGGAACAGGCCGATGGTCCAGAGCCAGGGGGCAAGTGCGATCCAGCGGGAAGATGTCATGCCGCCACCCTCGCTTCCGCGATCAGTGCCCTCAGATCGTGCACAATGTCGTTGAACGCCGCCTCGTAGATCAGATCGATGGATCTGGGACGGGCGAAGGAGACTTCCCGCCGTTCAATGATCTTGCCTGGCCGTGCACTCATGACGAAAACGGTATCTGCCAGATAGACGGCCTCCCGAAGATCATGGGTCACCAGGATCACCGTGAAGCTCTTTTCCGCGTGCAGGTCTCGCATGACCTGCCAAAGTTCCTCGCGGGTGAATGCGTCCAGTGCGCCGAAGGGCTCATCCAGCATCAGAAGCGCCGGATCGTGAATGAGCGCGCGGCACAGGTTTGCCCGCTGTTGCATGCCGCCCGAAAGCTGCCAGGGATATTTTTCTCCAAAGCCACCGAGGCCGACGAGCTTGAGCAGTTCTTCCGCCTGCGCCGTGTAGGCGGCTTTCTCGCGCCTGAGGTTGGCGCGGTGCGGCTGGACGATCTCCAGTGGCAGCATCACGTTTGAAAGTGTGCTGCGCCACGGCAGCATCGACGGGTTCTGGAATGCCATACCCGCAATGGAGACGGGTCCGGACACTTCCTGTCGGGCCACCTCGACGGTTCCCTCCTGGGGGGTGATCAGCCCGGTTGCGAGCTTCATCAGCGTTGATTTTCCGCAGCCCGAGGGGCCGACGACGGCCGCGAACTCACCTTCCTGGATGCTCATGTCCAATCCGTCGAGGGCAAGGGTCGCATCGTCTGCCTGTCCGTAAGACAGGCGTACGTTTCTAAGGTCTACAAATCCGGTCAAGGTCTGGTCCGAAACAGGCTCCTGCGGCCAGTCGCAGACCGCAGGAGCAATTGATCAAGGGTGGAGCGGAGGGGTTACTTGACCATCCGGTCTTCCTTGGGAGGAAGGTAGCTGCTGTCGAAAACCTTCTCCGGGCTCGGCGGCGTGTCGCTCACGCCCATGGACGTCTGAAGATATTCCATGGACTTCGCCAGTTTCTCCATGTCGACACCGCCGAAGCCGTTTTCCTTGACGGCCGGTGTCGCGATGGAGCCTTCAACGGCCATGGTCAGACGATCCACTTCAACGGCTTCGTCGAGGACCTCGTTCCGTTTCATGACGTAGGGAATGGCAGCGGCGGGATCTGCGATCGCGTCGAGATAGCCTTTGGTCAGCGCCTTGACGAAGCCTTTGACGGCGTCTGGATTTTCGGCGGCGAAATCGGTGTTGGCGATGACGACGTTGCCGTAAAGATCGAGACCGTTTTCACCCATCAGGATCAGCGAAATGTCGTCTTCCGGAACGCCCTGAGCCTTCAGGTTCAAAACGGACGAGAACGAGAACCCGAAAATCGCGTCGACCTGGCCCTGCGCCAGCATGGGCTCACGCACCGGGAAGCCGACATTTTCGATCGTGATTCCGCTTGTATCGAGTCCGGTCACATCGACAAAGGCGGGCCATTGCCCGAATGCGGCGTCGGGGGGCGGGGCACCCAGGGTCTTGCCCTCAAGGGACTTGGGATCTTCCGTCACGCCCTGGCTCTTGCGGCCGATCACGGCGAAGGGCGGTGTTTCATAGGCCATCATGACGGCCTTGACCTTGAGATCCGGCTGCTCGTCCATCAGCTTGATGAGCGCGTTGATGTCACCGAAACCCATGTCATAGGTTCCGGTCGCAACGCGCGGCAGCGATTCGCGCGAGCCGGCACCGCTGTCGATGGTCACGTTCAGCCCTTCGTCCTTGAAATAGCCCTTGTCGAGGGCAATGAAGAAGGGTGCCGACGGGCCTTCGAACTTCCAGTCCAGTGTGAATTTGATGTCGGTTTCGGCATAGGCGCTGCCTCCACTGATCATCAATGCAAGCGCGGCGCTTTTCAAAAGACGCATAGTGTTCCCCTGTGTTTTCAATTTTTCCGGCGAAGTGTGGAAGGTGCTTGCACAAAAATCAAGCACGATATTTGTGTGCCTTCAATATAGTCAATCGCGTGTTGTAATTTGCCGTCGGGACAACGCCGATAGACCGGCTACCGATACGTTGAAAACGTTGGAAACGATCGATCTTCCCGGCGCGAAGCCGGTGGCGCCGACATTCGGCGCGCGCCCCTCGGAGGACAATATTTCGCATGAAAAGGCCTGATTGCAGCCATCCACCCTGACATTTTCTTCTGTCAAAGCCGACTTTCCCCCTGAGAAGGGCCTTATTGAATCGATAGAACCTGCTATCACATTCAAGTTCCACCTGATCAACACGAGGCGCTTCCGGCAAAAACCGATGTTCGACTGGGCTTACAGGAAGAGACTGAAAGACGATCTGGAAGACTGGGTGGCCAGGGGATGGGTCAGTTCCTCTGGGGCTGCGTCGATCCTGCGTGAACAGGAGCAGGAGGACGGACGATCGCGGCTGCCCATGGCACTGGCAGGGATCGGCATGATCTGTGTCGCCCTGGCCCTGTTCGCGTTCATCGCCGCCAACTGGGCGGCCATTCCGAAAACCGCGAAACTCGTCGGGATCGCGGTCCTTCTCATTGCCAGCCACCTGGTTGCGGCACGCGCCGCGGCGAGGGGGCGCAAGGGCATCGCGGATCTTCTGACGGGCTTCGCGACCCTTGTTTTTGTGGGCGGCATGGCGCTGGTCGGGCAGATTTTCCATTTGCCCGAAGACTGGGCGGGCGGCGCGTTTCTGGTCTGTATGGGCGGCTTGGCAGCCGCTTGGCTCACAAGGTCCAGGGCTTCGCTTACCGTTGCTGCGGTTGCCGCGCTCACCTGGCAGGTGAGCCGCGCCGATCTGGGGGACGCGACGGCCTTGCAGGATCTGATGGGTCTGGCCATTCTGATTGCGGTTTTCGCGCACGCAATCGTCGTACCCGCACGGCTGTCACGCTGGCTCGCCATTGCGTTGCTGTGGATGACGTTTGGCCGGTGGCTTGCCGAAACCGCCGACCTGCATGCTGGCGATGACGGGTTCGTGCTTGCCATGTCGCTTGCAGGGGCGGGCGGACTGGCCGTCCTCATGGTGCTGATCGATCCAATCGCCGATCTGTGCGTGAAATGGAACAGCAGCTTGCCGGCCCGCTCGCACGGCCGCTGGCTGATGAGCCGGTCGCTGCAGGACGCGGGGTTCCTGGTGCTCAACGGCCTTGTCGTCGCCGCGCTTATCTTGGTGCCGGAAATCGCGTCGGATATCGGCGCGGCGGCTCTTTGGACCTTGCCCGCATTCGCCCCGCTTGCAGCTGCCGTCGTTCTCCTCGCGGCCGGGCTCTTGCTGTCCTACAAGACCGCGAAGGCACAGGCTTTGTTCGGCGCAATTGGCCTTGCGTTTCTGGCCGTCATGATGCCGGTCGTCACGTCGAACACGCTCGTTCTGGCGGCGGCATCCATGACGGCGCTGGTTGGTCTTTGCTCACTCGCGACATGGTTCAACAACCGCTACTGGATGCTGTGTTCTTACCTTGGCCTGACCGCTGTGGCGCTCTGGCTGCTGCAGGTCACGATCGGGACGCTTCTGGGACAATCAGTGTTCTTCCTTGTCGCGGGCGTGCTCCTGCTTGGCGTCGCGCTTTGGCTGGCGCGTGTCTTCAGAACCGGCAAGCCATCTGCTTCGGGGCGGATCGGCGAAAAGGAGGCCGCATCATGAGCGGCGCCGCGCTCGAGACCGGCTCGACGAGGCCCAACATCCCACTCACTTACCTGAAGTGGGGGCTGTTGGCGCTTTTCCAGCTTGCCCTGATCTCCATCCCGCTCGTGGACCGTCTCAACGTGCAGATGACCGGAACCGTGGTGCCCCTGGAACTGGTGCCGGTTGACCCGCGTGACCTCCTCAGGGGAGACTATGTCATCATCAATCTGGCTATCGGTCGCATTCCGAGAGATCTGGCAGGTGCTGAAAGCCTCAAGGCGGGGCAATCTGTCTTTCTTGAACTGGCAAGGGATGGCGGGGGCCCGGCGCGCCCTGCTTCCGTCTCAGCGGACCCGCCCGGATCAGGGGCGCTCGCAATTGCCGGCATCGTCAGATCTTCCTCCGCTGAAACGGTCTGGATCGACTACGGCATTGACGCCTTTTTCCTGCCTGAAGGCGAAGGCCGCGAGATCGAGAAGCTCGACACCAGCCGCGTTCTGCTGGAAGTGGCGATCGCCGAAGATGGCCGCTCCCTGCCGCTGAACCTGCTGGTCGACGGCAAGGCCTTCAAGTCCGACGGTAGTTTTTGACGGCGGGCAAAGCTGGCTGTATGAGCCAGCAATGATCCGAAACAGCTCTGAAAGTCCCTCATGTCCGATCCCGCGTTAGACACGCTGATGCTGCCCCTTGAAACCGGGGCCGTCGACATCGATCCGGGCGCCCGTGTTCTTTTCCTGCGGGCGCGGGCGGGCCGTGCCCTGGACGCGCTCGCGGATTTGGACCTGACATGCGTGCAAAGCTTTGCCCCGGACCGGGACGCGCTGCAAAGGTCGGGTTTCAAGGTCGCAGCCGACGCCCCCGATGGACACCATGACGCCGTCCTGGTTCTGCCGGGGCGGCAACGGCAGGAGGCGCGCGCGCAGCTCGCCGAAGCGGTCTCAAGGGCAAAGGAGAGTGGGTTTGTTGTTGCCTGTGCACCCAACACGGAGGGAGCCAGGACAGTCGAGAAAGACCTTTCGGATCTTTTGGGCCATGCCGACAAGGTTACCAAGAACAAGTGCCGGGCCGTCTGGGGCCAGGTGCGTCCGGGCCAGGTCGACAAGACCCTGCTGGAGGAATGGCGTGCACTCGACAGGCCCCGGGCCGTCCTGGATGGGGCCTATGTCAGCAGACCGGGCCTTTTCGCCTGGGACCGCATCGATCCGGCTTCGAAACTCCTGGCCGGCCTCCTTCCCGAAACGCTGAAGGGACGCGGTGCGGACCTGGGAGCCGGGTTCGGCTACCTCGCAAAAACGGTCCTTGAAAAGGCACCCAAGGTGACCGCGATGGACCTCTACGAAGCCGAAAAGCGTGCGCTCGATCTCGCGGAGGAAAACCTCGCGCCCTTCAAGGGCAAGAGGGCGATGAACGGTGTCTGGTGCGATGTCACGAGGGGCATCGAGGGGCCATATGATTTCATTGTCTCCAATCCGCCCTTTCACCAGGCGGGCAAGGCCGACCGGGCCGATGTCGGTCAGGGCTTCATCAGGGCAGCCGCGGCGGGGCTGCGCCCCGGGGGTGAATTCTACATGGTCGCCAATCGTCATCTGCCATACGAAAGAACACTTTCAGAGGTTTTCGCGGACGCCATCCAACTGGCCGATGAGGGCGGCTACAAGGTGATCAGGGCCGTCAAGGCCAAGGGAGGGCGATAACATGCGGCTGGTCAAACTTCTTGCCAATCTCGGCTATGGCAGCCGCAAGGAAATGCAACTGGCG
>JBCBUA010000050.1:0-23410 GCA_039818365.1 Pseudomonadota bacterium
CCGGAGTTGCGCCGCGCCGGGATGCCGAGCCCCGGAAAGCCGTGAGCGAAGAACGCATTCATATGCGCCCGTCGGACCAGCCCGATGACCAGAGCATCAGGGCTCAGGCCGGGGAGGTCGTCGGATTTGCCGGATTGGCCGGTCAGGGCCAGACGGAAGCGCTGCTGCAGATTTTTGACGGTCACGGTGTTCTGCCCACAGGCGCACAGGATACGGGTTGCTGTTTCATTGCCGGTGATCGGCAGGTTGACGGTGTGCTGCCGCTCTGGTCGATCCGCAAGAACATCGGCATTTCCTCGCTCAAAAGAATGCTGTCAGGCATGCTGATCCAGAACGGGAAAGAGCGCGAACTTGCCGATGCCTGGAAGGAACGGATCGGCATTCGCGCACCGGATGTCGAGGCACCGATCCTGTCGCTCTCGGGCGGCAATCAGCAGAAGGTCCTGTTCGCCCGCGCGCTGGGCTCTGCGGCGGATATTGTCCTGATGGACGATCCGATGCGCGGCGTTGATATCGGCACCAAGAACGAGGTCTATGCCATCATCCGCCAGGAAGCGTCCCAGGGGCGCACATTTCTCTGGTACACGACGGAAATGGAGGAACTCGATTATTGCGACCGGGTCTACGTGTTCCGCGACGGGGTCATAAGTGAGACCTTGAGCGGCAGCGACATCACCGAGGAAAATGTTCTCAGGGCCTCGTTCAAACAGGTAAGCGGGGCGGCATGACCGGACTGGGATTCTTCGCTTCTGCCCGCTTCTGGCGGGGCGCGCTGCCGGCGCTGTCACTGACATTCGTCCTGCTCGGTGTGTTCTGGCTTCAGCCGCGGGCCATGAGCTATTTCGGGCTGAATCTCCTGTTCAATCTGGCCGTGCCGATCGCGCTTGCGACGATTGCGCAGATGTTCGTGATCGCGGTCAATGACCTGGATCTGTCGATCGGCAGTTTCGTCTCGCTCGTTGCCTGTATCGGCGCGACCTGGCTGAACGAAACGCCGCTTCTCGGTATCGCCGCCCTCCTTGGATGCATTGCCGTTTATGCGGCCATCGGTGCGCTGATCTATATCCGGCAGCTGCCGAGCATCGTCGTGACGCTCGGCATGTCCTTCGTCTGGTCCGGCTGCGCGGTTCTGTTGTTGCCGACTCCGGGCGGCAGCGCGCCCGACTGGATCCGGTCGCTGGTCACGCTGAAACCGCCTTATGTTCCCATGCCGCTTGTTGCGGCGGCAGTGCTCGCGCTGGTCGTTCATTTTGCCCTCATGCGCACATCCTGGGGCGTCCTCATGCGCGGTGTCGGCGGCAACGAGAAGGCGATCACGCGCGCGGGCTGGTCCGTGCTCAAACTGAAGATGACCATGTATGCCCTGACGGCGGTCTTCGGCATTATTGCCGGCCTGACGCTGGTCGGGCTGGCAACGTCGGCGGATGCCAATATCGCGCTTCGCTACACATTGCTTTCCATTGCCGGGGTCATTCTGGGAGGCGGGGAATTCGTCGGTGGCCGGATCTCACCGGTCGGCGCGGTGCTTGGCGCGATGACGCTGACCCTGACGGCGTCGTTTCTGTCCTTCCTGCGCATCTCTCCGGACTGGCAGATCGGGGCGCAGGGGGCCGTGCTGATCATCGTTCTGGCGCTCAGGGCCATCGTCAACCGGCTGGAGGCGCGCAAATGAAACAGCTTGAGATGTTCATGCGCCAACACCCGTGGAGCTGGTCTTTCCTGGCTGCGTTCCTGACCTGGGCCGTCACGGCGGCGTATATCAGCGGCAGCGGCGGGCTGGCACTGGCGTCGACTGCGCTCTCTTTCTCGACCTTCTTCGTCATGGTCGGCATCGGCCAGATGTTCGTGATCACGCTTGGGCCCGGCAATGTCGACCTTTCGATCCCGTCGACGATCACCTTGTCGGCCGTCGTATCGATGATGGTGATGGACGGAAGCAACGCAATGATCCTGCCGGGTATTCTGGCTGCGGTCGCAGTTGGTGTCCTCGTCGGTCTTTTCAACTATGGCCTGATCCGGGTCCTGACGATCCCGCCGATCATCGCGACCATGTCGTCTAGCTTCCTGGTACAGTCGAGCGCCATTGCGCTCGGGCGTGGCGTCAAGATCAAGCCGCCGGCGGCGCTGGAGTGGATCGCGACGGCAAAGATGCTGGGTGTGCCAGTCCTTTCGCTCCTCGTGATCGCCTTCGCGGTTGTCATGGCCGTGTTGCTGAACCGGACGGTTTACGGACGGTCTGTCACGGCCTTCGGCCAGAACACCCGCGCGGCCCGGCTTGCCGGTGTTCCGATCGAGCGTATCCGCTATCTCACCTACACGCTGTCGGCCGTACTGGCTGCCGTGTGCGGTGTGTTCCTGGCCGGGTTCTCCGGCGGTTCGTCCCTCAACATGGGCGAAGAATACCTGCTGGCCTCGATCGCGGTCGTGGTGATCGGCGGATCGTCCATCGCGGGCGGCAATTCCAATGTCCCGGGCATATTCGGGTCGGCGCTGTTCCTGTTCCTGCTCGTCGCGATGCTGAACACCTTCGGCGCGGCTGCGGGGCTTCGGCTGATCCTTACCGGACTGATCATCGTCGGCGTGGTGACATTCGCCGGTGGACGCAAGGAAAGCCGTTAGCGGGACGCGCACACAAAAGCACCGGGGCCTGCGAAAGGTCCCGGCGTGTTTTCAAGCGTTGCAGGCAGCTCAGAGCCCGAGCATCTTGCGGATCTGTTCCTGATCGGTATCGCCCCCGGCAAAGTCATCGAAAGCCTTGTCCGTCACTTCGATGATGTGGCTCTCGATGAAGGGAGCCCCTTCCGCCGCACCTTGCTCGGGCGACTTCAGGCAGCATTCCCATTCAAGAACGGCCCAGCTGTCATAGCCGTATTGGGCGAGCTTGGAGAAAATGCCGGAAAAGTCGACCTGGCCGTCGCCGAGCGAGCGGAACCGGCCCGCGCGGTTCACCCAGCCCTGGTAGCCGGAATAAACGCCCTGCCGCCCGTCCGGATTGAACTCGGCATCCTTCACGTGATAGGCGCAGATCCGCTCGTGGTAGATATCGATGAAGGCCAGATAGTCCAGCTGCTGCAGCAGGAAGTGGGACGGATCGTAGTTGATCTGACAGCGTGCATGACCGTCGAGTGCCTCCAGGAACATTTCGAACGTGATCCCGTCAAACACATCCTCGCCCGGATGGATTTCGTAGCCGACATCGACGCCATTGTCCTCGTAGACATCCAGGATCGGCTTCCAGCGCCGCGCAAGCTCAGCGAAAGCTTCCTCGATCAGGCCCGCCGGCCGCTGCGGCCAGGGATAGAGATACGGAAACGCCAGTGATCCGGTAAAGCTGACGGAGGCCGTTAGGCCAAGCCTTTTGCTGGCAACCGCCGCCTTCTTCATCTGGTCGACCGCCCATTCCTGGCGCCCGGCGGGATTGCCGTGAAGTTGCGCCGGGGCAAAGCCGTCAAAGGCAAGGTCGTAGGCGGGATGTACGGCAACCAGCTGGCCCTGCAGGTGGGTCGACAATTCGGTAATTTCGACGCCCGCATCAGCGCAGATCCCCTCGATTTCGTCGCAATAGGTCTGGCTCTCGGCCGCCTTGTCGAGATCGAAGAGCCGGCTGTCGAATGTCGGGATCTGAATGCCTTTGTAACCGAGATCCGCTGCCCATTTCGCGATCGCGGGCAGAGTGTTGAACGGCGGCGCGTCACCGCCGAATTGTGCCAGGAAAATTGCGGGTCCCTTGATCAGTCCTGCCATTCTTGTCCTCCCAGTTGATCTTTGACCGGCGGCGCGTCGCCGCTGTCAGGTTCCTTCAGGTGCATATGTGAAGCGTTCAAAATCCGCTGTCCTGCCCGCCCCGCTCACATCGAAGGCAAGCATGCCCACGAAGGCGCCGGTAAAGGATGCATGTTCCCCGCGGCCACCTTCGTCTGAAATGACGCTGGCATCAAGCTCCGGACCGATGCGCTGCCACTTGCCTTGCTGACGCCAGTGGAACTGTTGGCGCGCGCCGTCGACCGTCACGGCCAGGTCGATCGGGCCTTCGTCGATCCGGACAAACTCTGCCGGGAATGTCATGCGTCCATCGGGCCAGTCGCCGGGACAGGACATCAGCATCAGGCAGCGGCCCAGGTCTTCGGTCCGGCTCACTGCAAGCAGATGGAACTTGTGCCTGTTGTAGTAGGTCGTCAGTCCGGCCGCCTGCTGATAGGTGTCCGGGTCAAAGGATGACAGCGTGGTTTCCGCACGATAGGCGTGGTGTTCCTGTCTTCGCGCGACAAGCGCCTGCTCGTTCCAGCTGCCGATGCTTTCCCGCCCGATGAGACGCAGGGTCGAGCCGGTCAGCGAGAACAGCCGGTCAGGGTAGGGTGTTCTGAGCCACTGGAATTCCTCCGGCAAAATAGTGCCGTTGAAAACCCGCTCCAGCTTCTGGAGCGGCCTCGGCGTCACATTGCCGGGCGCGGCGACCTTGACCTGAGGCAGCGGGCTGTCATCTGCCAGATAGAGCCAGTCGTTCTTCCAGATGCATTTTTGCAATGCCGTCTCGCGGCCCATGGGCGAGAAGCGTCCGGGCAGGGGCGGGAGCAAAGATGCGTATGATAGGTCTGGCCATCGGGCGTCTCGACGATCTGGCCATGCCCGGCCCTTTGCAGCGGCCAGTCGGGTGCGTCCTTCGCCGTGATCACGTGCGTGTCTGGATGCAGTTCGTATGGGCCATCGATCGAGCGGGACCGTGCCATGGTGACTGCGTGATTGTATCCGGTGCCGCCCTCGGCAACGGTCAGATAATACCAGCCATTACGCTTGAAGAGGTGCGGCCCCTCCGTCAGACCGAGAGAGCTGCCGGAGAAGATCTTTTTCGGTTGTCCGATCAGCCCCTCTTTTTCGGACCATTCCTGGAGCAGGATGCCGTCAAAGGCGGAGGACTTCGGCTTGCCCCCGACCGAGCTTGAAATGTGGTTCCACTGGAGGACCAGGTACCACCTTCTGCCATCGTCATCGTGGAACAGCGACGGGTCGAAACCGTGCGAGGAGAGATAGATCGGATCGCTCCAGGGTCCGTCGATCGACGCGGAGGTCACGACGTAGTTGTGCGCGTCCTTGAAGTTGCCATCGAGGCGTTTGACATCGGTGTAAACCAGCCAGAACCATCCGTCCGCATAGCTCAGACAGGGAGCCCAGACACCGCCGCTGTCGGGATTGCCGCGCATGTCGAGCTGTTTTGCCCGGTTCAAGGGCCGGCCTGCCAGTTTCCAGTTCACCAGGTCTTTCGACTTGTGGATCTGCACGCCCGGGTACCATTCGAATGTCGATGTGGCGATGAAATAGTCATTGCCCACACGGCAGATCGAAGGATCCGGATTGAAACCTGGCAGGATTGGATTCTGGATCATTTGCGCGACGGTCCCGGGCGCTCGGACGAGGCCGCCCACAGGTTCACATTCGCGTCGACGGTTGTTTCCTCGATTTCCTGCAGCTCCGCATCGGTGAACGCCATGTTGTTGACCACCGCGGCACAGTCGATCACCTGCTCGGGGCGGCTGGCGCCGATGAGCGCCGTGGTGACACGCCCCTTGCGCAGAACCCAGGCGAGCGCCATCTGCGCGAGTGTTTGCCCGCGCCGTTCGGCGATCTGATTGAGGGCGCGGATCGCGCTGAGCGTTTCCTCGCTCAGGAACTCGTTCCGGAGCGACTTGCCCTGTGTGGCCCGGCTGCCTTCCGGAATGCCCTTGAGATACTTGTTCGTCAGCATGCCCTGTGCCAGCGGCGTGAACGCAATGGAGCCGATGCCGAGATCGTCCAGCGTGTCGAGAAGTCCGTCCTCTTCGACCCATCGGTTGATCATCGAGTAACTCGGCTGATGGATCAGGCAGGGCGTGCCGAGGTCCTTCAGGATCGCGGCCGCTTCCCGGGTCCTTTTGGAATTGTAGGACGAGATGCCGACATAAAGCGCGCGTCCGGACCTGACGATATGGTCGAGCGCCATCATGGTCTCTTCCAGCGGCGTGTCCGGATCGAAGCGGTGCGAATAGAAAATGTCGACATAGTCGAGCCCCATCCGCTTCAGCGACTGATCGCAGGAGGCGATCAGGTACTTCCGGCTGCCCCATTCTCCATAGGGACCCGGCCACATGCCATAGCCAGCCTTTGAGGAGATGATCAGTTCGTCCCGATACGGTGCGAAATCCGTTTTCAGGATATCGCCGAAGGCTTCTTCTGCAGACCCGGGAGGCGGGCCGTAATTGTTGGCAAGATCAAAATGCGTGATGCCGTGATCGAAGGCGGTCCGCACGATATCGCGCTTGCTTGTATGGGCCGAGTCGCCCCCGAAATTGTGCCAGAGGCCGAGCGAGATCACCGGCAGTTTCAGGCCGGATCTCCCGCAGCGGCGGTATTCCATGGTGTCATAACGTGCTTGCGCGGCTTGCCAGGTCATGAGGTTTCCTACTACGCCAAGAGGTCTTGCGCCGCCTTGGGTCCAAGAGCCTCGGGCCGGTCGCATGTGGTGAGAATATCCTTGTACTCACCTGTCTCGCCGGAAGCGAGAATAGATGTCATCACATCCACGACATGCAGGGAGAATTCCAGCGAACACCGGTGTGGCCGGTTCTGCAGGATGGCGAGCGCCATGTCCGCAAGACCTGCGGCCCGGTAGTTGGCATGCGATCCGTCATTGGCGACGGAGAAAGGATGCTTCCAGTCCTCGGACACCGTAACGAAACTGTCCTTGGCGGTCATGCGGATTTCTCCGCCGAAGAAATTCGGGTCCGGAACGTGCAGCGTTCCCTCACGCCCGTAAAGCTCCATGTTGGAATGGCCGTGTTGCCAGACATCCCAGCTCGCACAATACGTGACCTGCGCACCGGACTGGAACTGCATGACGGCGTGGACCGTCGTCGGCGTCTCGACCTTGATCTTTTCGCCGTGGCGCGGCTCGGACGTGATCGTGCGGTACTCCGACCCGGACGAACTCATCGCGGTGACGCGCCTGACCGGACCCAGCAGCTGCACGAGGTTGGAAACGTAGTAGGGGCCGAGATCCAGGATCGGGCCGCCGCCCGGCTTGAAGAAGAAGTCCGGGTTCGGGTGCCACATTTCCATGCCCGGGCTTTGCACGAAACAGGTTCCCGAGGTAACAGTGCCGACGGCACCGCTGTCGACAAGATGCCTGGCCAGCTGGTGCGCGCCGCCCAGGAACGTGTCGGGTGCGGATCCGACCCGCAGCCCTTTTTCCGCGGCCAGTTTCTGAAGGGTCTGACCCTCCTCGACGCTCAACACGAACGGTTTTTCCGAGTAGACGTGTTTCCCGGCCTTCAGAATGTTGCCGGAAACCTCGTAATGCGCGGCAGGCACCGTCAGGTTGACAACGATGTCGATGTCGCCTGCGGACAAAAGGCCGTCCACGGTTTCGGCCCGGAGGTTGAACTCCTCCGCACGTGCTTTTGCCGCATCCGCGTTGAGGTCGGCGCAGGCGCGCACTTCGATCCCCTTGAAGAGGGGCGCCAGACGCATATAGGCAGCGGAGATGTTTCCGCATCCCAGGATGCCGATACCAAGCTTGTCTGTCATGTCTGATCCTTAGAAATTCCGGAATGCTTCGATTGAGCGGCTTGCGAAACGCTCAACGTCGGAAGGGTTGTCATGCTCCATCACGAAGAGATCCACGCCGGCTTTGCGCAGGGCGGCCGTGAGGCCCGTCCAGTCCATGACGCCATGGCCGACATCGGCCCAGCCGTCTTCGTCGGTGCACTCCCCCTCCGGGGCGATGTCCTTGACGTGGGCCGTCGTGATGCGGTCCGCATAGCGGTCTATCCAGACCATCGGATCCTGGCCGCCGCGAACGATCCAGGCAATATCGGCTTCCCATTCGATCGACGGTGCGCTTTCAAGCAGGATATCCATGGGCATCCTCCCGTCGGTGCACGCAATGAACTCGAAATCGTGGTTGTGCCAGCCGAATCGAAGCCCGGCCTCGCGTAACGCCTTGCCGACATTCTCAAGGGTCTGACCGACACTCACCCAGGCGTCCGGATTGGTGACGCGCTGCTCCGGCGGAAGTGCCGGGCAGAACAGGCGTTCCATGCCGAGCGTCTTCGCCGTCTCGATGACGCGGCCGAGATCGTCGGTAAACTGTTCCAGCGGGAAAAAATGCCCGGACGGCATCGCAAGACCGTTCTTATCGAGCAGGTCCTTGAAGGCACCGGCATCCTCATAATTGCCGCCGAATCCTTCCACTTGCGTGTATCCGAGGCTGGCAAGGTTTGCGAGCACCTTGTCCCACGGAGTGAAGTTGCGGGCCGAGTAAAGTTGGAAAGAAACGTCCATGACGGGTGTCCTGAAGGTTGGAGAGTGTTTTTCAAAGTCTGTTTTCGGATGATTTGTCGAAGAGATTGGCGCGTTCCGGATCAAAGCCGATGGCAATGCTGTCGCCGTCGCGCACGGATGCCTGTCCGTCCATGCGAACCCAGAGAGACCGGCCTGCGACCGAAACCCGAGCCAGCGTGTCCGAGCCGAGCGGTTCGACCAGTTCGACATGACCGTCCATGCGGATTTTCGACGCCGCTGCTTCCTTCCCGGTGCTCATGTGTTCCGGGCGGATTCCGAACCATGCGGGCCCCTGGACCGGCGCAGCATCCTGAAACGCGTAGCCATCGAGCGGAAATGCCTGATCGCCGGCGGAAAACCGTAATCCGTCTCCGGCGATGATCTCGCCATCGAAAAAGTTCATCGTGGGTGAACCGATGAACTCGGCCACATATTTGTTCGCAGGCCGGTTATAGATCTCGTTCGGCGTTGCAAGCTGAAGGATCTGGCCGCCGCGCATGATCGCGATGCGGTCGGCGAGTGTCATGGCTTCGATCTGGTCGTGGGTAACGTAGATCATGGTGTTGCTCAGCTTCTGATGGAGCTGCTTGATCTCGACCCGGAGGTCGGCCCGCAGCTTTGCATCGAGATTGGACAGCGGTTCGTCGAACAGGAAGACATCCGCATCGCGTACCAGCGCCCGGCCGATCGCGGCGCGCTGCCGCTGTCCGCCCGAAAGGGCAGCCGGCTTGCGCTTCAGCAAGGGTTCGATCTGGAGGATTTTCGCCGCACGGTTGACCCGTTCCACGATTTCCGCCTTGGGCAGACCCGCATTCTTGAGGCCGAAGCTGAGATTGCCGGCAACGGTCATCTGCGGGTAGAGCGCGTAGCTCTGGAACACCATGCCGATCCCCCGTTGCGAAGGTTCTTCCCAGGTGACGTTTCGTCCACCTATGAAGATCTGCCCGTCCGAAACATCCAGAAGCCCGGCAATGCAGTTGAGAAGGGTGGACTTGCCGCACCCGGAAGAGCCGAGCAGAACGAGGAATTCTCCGCGCCCGACATCGAGATTGAGGTCCTTAAGGACATCCAGGGCGCCGAAGCTCAGCGCCAGGTTCTTGATGGAGATGCTGTGATTGTTTTCCATGGAACGCCTCTTCAGCCTTTCACGGCACCTGCGGCGATGCCGCGGACAAAGAGTTTGCCGGAGATGAAATAGATGGTGAGCGGCACAAGTCCGGTCAGGATCGTCGCCGCCATGTTGACGTTGTATTCCTTCACGCCCTGCGTGGAGTTGACGATATTGTTGAGCTGCACCGTCATCGGATAGAGATCCGGCTTGGTGTAGATGACACCGAACAGGAAGTCGTTCCAGATACCGGTCACCTGCAGGATCATTGCAACGACGAAGATCGGCAGGCTCATCGGCACCATGATCCGGAAATAGATGCCCCAGAAGCCTGCACCGTCGACGCGGGCGGCCTTGAACAGTTCCTGCGGCACCGACGCGAAGTAATTCCGGAACAGGAGCGTGAGGATCGGCATGCCGAAAATCGTGTGCACGATCACGAGGCCCGTCAGGCTGCCATAGAGCCCGATTTCGCGCAGCATGATCACGATCGGATAGATCATCACCTGGTAGGGAATGAAGGCCCCGACGATCAGGATTGTGAAGAAGGTTTCCGATCCCTTGAAACGCCAGTTCGCAAGGGCGTAGCCGTTGACGGACGCGATCGCAATGGACAGGAGGACCGAGGGGATCAGGATCCGGACCGAATTGAAGAAACCGCGCGACAGCCCGTCGCAATTGAGACCCGTGCAGGCCTCGGCCCAGGCCTTCACCCATGGCTGGAAGGTGATTTCGACAGGCGGCGAGAAGATGTTCCCGAGACGGATCTCCGGCATGCCTTTCAGCGACGTGACGATCATCACGTAAAGCGGCAACAGATAGTAGAGCGACACGATGATCAGCGTGCCGTAGATCATGATGTTGCGGCGGGAGAGGGCCTTGCGCGGCTTGCGTCCGCGCGGTCCGGTCATCTCAGGCTGAGCGGCTGCAAGCTGAATTTCGGCGGAGGTTTTGGTTATGTTACCCACGGCGTTTCCCTCCGAACTCGAGATAGGCCCAGGGCACGACGATAATGATGACAGTGAGCAGCATCATGGTTGATGCGGCAAAGCCCTGGCCAAGGTTCTGGGACAGGAACATGGCGTCATAGACATATTTTGCCGGGACTTCGGAGGCGATTCCAGGGCCGCCGCCGGTCTGGGCCACGACGAGATCGTAGACCTTGATGATACCTGATGCGATCAGGACGATGGCCGTGATGAAGATGCCGCGCATCATCGGAATGACAATGAAAATGTACGTCTTCCACATCGGAATACCGTCGATCTTGGCGGCCTTCCAGATGTCCTCGTCAATCCCGCGCAGGCCGGCCAGCATGAGACACATGATCAGGCCGGTTCCCTGCCAAAGGCCGGCAATGAGTATGCCGTAAATGACGATTTCCGGATCGTAGAGAGGATCGAAGGAAAAGGTTTCCCAGCCGAGGTTGCGAACCACCTGCTGCACGCCGAAATCCGGATTGAGAATCCACTGCCAGGCCAGACCGGTGACAATGAAGCTCAGCGCGAACGGATAGAGCAGGATTGTGCGGAACGTGTCTTCGAAGCGGATCTTCTGGTCCAGAAGCGCTGCGAGGACAAAACCGATCAGCAGCGAAAAGATCAGGGAAAACGCGCCGTAGATGGCAAGGTTCTCGATGGAGATCAGCCACTTGCTGCTGTTCCACAGGCGTTCGTACTGGGCGAAGCCGACGAATTTTTCCTTCGGCAGAAGTTTCGAGCTGGTGAACGAGTAGAGAACCGTCCAGGCAGTTCCGCCGATAAAGACCACGAGCGCGGTCGTTATCATTGGTATCGCGGCCACTTTGGCACTCAGGTTCTTGTGCCACCTTGTCGGCCCGGTAGCTGCAGCCATGGTGTTGTGTCCTTGTCGAAGAGGTCATCCGGCGCGCACCAGAGGAGTCCCTGCGCGCAAGACTGCGCGCAGGGCTGGAGGACGCCGCCCGGTCGAGCGTTGACGACGATGTCCGGGTGGCGGAGCTCCGCCGGATCAGTCGGCGCTGCTGATGATGGACGCAAACTGTTTCTGCGCGTCCTCGGCCGACATTCCCGGATTGTTGAAGAACTCGACGAACAGGTCGTTGACCTGGGTCAGGCTGTCTGCCGAAAGCAGCTGGTCCGGTGCCTGGATGATGTTGCCGCCGGCCAGGATGTCGAGACCCTTGCGCATGCAATCATTGGCGGCATTGAGGTCGACATCGCCGCGCACCGGCAGCGAGCCTTTCTTCAGGTTGAACGCAACCTGTGTTTCGGGCGAGATCATCACCTTGGCCAGTTCGCCCTGCGCCGCCGTTACGTCAGCATTGTCCACCTTGGGGAAGTAGAATGCATCCCCGCCGGTCATGATGACTTCGTTGACACCGAGACCCGGCAGGCAGGTGTAGTCCTTTCCGGCCACCTGCTCGGCGACGGCAAACTCGCCCTGTGCCCAGTCGCCCATGATCTGACCCGCGGCCTTGCCGGTGATGACCATGTTGGTGGCATCGTTCCAGTTCTGGACATTGGAGTTCTTGGCCATGTCGCGGGCCTTGTCAGCTGCGGCGAACACTTTTGCCATCTCCGGTCCGCTTGCAAGGTCTGCGTCCTTTCCGCCGAACACGGCGGTGTAGGCCTCAGGGCCGGCAAGCGCGACGAGAAGAACCTGGAATGCCAGGGTCGTCTGCCAGGGCTGTTGCCCCATTGCCAGCGGAACGATCCCGGCTTCCTCGAGCTTCGGCGCGGCAGCGACGTACTCGTCCCAGTTCTTCGGCACGGCAAGCCCGGCATTTTCAAACACGGAATTGTTCAGCCAGAGCCACTGCTGGGAGTGGATGTTGACCGGAACGCAATAGATCTTGCCGTCGAGCGTGCAGCTGTCCAGCAGGCTTGACGGGCGGACAATCTCGGCCCAGTTGCCTTCCGCGGCGATGTCGCTCAGATCGCGCATCAGGCCGGCCTCGACAAGTTCTTCCGCCTGGCGGCCATGGTTGAACTGGGTCGCACCCATCGGGTCGCCGCCGGTGATGCGGCTGATCATGATCGGCCGGGCGGTGCCGCCCGAACCGGCGATGGCGCCGTCAACCCACTTGTTGCCCGTCGCATCGAACGCCTTGGCAAACTCGGCAACGGCCGCGGCCTCGCCGCCGGATGTCCACCAATGCGTGACTTCAAGGTCTGTCGCTTGAGCGGCGGTCGCCGCACAAAGGGCCGTGGATGCGGCAAAGACTACGCGTAATGCTTTCATGTTCTCCTCCCACCGAACCGGAAAATGTTCGATTGATCTCTGAATGTGGCTTTCACCTCATTTTGTAATCGATTACATTTTGGTGTATCATTCTCATGTAATCGATTACATTAATAATTCTAGGGAAACGGTCTGATGTCAACCCGGAATGTGCGCAAAGACAAAACAAACGGTTCGGGGACGTCGGTTCTGCAGAAAAACGTGCGCATTCGCGACGTTGCTGAGGTGGCCGGTGTGTCCACGGCGACCGTGAGCCGCGCGCTGAGCAATCCCGAACTTCTGACCGAGGCCACGCGTGACAGCGTTTTTGCGGCAATCCGTGCAACGGGCTATCGCGTGAACAAGGCGGCACGCACGCTCAGGACGCGCCAGGCCGGTGCGATCCTTGTTCTGGTTCCCAATCTGGGCAATCCCTTTTTCTCGCAGATCCTGGCGGGCATCAACGAGAGACTGGGCGAACACGACATGTCCGTCCTGATTGCCGATACCGCGAACCTGGCCACGGCAGGAGAGTTCCTGGTGGATCATTTTCTCAATTCGCAGATCGATGGCGTCATCTGCCTGGACGGATCTTTGCCGGAAACGGAGCTTGAGCAATTCAGGAAAAATGGTGTTGCCGACAAGATTGTCTTTGCCTGCGAATGGGTACACAGCGCCGGTCTGCCGTCGGTAAGAAGCGACAATGTCGAGGGCGCGCGCCTCGCCGTTCGGCACCTTCACGAACTCGGCCATCGGAAGATCGCGCATGTGACGGGCCCGGGCGACAATGTGCTGACCCACGCGCGGCGGCAGGGGATGCTGGAAGAGCGCGCAAGGCTGCAGCTCCCGGTGCGCGATGAGTGGATAGTTCGCGGTGATTTTTCGCTGGAATCGGGTCGGAGCGCCGCAATGCGAATTCTCGAACTCGACGAGAAGCCGACCGCCGTGTTCTGTGCGTCCGATCAGGTTGCCTTCGGCCTCATGTCGACGCTTGAGGCGCACGGACTGATCGTGCCTGATGACATTTCGGTCGTCGGTTTCGATGATATCGAACTGGCCGATTTTTACGTACCCGCCCTGACGACGATCCGTCAGGATCGCCGCGCGCTGGGCACGAAGGCGGCCTCGTTGCTGCTGGAATGCGTCGAACCGAAAACGACGAGGCCGGCCGACAGATTGAAACCGGTTGTCGTTGGCGTTGACCTTGTGGTCCGCGAGAGCACGGCGCCGCCAAAAAACGCGTCCGTTTCTGCCACCGGATGAGCACTACAAGTTGTTGGAAGAAGCCCCCGCCGACGCATTCTGTCTGGATTTCGGACCGTTCTGCGACTTTCCCGTTTTCCGGCCGGTTTCATGACCGGTTGTATTTGCGGTACTAGAGGAATTTTATACGTTGCTGGCTTATTCTAGAATCCTTCCAAATTATCTTTGATTGCAAATTGCAAATGGGACTAGGAAAATATTACCCAAGGTAAAATAGTTCACATTGTAAAGTTGTATTCAAGTTGTATTGGCCTTCGTATTTATTGCATTCATTAATTCTGACAACATGCCAATTGTAAAAATTGTCGGTACTTTAGCTCTTAATTAACTTGGCAAAGGCATCTTGCTTGCTAGAATTAACGTGGGTGGCCTGAATGCGAAGATTGGTATTTGGCCTGGCAGCATCGCTGGGCATGATGTTTTTCCACACCGGTGGTGCCGTTGCGGGTGCTGGCCTGACGGTTGTCGGCACGGGTGACGGACTGGAAATGCTGCGAGAGATCGGTGAGGGCTTTTCGGGGGAGCACCCGGACATCGAACTCTCCATTCCCCCGAGTATCGGATCCGGAGGCGGCATCGCTGCGGTCAGCTCGGGCGCGGAAAGGCTTGGACGCGTCGCCAGACCCCTGAAGGAGAGCGAGGTCGACTCCGGCCTGATCTACATACCGATCGCGAAAATCCCCAGCGCGGTCTTCGCGCACCCTTCCTCGGGCGTCTCTTCGCTTTCGAGCGAGGATCTGGTGAAACTCTATTCGGGCGAGGTCACGAACTGGTCGGAACTCGGCGGTGCTGATCTGCGCGTCAAGCTGGTCAGGCGTGAAGATGCCGACAGCACGCTTCAGGTGCTGCGCGGGTCGATGCCCGGCTGGAAGGACCTGAAGTTTTCCGCCCGCTCGAAGACTGCGGTTACAACGCAGGACGCGATCAACACCGCGATGAACGTGGAGGGAGCGATCGCCTTCGGACCGTATTCGCGGCCACTGGAATCCGGTCTTTCGGTTTTGAAGGTCGATGGACACCATCCGACGGACGAGAGCTATCCGAGCGCGGTCACGCTGGCCCTGATCTACAAGGACGGGACTATGGATGGCGAAATGGAGGCCTTTGTCGACTTCAGCCGGTCGGAAAAGGCACATGCATTGATAAAGAACTACGGCGGCGTTCCCGTAACCAACTGATGCGCTGAGCAAACATGATACGGCACTCCTCACTGTTCTGGCATTTTACATACGGCGCTGTGTTCACAGCGCTGTGTGCCTTTGCCGGTCTGATCGGCCTGGTGGCCTATCAGCTTGAGGACAGCATGACCCGGCAGCAGGGGGAATTGCTGAAGCTGTCTCAGACCCGGCTGCTGGAAATGCTGACAGCCGACGTCAAGCTGGCGGGCAAGCGGCTGGAGTTCCTGTTTGAAGATCGCGTGCGCAGGGTCAGCGCCATTGCCGCTGATCCCAATATCGTCAAGGCAATTGAATCGCGCAACAATGTTGCCATGTCGGAATTGCTCGGTCCGATAGCGGAGCTTGATGACATAGACGGCATCGTCGTTCTTGACGAAAAGGCGCGGGTGATCGGTGCGTCGTCCTACGAAAGCGACCTGGTTTCACTTGGAGCCAAACTTCCGACACTGGCTTTTTTCAACGAGATCGAACGTTCGCTTGGGGAAAGTCTTCCGGGCGAATCGATTATCTATTCCGGTGTCCTGCCAAAGGAACAGTCGCAGGTTTTTGTTCCCGGCAGAAACGTGAACGCCGTCTCGCAAGTGATTTTCGTACCCGTTTACGATGAATTCGGATATGTCATCGGCGGGCTTCTCGCGCAGCGCTGGCTGCGTGAAACCGAGCCCATGCTGACCAACCTGACCGAGATCAACGCCTTTGGATTGGCCGTCGTTCACGATGGCGAGATCATCTCCAGGGCGAGTTTCGACGGCCAGCTCAGCGACATCAAGCGGTCACCCGACAATCTCAACATCACGTCGAATGGCAGCAATGTCATCAAGTGCGGCATACCGATCAGTCCGATTTCGATCTGTGCGTTGCTGCCGATCGAGCAATTGACGGAAACGCAGAACGAACTCACCAGGATCGGCACCGAGGAAGAAGCCAAGCTTCTCAAGCGCCTGTTCCTGTTCGGACTTTTGGCTCTTGTCGCCTTCGCCGCGGTCGCCTTCCTTCTGTCCCGCCAGATCACGTGGCCCTTGACCAAGATCACCCGTGTCCTGTCCGGTATCGCCGCGGGAGACTTCGAAAACCAGGTGGTCGGAACCGAACGGCTCGACGAAGTCGGGGACATAGCGAGATCGGTTGTCTCGCTGCAAAGGTCCGTCAAGGAACGGGACGCCCTGCGTGTCAGGGTGCACGAGAAGAACTCAATCCTGAGATCGCAGGAAGCCAAGCTGAGAGAGCAGAACGTGCTCTTTGATGCCGCGCTGAACAACATGTCACATGGCCTGTGCATGTTCGATTCAAAAGGGAAACTGATTGTTTCCAACCAGCGCTATGCGGAGTTGTTTGAACTGGACGCGGACATCGTCAGACCCGGCATGACATCCGCCGAAATCGCCGAAGTTCTCGATGTCGAACTGGTCGAGACGGAAGCACCTGTGCCTTCGGCTCTGAATTTCTCCCTCATTCGTTCCAAGGGCGCGACGCAAAGTACCGAAATGGTGAAGATCCGCTCCGGACGGATCGTTCTCACGACGCGGCAACCGCTTTGCGACGGCGGCTGGGTGGCGATCTCCGAGGATATCACCGAACGCCAGGAGGCGCGCGACCGCCTGGCGTTCCTCGCGCGCCATGACATGCTGACCCAGTTGCCCAACAGGATTGAATTCAAGGATCAGCTGGAAGCGTTGCTCAATCGTCAGCAGGTGCAGGGCGGCGAATTCGGGATCCTGTGTCTGGACCTTGATGAATTCAAGACGGTCAACGATTCTCTCGGTCATCCGATCGGTGATGAGCTGCTTCGCCAGGTGGCGGAACGCCTGCGGGAACTGATCAGCGAACGCGAACTCGTCGTGCGGCTCGGCGGTGACGAGTTTGCTATCCTGACAAACCTTCCCGCCGACCTTTATGCAATCGATGAGCTTGCCCAATCCGTTATCTGGGAGCTCTCCAAGCCGTTCCAGGTCGCCGATCATGAAATCGTCATCGGGGTCAGCGTCGGGATTTCAGTTTCAAAGGGCGGCGCGGTCGAGGCCGATGAACTGTTCAAGCAGGCGGACCTTGCCCTTTATCAGGCGAAAGAGGATGGACGGAACACCCATCGTTTCTTCGAAGCGGAAATGGGGACAGCGGTCAATGAGCGACGAGAGCTGATCACGGATCTGCGGCACGCGATCGCAAACGGCCAGCTCGAGCTCTACTTCCAGCCGCAATACGCATTGGCAAATCACACGGTGACCGGGTTCGAGGCTCTCGTGCGCTGGCGTCATCCGGAACGCGGCATGGTGCCTCCCATGGAATTCATTCCGCTTGCCGAGGAAACCGGACTGATCGTCCCCCTCGGAGAATGGGTCCTGAACGAGGCCTGCCGGCAGGCGGCGAAGTGGCCTGATCACCTGAGGGTTGCGGTCAATCTGTCGCCGCGCCAGTTGCGGGGACATTCCTTTGGTCCCGTCCTGATCAGTGCGCTGTCGAAATCCGATCTCAGGGCGGATCGCCTCGAGCTTGAAGTCACCGAGAGCGTTCTTCTCATTGAATCTGAGGAAATTCTTGATGCCTTGCACCAGGCCAAACTGCTTGGCGTGAAGATCTCGATGGATGACTTCGGAACCGGCTATTCGTCCCTGAGCTACCTGCGCAGGTTCCCGTTCGACAAGATCAAGATCGACCAGTCCTTCGTCAGGTCCATGGCGTATTCGGACGAATCCGTTTCAATCGTCAAGGCGGTCATAGACCTTGCGAAAAATCTGGACATGACGACGACGGCAGAAGGCGTTGAAACCGAACTCCTGCTTGAAATGCTGAAGGATATCGGCTGCACGGATGCGCAGGGATATTTCCTCGGTCACCCGATGCCCGTATCGGATCTGGAAGAGCTTCTGTTCGAATGCCGGGAAGTCATCTCCACGGCCGCGCAATAGGCGCTCGCAGGCCGGAAGGACCGCAACGCGCGGATCTTGCGGAGATCGGAGATGTGCGCCCCGTGCCGGCTCCCGGCTCCCGGTTCAGCCGGCGGCAGCAGCGGCAAAGGGCATCTTGGCCTTGCGCAGCAGGGATGACGCCAGCAGTTTCAGATTGCTGCTCTCTTCGGCCACGAAGAACGGATCCGCATAAAAGGTTGCGCCTGCCTCACGGGCGACGTCCCGTGTCGCTTCCACATGCGAGGGAGCGCCTGCGGAATAGATGACGTGATCAGCCGTCAGCTCTCCGAGAAGCTCATAGGGTCTGGACGCCATCACGGTGTCGCCGTCACCGTCGCTTGCCGTCAGCGTTACGGAAATGCCCTGGTTGCGAAGCCAGCGGATGGCATCTCGCATGTAAAGGCCGTCCCGCGTCCGGGAACCGACGATCAGCCGGATGTCCCTGTCGGGCTGACCAAGAATGGCAGCAACGGCAATTGACCAGATTGGCGCGAACCCTGTTCCCGTCGACGTGAGAACGATCGGTTCGGGCTGGCGCCGCAAGAACCCGTTGCCGAAGGGCCCGCGCAGCTTCACCTTGTGTCCTGGAGCGATTTCCGTGCCGAGTTTCGAGGAGACGATGCTGTTGGGGTAGACCTTGATGTGAAAGACGACAACGTCTTCTTCTGCGTCGAGATTGAGTGGTGTGGTCGGGCTGTAGTCCCTTGCCGGATAGCCGGAAAACGTCGCCCGCAGATACTGACCGGGCAACCAGGTCACGGGCTTGACCGTTTTGACCCGGACTTCGAGATAGTCATCCTTGATTTTCCGGATGCTTGCGACCGTTCCCTTTACGGTCTTGACGATCGGCACGGGATCATACGAGATCTCCGCATCGCCCTCCAGAACGGCGAGACAGCCTAGCACTGTGCTCTTTTCTTCCGTGCCGAAGGAATCGACCTTGCCGTTCAGCACGCGCACGCGGCAGGTTTCGCATTGCCCCGAACAACAGTCATGCGGCAGGACCAGACGCCCGCCGAGGCCGGCGTCGATCAGGGTGTCACCGACATTCGCCTTGATCTTCTTTCCGTTGATGGTAACGGTACAGGTGCTCTTCGACATGAGGGGTGTCCGTGCTGGTGCGTTGCTTTGTCAGTTGAATGTCAGGCGAACCGGGCGTGAGTGGCGGGTATGCCGGGTCTGGTTGTGGTCGAAGACCGAAAGCCAGACGAACAGCCCGTCTTCCATTGGCAGATCCTGGTGGTTGCCGGTATCCATGTCCCGGATCACTTCGAGCGTCCAGTAGCCGTCCTGCCACTTGGCGCCGCCGTCGAGGTCTGCGCGGCTGCCGAGATATTCCCCTGTGATCAGGACGCCGGGAATGACGGTTTTGAGCGGGATTTCAGCGTCTTTTTCCTCTGAGTAAGGCACGCTCTCGTCGTCGAACATCCACCATTGTGACCCTTCGTCATCCGTTGCCTCAATCGCCATGTCGAGGTGACCCATCAGGGCCGCAGTCTTCTTGTAATCGGCGGGAAGACGCAGGACATCCACCGTACCCTGGTAGTCGGAGCCAGCCTGTTTCTTGTAGTTGTAGACGTAAAAGGACTTGCCTTCGTCTGCACCATAGCCGGCACTGTATCTTTTTGTGCCGGCAACCTGGGCCTCGCTCGGTTCAAGCGGCGTGCCGAACCACATGTCGTCGACCTTGCCCAGCATGCCGCCGCGCGAGGCTTTCCACTGCCAGACATCGATAAGACTTCCGTCCGTCGTGTAGTGCAGGCCCCGTTTGTGCAGGGAAGCCGGTTTGTCGCCCAAAGGCTTGGGCCCCATGTGGGTGGAGTCGCCACCGCCAAACGCATCCGTTTTGGAGAAAGCGACCGAGAATTTGTCCTCGTAGTAGGCGGTCTCGTCAGAGATGTCGGCCCGATTGTTGAGCATCCGCCAGCCCTCCTCGGTCTTGATGAGCGGATGCCGTTTCAGGGACCGGTTTGCATCCTCCCAGCGGAAGGCGAAGGCAATCTTGTCGCCAACCTGTGCCGCGCGGACTTCGACCGTGGATTCGCCGGTGCCTTCCAGCCCCGCTCCTTGATGGGTGCGCACGAAGACCGGGCGGGCATCCTGCCACGCGGCGTCGTCAAGTACGCCGTCGAGCTTGGGAAGCGCCGATGCCTGCGAGACGTAAAGATCCCCGCGGGTGCCGAGGTCAAGGGCAACGGCCCCGGCAATCACGACCGCGCCCAGAGCGAGGGATTTCAGCAGCGGGTAACGCCCCATTCCGGCGAAATATCTGAGCGGCTGCGGTCTGAACAGGCGCAGCAACTGGGCGATGCCGCCGTAGAAATAGTGCAGGACGACATGCGCCACGATGTAGCCCATCACGGTTAGCGCCGAAATGTAATGCACCGTCACCCAGAGGCCGCCGTGTCCGAGATAGAGGAGCACGCCTGTTGCGGTCAGCGTGAGCACGGCACCGAACAGCAGCCAGTACGCGATCACGTTTACTGCCGCGATGCGCAGCTTGTTGCTTGCCGGAAGGGACAGGACGACGATCTTCTTGGATGAGATCCGCCGCTTCAGCCGTGCTGCAGACATATAGGCCGCATAGGCGAAAATCAGAGCCAGAACGAACACGGCGGAAAGATAGTGCCACGTCCAGATTTCACCCTGAGGCAGGATCGGTTCGAACAACTTGGAGAACCAGGCACCTTCGGCATCCGCGGACAGCCTCAATCCGGTGACCAGGCTTGTGACGATGGCAATGACGAGGGTCCAGTGCAGCAGGATGGTCCCGAGGTCGCTTCGCACAACCGCTTTTTTATCGTCGGGTCCGCCAGAGGACTGGCTGGCCCGGTCACGGTGAGGACCTGAAAACGTGCGTTCTGTAGAGGTTGGCGGCGGGGTAAGTTTCAGACTGTGATCGTTCGCTTGGTCCGTCAATTTGCTCTCCACACACGCAGTAATAGCAAGAATCCCTGTAACATCCGGATTCGAGCAAAACCCATTTTTTTCTTTTGCAGCAAGTTAACAGAACATTAATTTAACAAAAAAAGAAATAGAAAAATGGGCGAAGTGCCCAAGTTTATACAATTTGAATATCAATGAATGCATTGATTCAGTTCAGAAATTACGTATGGGAACTTATAACCAACAATTGTATAGCAGGTTGTATGTGTTTCTGAAAAAATGACTGATGATTTGGTGAAGTTCGCACGAATACATCTGTTTTTCTGCGGTGGTCTCATGTTTCACCTTTTTTATGTCGTTGCCGCGGAGACGGGGTGACGTTCACGGATCCGCGCGTGCAAGCCCGGGCCGGTCGGCCTTTCTTGCGCAGGTTTTCGGGATCGCGTTGAAGGTGGCTGCAGGGCCGCCCGACCCTGCTGCGCGACAAATCGCGGTGCGCATATGATCCAGGTCATACAAATGCAGCCGTTTGTCGGTTAACTTCGTTCCAGTTGATATCGAAGCGACGTTGTTTCCCTGCCGCTTGGTTGTATCCGGGCGGCAATGGTGCCTAAGATATTGCTGTGGGGTGTTGTCGGATCAGAGTGCTGACACCTCTCCTGAACATTTGAGTCCAAGTGCCTTTCGCTTTCGGGGAGTATCAATGCTCGTCTCTCACACCCGCATTGTCGACATTGTAGGCGACATCATCCGGATACAGGTGTCCTCATCCAGCTCCGAGTCGGAGGGGCGGCCGTGTCTGGGGGACCTGGCCCTGGTGGAAACAGGCGAAGGTGCCTCGTCACTGGCGCAGGTGATCAACATCGAAGCCGACATGGTGTCGCTGCAGGTCAATTCCGGGACGAAAGGCCTGGCCAACAATGCCTCCGTGCGCTTCCTCGGAGAAGCGGCGAAGGTCACCTATTCCGACAATATTCTGGGCCGCGTGTTTGACGGTGCGGGTCATCCGATTGATCAGGGGCCTGACCTGTCAAGCGACCCGACCGTGCCGATCGGCGGCCCGTCCGCCAATCCGATGAAGCGCGTTCTGGCGTCGCGCATGATCCGCACCGACGTGCCGATGATCGATATCTTCAATTGCCTTGTCGAAAGCCAGAAGATCCCGATTTTCTCCGTGTCGGGTGAGCCGTATAACCCCTTCCTGGCGCGTATCGGCATTCAGGCGGATGCCGACATTGTCGTCTTTGGCGGTCTTGGACTGATCTTCGACGACTACGCGTTTTTCAGAAAGCAGTTCGAGGATGCAGGCGTTTTTCCGCGCACGGTGATGTTCATCAACCAGGCATCCGATCCTGTGGTGGAGCGCCTGCAGGTGCCGGACATGGCCCTGGCGGTCGCCGAAAAATTTGCGGTCGAGGAGGGCAAGCGCGTACTGGTTCTGCTGACGGACATGACCGCCTTCGCCGATGCCATGAAGGAGGTTTCAATCGCCATGGAGCGGGTGCCCGCAAACAGGGGTTACCCGGGTGACCTCTATTCCCAGCTTGCACGGCGCTACGAAAAGGCGTGTGACTTCAAGGGGTCGGGCTCCGTGACAATTCTTACCGTGACGACGATGCCCGGCAACGATGTCACGCACCCCGTGCCGGACAACACCGGCTACATCACCGAGGGCCAGTTCTATCTGCACAGCGGCGTTCTCGATCCTTTCGGTTCGCTGTCGCGCCTGAAGCAGCACGTGATCGGCAAGGTCACCCGCGAAGACCACAATCAGATCATGAACACCATGATCCGGTTTTATTCCGGCGCGCGCGATGCCGAACAGAAGCAGTCCATGGCGTTCGAGCTGTCCGATTACGATCGTCAGTTGCTCAAGTTCGGTGCCCTCTTCCGCAAGCGGTTCATGGATATCGAGGTGTCCAAGCCCCTCGAAGAAGCCCTGGATCTTTGCTGGCAGACGCTCGCCGAGTGTTTCGAGCCGGAGCAGCTCCTGATGAAGCAGGGTCTGATCGACAAGTATTTTCCGGGGAAGACGGCCAAGACGGCCAGGACAGATGACGAGGCGGTCGCCTGATGGCAAAGCTCGCGCTGAACAAGTCCTCGCTCGCCCGGGAAAGCACACAGCTTGCCGAATACCGGCGTTTCCTGCCATCGCTGGAGTTGAAGCGCCTGCAGATCATGGCCGAGCGCGCCAAGGCGAAGGAGACGCTTGCCCGGCTCGAGCACGATTATGAGCAGCGGTTCATTGATCTGGCGGCATCCCTGCCGATGATCGCCAACGATCATGTTCCCCTTGAAGGGCTGGTCACGCTGAAGGACGCGGTGCGCGGCGAACAGAATCTGTCGGGCACCTTATTGCCGGTGCTTGAGGACATTGACGTCGAGACCAGGTCCTACTCGCTTCTCGCCAGGCCTCACTGGGTCGATCCCTATGTTGACGGCATGCGCGATCTGCTGCGACTGAACCTTGAGCGGGAAGTCGCACGCGAGCGGATCGGGAAGCTCGTCGAGGCCGAGGCCGTGATCTCAAGACGGGTCAACCTGTTCGAGAAGGT
>JBCBUA010000051.1:0-23378 GCA_039818365.1 Pseudomonadota bacterium
CTCAGCCGTTGAACGAGTTCACGGCAGCGGCCCGGTCCTGTTGTCTGCGCAGGAGGCTTTTGCCCGGCGGCGCCCACTTCTTGTGGATCCACATCCACTGTTCCGGTTGCTCCGTGATCCATCCCTCGAAGATCGCGTGCATGTGCGCGGTAGCGGCCTGTATGTCCGCCTGCCGGTCGTCGGTACGCGGAACCGTGATCGCCTGACCCTCGACCCGAAAGTGAACGCCTTTCTTGCGCACGACGCGCCCGAGAACGATGGGCACATTGCAGGATCTTGCCAGGGAGGCGGGAACCGTGTTGGCATAGGCCATCTGGCCGAAAAACGGGACCTGAACGCCGCGCGCTTCCCTCAAGTCTCCCATCATCGCAACGATGCCGCCGCTTTTCAGCGTTGCCAGGATCTTGCGGGCTGTCTCCGGTCCCTTTGAGAGAAGGCCTCCGCGATAAAGGTCCTTGCGCAGGTTTCGGACAACATTGTCCGCCTTCGGGTTCCGCAGGGCCTGGTAGACACCGGTGATGTCGATGCCGCGACTGACGACAGGCTGGACGCACAATTCCCAGTTGCCGCTGTGAAACGACACCAGGATGCACGCCTGCTTACCATCGAGCATGGCATTGGTGATCTCGTCGCCGACGGCATCAAATCGGTAGTCCTGCCGCAAAAGACGGTCGATATGAAAGGTCTCGGCGGCAACCCGTCCAAGATTTTCCCACATCCCGCCGACGATCTTGGCGCGCTCGCGCTCGCTCATGTCGGGAAAGGCACGCTCCAGATGCTCCAAGGCCCGCTTGTGGCGGGCATTGAGCGGAGCAAACAGCCGCCAGCTCTTGCCCATCAGAAAGGAGGCCATGTCCACCGGAATGAGCCGGAACAAGAAAACGGCGGCATTCAGGATCATGCCTTCAACACGGTTCTGCAGCGCGAACCGTTTCGGGTGCTTCCTCTGTCTTTTTTTCCGCGACATGTCGGGGCGGTCACTTTCGGTTTTTCTTGCCCAATCCGCATATGGGTTCTGTTCAGGTCATTTTGGCGGCATTGAGACCTTGCGGTCGCCCGTCAGACCTGATTGGTATGCGGGATATGACGCATTCCGCAATTGACGCGTCCATATCCAAGCTCAATGAGAGATGCAAGCTTCTTTCAACGAACAAGCCGTGCGTGCCGCCCGGTCAGAATACAGGTTTTGAATGCTGGAAGTCATAAGTCTGGCGCTGCCGTTTTTCGGCTTGATCATACTGGGTTTCGGCGCCGGAAAGATCCGGCGATTGCCAGAATCCGGCCTCGCCTGGATGAATTTTTTCGTGATTTATCTGGCCCTTCCGGCCCTTTTCTACCGGCTCCTGTCCGAGACGCCGTTCGAACAGCTGGCAAACGTTTCCTACATCGCGGCCACGACGTTCACCACCTACATCGTTTTCGCGGTCTCCTTTTGCATCGGCGTCGTCGTGACGCGCGGCAGCATCGGAGAATCGACGATCCTCGGCATTGCAGGGGCCTATTCCAATATCGGCTACATGGGCCCAGGCCTGACGCTGGCCGTGCTGGGAGAGCAAGCCACTGTTCCGACGGCTCTGATCCTGACCTTCGACAACGCCCTCATGTTCACGCTGGCACCCTTGCTGATGGCGCTCGCAGGGACCGAAAACGAGTCGATCCTGGGAACGCTCAAGCAGATCGCCATCAAGATCTTCACGCATCCCTTCATTCTCGCAACAATCGCCGGCGTCACCGCGGCAGCACTCGAACTGCGCCCGCCGCAGGCGATCAACACGCTCTTGCTTTATCTCAGCAATGCGGCCGCGCCGTGTGCATTGTTTGCGATGGGTGTCAGCATCGCACTCAGACCGATGGGCCGGGTGCCGGTCGAACTTCCGCTCATCCTCTCCGTCAAGCTGCTGCTGCATCCGTTTCTGATCTTCCTGCTGCTGACATGGCTCGGAGGATTCGACCCGACCTGGATAGCAACGGCCGTGCTGATGTCCTGTCTGCCACCGGCAACCAATGTTTTTGTGATCGCTCAGCAATATGGAACCTACGTGCAGCGCGCATCGAGCTTCGTGCTGGTGGGCACCGCGGTCTCGATTGTCACGGTGACCGCATTCATCTGGGCGATTACGACCGGATTTCTGCCGATCGGATGACGGGCTGCCCTTGAAAGATGCGTTCCGGCGGCTCACCATGCGCTGCGCTCCAGCCCCAAGGTGACATTTGGAAAAATGAACAACGAAGCCCAAGCCGATGAGATCTACGGCCAATACGCGCCGCCCATCCGGCAACGCCTGCTGGAATTGCGGCGCCTCATCCTTGAAACCGCCCGGCAAAATGCGGCCGTCGGTGAACTTGAGGAAACGCTCAAGTGGGGGCAGCCGAGCTTTCTGACGGTCAAGCCGAAAACCGGCACGACCATCCGGATCGACAGGGACGGATCAGACGCTTCGGACGTTGCCCTCTTCGTCAATTGCCAGACCTCGCTGGTCTCGGAATGGCGCGTGCTCTATCCGCATCTGCGCTACGGCGGCAACAGGAGCGTGCATTTCCGCGCGGATGAGCCGCTACCCGAGGCCGAGATCTGCCAGATGGTGTCCATGGCCCTGCGCTACCACCTCGACAAATCGCGCCGGAAACCCTCCTGACAGGCTCGGGCGGGCGGCGGGCGGCTTATCAAGGACGGCGAAATCCGGAGGCCGGGGCCATGCCCTCACGCATCACGAACCTCTTGAGCGGGGCAATCCTGTCGACAACATAAAGCCCAAATCCGCGGGCGGCCTGAACCGGCAGGAAGGACGTCAGCAGCGACCGGTTGAGCATGTCGACAACATTGGTCCTCATCGCGATATCGCGCGTGCGTTTTTTCTCGTAGTGCTGGAGTATGGTCCGGTCGCCCGGATCAATGTTTCTAAGACGCGCTCCGTCAACCACAGCGGTCAGATCAATGATGTCGCGCAGGGACAGGTTGAGGCCCTGCGCACCGATGGGCGGGAAGACATGGGCTGCCTCGCCGATCAGGGCAATCCTTTCGCCCACAAGGCGGGCCGCATTCATTCCGCTCAGCGGGAAGCTCTTGACGTCCGACGCCAACTCGAACGAGCCGAGGATCGAATGTGCCCGGCGCTCAAGCTCGAGCGCGAGCGCGTCCGGCGCCATCGCACACAGCCGCGCGGCCCCTTCTTCCGTCTCGACGCAGACAATCGAAGACATGTTGCCCGGCAGGGGAACGAGCGTGAACGGCCCGGTTTGCGTGTGGAACTCGGTCGAGACACTGTTGTGCGGAAGTCTGTGTGTGACGTTGAGAACGACCGCGACCTGGGGGTAGGTCCAGCGCTTCACATCGATCCCGGCCGCGTCGCGAAGAACGGATTTACGGCCATCGGCCGCGACCGCCAGCCGTGCGCGCAGGCTTTTCCCGGATGTCATGTCGATGCGGACATGCTCGGACGACGGCTCGATGGAAATTGCGTGATCCGGCACGACGGTCAGTGTTTTTTCAGACTTGCATTTTTCCTCGAGCACAGAATTAAGTTTGTCGTTCAAAATATTGAATCCAAACTCATTTAACTCCAGATCAGAGGAATCGAACACGACTTCAGGTGCCCGGATCAAGCCACCCGTGTCGTCAACCATGCGCATCTTGGCCAGAGGCGCCGTGCTTTGCGACAGGTCTTCCCAAACGCCGATGCGCTCCAGGAAGGAGATCGACTGTTGCCAGAGCGCGGTCGTACGGCCGTCCGTCCCGGCTGAAACCGGCGCGACAAGCGAAACCGACAGACCAAGCTGCGCCAGCCCGATTGCGGCAATTCGGCCGGACGGGCCGCCGCCGACAACAACAATATCCTGCATGTTCGACTGATCGGATTTTGACATGGGGCTGGCCTGCGTTTCACTCTCTGCTGCATCAACATGCGCCTTTGACCGGCATAATCAACGGGGCGAAACCACGCAGGCACACCGATAGCCGGAATCTGGACCGGAAAAAAGCACAAGCTGTATGCGCAAGATCAATGGCTCCACCGAAATTTTTGGCTATTTTCGTGCTCTTCGGATGGAATGGTGCGATCGACAGACCCGATGACAGCAACAACGACAGAGAACAGAGATCTTTCACCGGAGCCGGAAGCCAGCGTCAACCGGCGCGGCTGGCCGCTCGTTTTGCTGCTTGTCATCGCTCTCAGTCTCGCTGGCTGGAGCTATCTGCTTGTGATGGTCGCAGACATGGTTCCGGCTATGGACATGACCGAAGCCGGGCCGGGCATGGGGGTTTTCAACCACTTCAACATATTCAGCGGCTTGTCCGCCGAAGCGCGGGCTGCCCTGGCCGTGATTTGCCTGCCGGCGGGCACCACATTCGGCATGCCGGGGCCAGGCATGACAGGATACGACCTGTTCAAGGTTTTCCTGATGTGGGCCATGATGTGCATGGCGATGATGCTTCCGACAGCCATTCCGATGATCAGGGCCTATTACACCTGGCTGGCACGCGGCCGAGTCCCTGCGGAAAAACCTTTTGGTCCGTCCGTTGCCGCTGTCTTCGGTTACCTTTCGATCTGGCTCGGATACGCCGTTGTCGCAACCGTCGCCCAATGGGCTCTTTCCATCGCGGGGGGGCTGAGTGACATGATGGCTCCGGTCAGTCTTGCTCTAACGACGACTGTCCTGTTTGCCGCCGGCCTTTACCAGTTCACGCCGGCAAAACAAGCCTGCCTTCAGCGCTGCTGGAATCCGCGCTGGACTTTCTCCGCCGATCAGGCGCAGCGCCGGCTTGTGACCGGGTATCGCGAAGGCCTCTACCAGGGCGCAATCTGTCTGGGATGCTGCTGGGCCGTGATGACGGTGATGTTTGCGGTCGGCCTGATGAATATCATCTGGATCGCATTGCTTGGGGGCATCATGGCCTTGGAAAAGACGTTCCCGAGCAAGGTTTTTCCCAAACTGATCGGTGCCGGTCTGATCGGCTGGGCGACGCTTCTGGTTGGGCTGATCTACGCCTGACACTGGAGCATGCTTTTCCGTTGAATCGCGACAAGGGCTGTTTTTTCGGTTCACACTGTCATACGATTGCAATATTAGTCCCCGGGCGCGGTAGGCAAAGGCAGATCGGGGATGAAGACCGGTGCCCATCATCAGCTTTTCAGAACAAACGGCACCGTGCTGCATTTAGTGTGAGGAAATCCCGTGACGGACGTAACCCCGGGCAAAGCAGCGCCCGAACCCGCATTGTTTCTGATTCACGTTCTGACAGCGTCCGGCGCACCCATCGCCCTGGTTGCGCTGCTGGCAGGTGCTCAGGGCAAGTGGGCCGAGATGTTCGCCTGGCTCGGCTTGGCCTTTTTCGTCGACGGTATCGATGGGCCGCTTGCGCGCAAATACAACATCGCCGAACGTCTTCCCCGGTGGTCCGGGGCCTCGCTCGACTTCGTCATCGACTATGCAACCTACGTTTTCCTCCCGGCATTTGCTCTGTCCTGGAGCTTCATGCTGTCACAGCCGTGGAACTGGATCTGCGGAGGCTTGGTCGTCTTCACAGGCGCACTCTATTTCGCCGACAACGGCATGAAGACGCCTGATGGATCCTTCAAGGGTTTCCCGGCCGGCTGGAACATGGTCGTTTTCGGCCTGATGGTTCTGTCGCCCTCTCAGGCCTTCACCATTGCCATCGTGATCCTGTGCTGCGCACTCACTTTCGCACCGATCCGTTTCGTGCATCCCGTGCGGGTCCGCCGCTGGCGGATCGTCACGCTTCCGGTCACGCTCGGCTGGATGGGCCTGGCCGCCTACGCGATCATCAACGACATGTCGCTGGAGGGGAGCCTCGCCGTTGTCTTCACGGTTTCGAGCATTTACCTGTTTTCCGTCTCGGCAGTTCAGCAACTGCTGGATCGTGTTGATTAACCACCAGATTTGCCTTTTCCGCCCGCGTTGCAGCAGCTAGTGTGCGTGGGATACGGACCCATAAACGAGGCGTGAAGCCTCTCGGAGGTAAATATGGTTCAGGCAATCCGCGTTCACGAAACCGGTGGTCCCGATGTCATGCGCTGGGAACAGGTCGATGTCGGAGAACCCGGCCCGGGTGAAGCGCGCATACGGCACACCGCGATCGGTCTGAATTTCATCGATACATATTTTCGCTCCGGCCTTTATCCTGCTCCGGCGGGAACACCGTTTTCTCCCGGCAACGAAGGCGCAGGCATTGTACAGTCGGTCGGGGAGGGGGTGACCCATCTGAGCCCTGGCGACCGGGTGGCCTATGCCGGTCCGATCGGATCCTATGCGCAGGAACGCATCATTTCTGCAGACAGCCTTGTGGTTGTTCCGGAAGGCATTGACGACAAGACGGCCGCCGGAATGATGCTCAAGGGAATGACCGCCCAATACCTGCTGCGCCAGACATACCAGGTCGGACCCGACACAACCCTGTTGTTTCACGCTGCTGCGGGCGGCGTTGGACTGATCGCCGGCCAATGGGCCGCGCATCTCGGGGCAACCGTGATCGGAACCGCCGGTTCGCCGGAGAAAATCGAGCTTGCCAAGGCGCATGGCTACCAGCACATGATCAACTACCGGTCAGAAGACTTCGTTGAACGGGTGAAGGAAATCACCGGCGGCAAAGGGTGCGACGTTGTCTACGACTCGGTTGGCAACGACACTTATCCGGGCTCGCTGGATTGCCTGAAGCCGCGCGGACTGTGGGCAAGTTTCGGCCAGTCTTCCGGACCGATAACAGACTTCAATCTGGCGCTTCTTGCCCAGAAAGGCTCCCTGTTCGCGACCCGTCCGACCCTGTTCACCTATATCGCCACGCGTGCCGCGCTCGAAAAGACGGCCGCGGAACTCTTTGACGTCGTGCAGAAGGGAATCGTGAAAATCGAGGTGAACCAGGAATATCGGCTGGCCGATGCGGTGCAGGCCCACCAGGACCTTGAAGGCAGGAAGACAACGGGCACAACCGTTCTCATTCCGTAAGAGGGAATAGGCGCGATGCTCAGCGGCCGGGCCCAGGAGTTGTCCCGAAATCTCTACAGCCCCGCCATGCGCTATTTCATGGCGGCTGCGGAGGCGGGGTCCATCCGGGCGGCTTCCAGAGAGCTGAACGTTGCCTCCTCGGCGGTCAACCGGCAGATCCTGTGGCTCGAGGATGCGCTTGGAATGCAATTGTTTGACCGGGTCGGGCGGCGCATAAGGCTCTCACAGGCGGGCGAATTGCTACTGGCCCATATCCGCCGGACCTACTCCGACTTTGAAGGCACGGTCGCGGAACTGGATGCACTGAAGGGACTGAGGCGCGGGTCCGTCGCGATCGCCAGTGTCGAAAGCGTTTCGGAAAAACTTTTGCCCGCGCTCATCAGCGGGTTCAGAAAGCGGTATCCGGGCATTCATGTCAGCGTCTCCGTGTCCTCGTCGCAGGACGCGGCAGCCAAGGTGGAAGCCGCCGAGGCGGATGTAGGCTTCACGTTCGACCCACCGGAGAACTCGGCGCTCACCGTGGCATTCGAGCATGAACTCGTGATCGGCGCCCTGATGTCGCCAAGGCACCCGCTGGCGGACCAGGGTGCGCTCGGACTTCATGACTGTCTGAGATATCCGGTCGCCCTGCCTGCGGAAGGATTGTCGCTGCGCACGCGTCTCGATCTTGTCCGCAGCCGGATACCGGGGGCGTCCAGAACCTATGTGGAGGCGAATTCGCTGCGTCTCATGCGGGCTCTTGCACGCGAGGAGGACGTGATCGGATTCCAGACGATGATTGGTTGCGAGGACGACCTTGCTGCCGGATCGCTGGTTTTCAGGCCGCTCACTGATGCACCGCTGCAGGCGGACCGTTTGTGCGTGATAACCTCGTCCCTGCGTGCCCTGGCTCTTGCGCCGGGAATGTTTTTTGACCATGCAGTGTTGACCATGAAGGACAATCTTCCTTCAATTGATGCCAAAACGGCATCATAAAGGTCTCAAATGAGCGCTTTGGTTCCACGTTTTTTTGAGGCACATTTTTTGCCAAGGTTTTGTGGCGTTTCGTCACGTGAGGGAGAATGTTGATGGGTCGCTTGACGACGCATGTACTCGACACGGCATTGGGAAAGCCCGCACGCGGGCTCAGGATAGACCTGTGGCGCAGCGAAGAAACGCCGGTCTTGATCTCGTCTCATGTCACGAATTCGGACGGACGTGTGGATGGTCCGATCCTGGACGGGGATGCGTTCGGGACGGGAACCTACGAACTGAGGTTTCACGCGGGCGACTATCTGAAATCAACCGGACAGGATCTTCCCGATCCGCTGTTTCTCGACATCATTCCCATTCGCTTCGGCATCGCGGAGATCGACGGCCACTATCACGTCCCGCTGCTGCTTTCCCCTTTCGGCTATTCGACCTACAGGGGGAGCTGACAGATGCGCGATACGATCCGCTTCCTCAGGCGCGGCGAAATTGTCGAACTGGACAATGTGGGGCCGACAGAAACCCTTCTCGACTTTCTGCGGCTTCGCCAGGGGCAAACCGGCACCAAGGAAGGGTGCGGTGAGGGCGACTGCGGAGCCTGTACGGTGGCGCTTGGCCGCCTCGTGAAGGGCAAGCTGGTCTACCAGCCGGTGAACAGTTGCATCCTGCTGCTCGGCATGATCGACGGCGCGGAACTGGTAACGGTCGAGGACCTGGTTCAGGACGACCGGCTGCATCCGGTCCAACAGGCCATGGTGGATCTGCATGGATCGCAATGCGGCTTCTGCACGCCCGGTTTCATCATGTCGCTTTTCACGCTCTATCACGCGGAGGATGTGTCCAGGACGCGAAAAACCGTCACGGACTGGCTGGCAGGCAACCTGTGCAGGTGCACGGGGTATCGCCCGATTGTCGACGCTGCGCTGGAGACGTGCTTTGAGGCGACGGATGATGCCTTCACCTGGCGTGCGAATGAAACACGAGAACAACTGCAGTATCTGGCGGATAGCCGCGACATCTTCATTGGAGACGGTGACGGCTTCTTTTCCGCACCGTCCTCGCTGGACGGCCTGGCCGCGCTTTACGGCCAGCACCCGGACGCAACGCTGATCGCCGGCGGGACGGATGTCGGCTTGTGGATCACAAAGCATCTTCGTGAATTGCCGAAAATGATCTGGCTCGGGCGCATCGAAGGTCTCGATCGCGTCGAAGACAGCCCCTCGGGCGTTCTGATCGGATCAACGGCGACCTACACCGCGACGGAACGCGCCGTCACGGGCATTTCCCAGGACCTTGGCGAACTCTGGAGACGGATCGGCTCGAAACAGGTGCGCGCGTCGGGCACCGTGGGCGGCAACATTGCAAACGGATCTCCGATCGGTGACACGCCGCCGGCCCTGATCGCGCTCGGCAGCACACTTGAGCTGCAATCGGCTGAAGGCTCGCGTGCCATCGCGCTTGAGGATTTTTTCCTTCAGTACGGCAGGCAGGATCGCAAACCCGGCGAATTCGTCACGGGTCTCTTCGTGCCCCGTCTTTCGGCCAACCAGGCATTCCGCTGCTACAAGATATCCAAGAGGTTCGACCAGGATATTTCGTCTGTCATGGGCGCTTTCCGCTTTACCGTGGAAGAGGGCCTTATCGTCGCCTCCCGGATCGCCTATGGCGGCATGGCGGGTACACCAATGCGCGCGTCAAACGCCGAAAAGGCGCTGTCGGGAGCCGAGCTTGACGACCCGTCGACCTGGGGCGATGCGATGAAAGCTCTTCTTTCCGATTTTGATCCCTTGACCGATATGCGCGCAAGCGCCGGCTACCGGATGGAAACGGCCCGGGCGCTGCTGGCCAAGGCCCTGATGGAGATCAGCGGAACGGCTCCCGGAGACATTCGGATTTCATCAAGAAGGGGGGCTGACAGTGACCGTGCAGCCTGAGCGAAAGCCTGAACCGCTTGCCCTCAAGAACGTCCGAAAGGCGCTGCCGCATGACAGTGCCGAAAAGCATGTCTCGGGAACGGCCACCTATATCGACGACGCCATCGAACCATCCGGTACTCTGCATGTCGCCCCCGGCTGGGCCCGCCACGCCGTCAGGGGAAAGCTGATTTCGCTCGACCTTGCCGATGTTCGCGCCACGCCCGGTGTCGTTGACGTGCTGACGTTTGCGGATATCCCCGGAACGAATGACTGCTCGTCGGCCTTCGGCGACGATCCGGTTCTTGCCGAAGACGAAATCCTCTTTTTTGGTCAGGTCGCGTTCGCCGTCATCGCGGAAACGCGGGACATAGCGCGCAAGGCAGCTCTCAAGGGGAAAATCGACATTGCCCCGATCACGCCGATCCTGACCCCGGATGATGCCGTTGCCGCCGATACGACCGTCCTGCCGGACTATCAGTTCAGAAGAGGATCTCCGGAAACCGGTCTGCAGGCCTCAAAGAACATTCTGTCCGGGTCGATGAATATAGGCGGTCAGGAGCATTTCTACCTGGAAGGGCAGGTCGCCATGGCCACCCCGCAGGAAGATCATGGGATGCTGGTCCTGTCGTCGACGCAGCATCCGACCGAGGTCCAGCATACGGTGGCCAAGGTCTTGGGCGTTCCGGACGCGACTGTCACGGCGGAAGTGCGCCGGATGGGTGGCGGTTTCGGCGGGAAGGAATCGCAGGCGAACCAATGGGCGGCGCTGGCAGCGCTCGCCGCGCGGAAAACCGGGAAGACCTGCAAGGTCCGCCTTGACCGCGACGACGACATGATCATGACCGGCAAGCGCCACGACTTCAAGGTGAACTGGAAGGTCGGTCATGATGACTCAGGCCTGATCCGGGCCGTCGACCTGGAGTTCCTGGCCCGCTGTGGATATTCCGCCGACCTGTCGCTTGGTGTGAACGACCGCACCATGTTCCATGCCGATTCCAGCTACTTCTACCCCGACGCGTCGATCCGCTCGCGCCGCCTCAGAACCGATACCTGCTCGAACACGGCATTCCGGGGCTTTGGTGGACCCCAGGGAATGCTCGCCGCCGAGAGACTGATCGACGCGATCGCGATCAGCCTCGGCAAGGACCCTCTGACGGTCCGCAAACTGAATTTTTACGACGGCGAGCGCAACGTTACGCCTTACGGAATGCCGGTTGAAGAGTTCGAGGTCATGCATGATCTCATCTCGACGCTTGAGGCACGAAGCGAATACTGGATCAGGCGGGAAGAGGTTACCGCGTTCAATGAAAACAATGCGGTTCTGAAAAAAGGGCTGGCCCTGACGCCGGTCAAATTCGGCATCTCCTTCACGCTCAAGCATCTCAACCAGGCCGGGGCACTGGTCCACCTTTACACGGACGGTTCGATCCATCTGAACCACGGCGGCACGGAGATGGGGCAGGGGCTCTACCAGAAGGTCGCGCAGGTTGTCGCCGAGGAATTCGGTGTGACGATGGAAAAGGTCGTGATTACGGCGACCAACACCTCCAAGGTGCCGAATACCGGCCCGACCGCAGCATCCTCGGGCACGGACCTCAATGCCATGGCGGCAAAACTGGCCGCCCGGGAGATCAAGTCCCGCCTGACTTCCATGTTGTGCGAAACGCATCAATGCGGCCCGGACATGGTGTTCTTCAGCGACAACAAGGTCCTCGTGGGCGATAGGAGCTACACGCTCGCAGAGGTCGCGAAGCAGGGCTATGTCGGGCGTATCCAGATGTCCCACGCCGGGTTCTATGCAACCCCGGGCATCACCTGGGATCGGGAAACCGTTTCCGGCCGGCCATTTTACTATTTTGCCTTTGGCGGTGCCTGTTCGGAAGTGACCATCGACACGATGACCGGCGAGATGATTGTTGATCGTGTCGACATTCTCCACGATGTCGGTCATTCGTTGAACCCGGCCATCGATCTTGGACAGATCGAAGGCGGGTTCGTTCAGGGCATGGGCTGGCTCACGACGGAGGAACTCGTCTGGGATGAAGAGGGGCGGCTGAGAACCCATGCACCGTCCACCTACAAGATCCCGACGGCGTCCGACATACCGGACCACTTCGACGTGCAGCTCTATGAAAGCACGGGCAACCCTCAGGACACGGTCTACCGATCCAAGGCGGTCGGCGAACCTCCCGTGATGCTCGCGAACTCCGTTTTCTGCGCGATCAACGACGCGATCGCGAGCCTCGCCCCGTTCGAAGCACCGAACCTCGATGCGCCGGCAACACCGGAAGCCATCATGCGCGCCGTGCAGGACATGCGCCGCAGAAAGGCGGGCGCATGAAGGTTTGGGCACACATTTCCGACAGCCTGAAGACATGTGGATCCTGCGCCCTTGTGACGGTCGTTGAAGTGGACGGCTCCGCTCCGCGGGAGGAAGGCGCACGCATGGTGGTGCGGCCGGACGCCTCCTTTTTCGGAACGATCGGCGGCGGCACGCTGGAACTGGAGATCATCCGCAAGGCGGCGAAACTTGCCGGTGACCGGGTTGCGGTCCTTGACATGCAGACAGTGGCCCTTGGCCCGGACCTTGGACAATGCTGCGGTGGTCGCGCCAAAGTTTCGATCGAGGTGCTGACGGCCCGGTACGCCGAAACTGCCGATCTTCTGGCGCAGCATGAGAATGGCGCAACAGTCTTTTCCACCAGCGCCGAACTTCGTGACGGCAGCGTCGGGCCGCGCCGTCTCCTCGAACAGACCGCCCGGCACCCCTTCGAGCTTCTCAAGGACGCCGAAACAACGGGCGCAAGGATCGTGGAACGGTTCGGGGAAGCCAGGACACCAATTGCCTTGTTCGGGGCCGGACATGTCGGCAAGGCACTCGTTCTCTCGCTTGCCCCGCTTCCGTTTTCCATTACCTGGATTGACAGCCGGCCCGACCAGTTTCCCGGCGCCGTGCCGGCCAACGTCACGAAAGTGGCGCACGAAAATCCGGTTTCATTGCTCGATGACGTGCCCTCCGGGGCCTTCGTGCTCGCAATGACCCATTCTCATGCGCTGGACGAGGAAATCATGGCACGGGCCTTGCTGATGCAACGGTTTGGCTATTGCGGCGTGATCGGCTCGAAAACGAAGCGGGCCAGGTTCGTCAAGCGATTGAAAAACAGGGGATTGAGCGATCTCCTGATCGCGCAAATGATCTGTCCAGTTGGAAAAACGACAATAAGGTCAAAGCTTCCCGCTGCCATTGCCGCCGGCATAGCAGTGGACTTTCTGGAGCGGACCGAGGCCGGGCAAAAACAGGAAACAATTGGACCGGGCCTTGCACACACCAGGACACATGGTCAATAAGGCAGCACGCAGGTGGGGGACAACGTGGCAGAAACAGGCAGTCCGGATAGCGGTGGTGGTTTGCCGACACAAAGATCCGACAGGGAAACGCTTCTGAACGCCAGCGGGTTGACCAAGCGTTTTGGCGATATTCTGGCAAACGACCGGGTCGATCTCGTTCTCAACAAAGGCGAAATTCACGCGCTTCTGGGGGAAAACGGCGCTGGAAAATCCACGCTGGTCAAAATGTTCTACGGGTCTCTCGACCCCGATGGCGGCGAAATTTCGTGGAATGGGCAACCGGTCTCCATCAACAACCCTGCAGCCGCAAGAGAACTCGGCATTGGCATGGTGTTCCAGCATTTCTCGCTGTTTGAAGCCCTGACTGTCGTTGAAAACATTGCACTGGCGCTGCCCAATCCGGGCAATATGCAGGATCTGGCCAGGCGGATCGAAACCGTCTCAAGAGACTACGGACTGCCGTTGAGCCCTGGCGATATTGTTGCCGATCTCCCCGTCGGCATTCGTCAACGCATCGAAATCGTCCGCTGCCTCCTGCAGGAACCTCAGCTGATCATCATGGATGAACCGACCTCTGTTCTGACGCCGCAGGAAGCGGACCAGCTTTTTGTCACGCTGCAACGCCTGGCGAACGAGGGATGCGCTGTTCTTTACATCAGCCACCGCCTTGAGGAAGTGAAACGGATCTGCCATCACGCGACCATCCTGCGCCATGGCAAAGTGGTGCGTGAATGCGATCCGACCAGGGAAACGGCGGCCTCCCTTGCCAGCATGATGGTGGGCGCCGATGTCGCGTCCGTCAGTTCCGGTGACGCAGACGCCCAGGTCGGACAGACGCGTTTGACGCTGCAAAGGCTGAGTGCGCCGGCCGCAACGCCTTTCGCGACGGCCCTCAACGGAATATCCCTCGATCTGAAGGCCGGAGAAGTTGTCGCCATCGCCGGGGTCGCCGGCAACGGACAGGGCGAACTCTTCGATGCCGTTTCCGGTGAAATGCGCGTTTCGGCGGACATGGTGCTCCTTGACGGGACGCCATGCGGCACCAGGAGCATCACCTGGCGGCGCAAGAAGAACGCAGCCTTCGTTCCCGAGGAGCGACTTGGTCACGGAGCGGTGCCCGGCATGAAGCTCTCGCAAAACATCGTCCTGACGCGACACAGCACCGGGGACAAGCTCGTTGGCGGCGGTTTTGTGTCGAATGCGGAGGCGAGCAATCTGGAGCAGCGGATCAAGAAGGCCTTTGACGTACGCATGTCGCACGACGATCCGGAAGCCAGGTCTCTGTCGGGCGGCAACCTCCAGAAATTTGTCGTTGGCAGGGAACTGGACCGCGAACCGGGCATACTGGTGGTCAACCAGCCCACATGGGGTGTCGATGCCGGCGCGGCTGCCCTGATCCGCCAGGCGCTGATCGATCTGGCAAGATCGGGGTCTGCCGTTCTCGTCATCAGTCAGGACCTCGATGAAATCTTTGAAATTGCCGACCGGATCGCCGTCATTTCCCGCGGCTTCCTGTCTGAAGCCGAGCCGGCTGCGCAGATGACGCGCGAGCGCGTCGGCCTCCTGATGGCAGGCGGCGCCGAAACGCAGGGAGAGGTGGCCTGATGCGTGTCGAACTTGTCAAAAGAAAAGAACACAGCCAGGCAATGGCGCTGCTGTCCCCGTTGATCGCGGTTTCCCTAACGGCCCTTTCAGCTGCAATCATTTTCTCAATAACCGGGCATAATCCGCTGGTAGGATTATATAAATTCTTTATCGAACCCCTGACGCAGCAATGGTCCCTGGAAGCAACGATCGACAAGGCGACGCCCTTGATCCTGATCGGGTGCGGCCTCGCCGTGTGTTACCTGTCGAATAACTGGAACATTGGCGCTGAAGGGCAGTTTGTTGTCGGCGCATTGTTCGGTTCCGCGCTGCCGGTGCTGTTTCCGGGCTTCGAAAACGCCGCGACCCTGCCGCTGATGTTGCTCTTCGGCGCGATCGGCGGAGCGCTTTGGGCACTGATACCGGCCTTGCTAAAGACCCGCTTCAACACCAACGAGATCCTGACCAGCCTGATGCTGGTCTATGTCGCCGGGCTGCTTCTGGACTATCTCGTGCGCGGGCCCTGGCGCGACCCGGGGGGCTACAATTTTCCGGAGTCCCGTATCTTCTCGGACGCGGCAACCTTGCCCGAGGTCTTCGGCGGCATGATGAGCCTTGCCGCGCCAATCACGATCGGTATCGCGGTCATCCTGGCGGTGGTGCTCGCAAAGACCCTGAAAGGCTTCGAGATCAGGGTCATGGGTGAAAGCCCGCGCGCGGGCAGTTTCGCCGGTTTCTCCGCCAAGGGACTGACCCTGTTCTCCTTTGCGCTCGCCGGTGCATTGGCCGGTCTCGCCGGCACGATGGAGGTCTCGGGGGCGCTGAACCAGCTTCTTCCGTCGATCTCGCCGGGTTACGGCTTCACCGCGATCATCGTCGCCTTTCTCGGGCGGCTCAACCCGATCGGCATCATCATCGCCGGCTTCGTGCTCGCCCTGTCCTATATCGGCGGAGAGGGCGTCCAGTCCGCAATGGGCGTTTCCAATGAGATTGCAAGCGTGATCCAGGGCCTGCTGCTCTTCTTCGTTCTCGCCTGCGATACATTGATCCTTTACCGGATACGCATGGTCTCGAAGCGGTCCACATCCGGGGAGGCCTCCCATGTTTGAAGCCGTACTCCTGACGGTCATCACGGCCGCAACCCCACTCCTGATCGCCGCTGTCGGCGAACTCGTCGTGGAACGCTCCGGCGTTCTCAACCTCGGCGTGGAAGGCATGATGATCATGGGCGCGGTGATCGGATTTGCCGTTGCCAATCAGACCGGATCCGGGTCGCTCGGTGTCATCGCGGCCATTGCCGCCGGCATGGCCATGTCCGCGCTTTTTGCGGTGCTGGTTCTGTTTCTGGTGGCAAACCAGGTCGCGACCGGGCTGGCGCTGACGATCCTGGGTATCGGTCTTTCCGGAATGATCGGGGAAGCCTTTATCGGGGTGCCCGGTCTTGACCTTCCGCAACTCTACATCCCCGTTTTGTCGGAAATTCCGTTCGTCGGCCCAGTGTTTTTCCAGCAAGACGCGCTGGTCTATCTGAGTTTCGTTCTCGTCGCCGTCGTCGCCTATGGTCTGTTCCGGACCCGGATCGGGCTCGTCCTGCGCGCGGTGGGCGACAATCACGGCTCCGCGCATGCCCTCGGCTATTCGGTGGTAAGGGTCCGCTTCGCGGCCATCCTGTTCGGTGGTGCCTGTGCGGGATTGGCGGGGGCGTACCTGTCGCTGGCCTATACGCCGCAGTGGGTGGAAAACATGACCGCAGGGCGCGGCTGGATCGCCCTTGCGCTGGTTGTCTTCGCCTCCTGGCTACCGCTTCGTGTCGTCATTGGCGCGTATCTGTTCGGCGCGGTCAGCGTCCTGAACCTGCATGCGCAGGCATTGGAGTTCGATATTCCGTCGCAGCTGCTGTCCAGCCTGCCATATCTGGCAACTATTCTGGTTCTCGTCCTGATATCGGCAAATCGCAGATTGACTTTGGTGAACACTCCGGCATGTCTGGGGAAACCGTTCGTACCCGACCGTTAAACCGGCCGGACAAAGCAACGGCCCTGGCCTGAATGCGATCACGGCCCGGGCCCAACAGAAGATCGCAAAGACAAGAGATCAAACAAGAGGGGACTACTCGTATGAAATCTCTTTTGAAAACCACGGTCGCGGCTTTCGCGCTTGCAGCGCTTGGAACCGCCGCCAACGCGGCCGACGTAAAAGCCTGTTTCGTCTATGTCGGTCCGGTCGGCGACTTCGGCTGGACCTACCAGCACGATCAGGGACGTCTTGCAGTGGAAGAAAAGTTCGGCGACAAGGTCGAAACAGCCTACCTTGAAAGCGTGCCGGAAGGACCCGATGCAGAACGCGCGATCGAGCGGTTCGCCCGTGAAGGCTGCAACGTCATCTTCACCACCTCCTTCGGATACATGAACCCGACGATCAAGGTTGCGAAGAAGTTTCCCGACGTGAAATTCGAGCACGCCACCGGCTACAAGACGGCAGACAACGTTGCCACCTATAATTCCAAGTTCCACCAGGGCCGCTACATTATCGGTCAGATTGCCGCCAAACAGTCCAAGACCGGAACCGCTGGTTACATCGCATCCTTCCCGATTCCGGAAGTGGTCGCCGGCATCAATGCCTTCCTGCTTGGCGCGCAGTCCGTCAATCCGGACTTCAAGGTCAAGGTTGTCTGGGTGAACACCTGGTTCGACCCGGGTAAGGAGGCGGATGCCGCCAAGGCCCTGATCGATCAGGGCGCGGACATCATCACGCAGCACACCGACTCCACCGCACCGCTTCAGGTCGCGCAGGAGCGCGGCGTGCACGGTTTCGGCCAGGCGTCCGACATGATCAACTTCGCCAAGGATGCACAGTACACGGCGATCATCGATGACTGGGCTCCGTATTACATTGAGCGGGTGCAGGAAGTCCTCGACGGCAACTGGCACACTCACAGCTCCTGGGAAGGGCTGGCTGAAGGCCACGTCGTGATGGCGCCCTATACCAACCTGCCGGCTGATGTCGTTGAAATGGCGCAGGCAACGGAAGCCAAAATCAAGGATGGCTGGGAACCTTTCACCGGACCGATCACCAAGCAGGACGGTTCGGTTGCGGCTGAAGACGGCGTGAGGCTTGATGACGGTGCCATTCTCGGCATGAACTGGTACGTCCAGGGCATCGACGACAAGCTTCCCGAGTAAGCTGACTTTGAGCGGGCCGGATCTGAAGATCCGGCCCGTTTCCTTATTGATCAGTCCAATCTGGAAACCCGGTGGATCGCGTCGTCGCGTGTAAACAGACCGGGCTGCAGATCCATTCCCAGGCCCGGTTTCCCGTTCACCGAGATCATGCCGTTTTCGACCGGCGGCAGATCGTCGACCATGTCCTGATACCAATTGTAGTAAAAGCCCCGGGCAATTTCCTGTTCCCTGACGTTTCTGAGACCGAGCGCCAGATGCGTCGAGACCGCGAGAGTGACCGGCCCCGAGCAATCGTGGAACGCGACCGGACGCGCACGCGCCTCTGCAAGAGCCGCGATCTTCCGGGCAATGGTAACGCCACCGGCCCAGGTGACGTCGACAATCGGGGTTGCAATCTCCCCGTCATCGATCAGCGCCTTGAACTGGCCGAGGCTGGCGAGCGTTTCCCCGCCGGCAAAGGGCACCGGCGAGATCTCCGTCAGTTTCCGTATATCATCCGTGCGGTCCATCCAAACCGGATCCTCGATCCAGTCGATATCCAAAGGTTCCAGGCCATATGCGATTTTCCTGGCGGCGTTGAGGCTCCAAAGACCATGCAGCTCGGCTTTCAGCCGCATCCTGTCGCCATGCGCCTTGCGGATCCGTTCAAACGGCTCCAGGCCCTTCTTGAGATCTGTCAGTGAAATGTCGATGCCGTCCGCTGCGCCTTCAGCGAGATCGAACGGCCAGATCTTCATGGAAAAAATGCCCATCTCCATGAGGGAGGCGGCGACGTCTTCGGGATGGTTCAGGAAACCGTTGAGGTCGTCATGGAGCACACCTGCACCGGAACCTTCGTCCGTGCCGAAGTTTTCCGGTCTGACCGCAGCGGTCTTGGAAACATAGGCCGGACCGGCGCACGTATTGTAGACCGCGATCCGCTCACGCGTTCGTCCACCCAGGAAGTCGACAAGCGGCTTGTCCGCGGACTTTGCGGCGAGGTCCCAAAGCGCGACGTCCACGGCGGCGACGGCCCGGGTCTCGGCGCCGGTTCCTGTGAAGCCGACATAAGGCTGCATCTTCATGTTCAAAAACTCGATCCGGCGCGCATCCTGCCCCAGCAGGATCGGAGCGATCCGGTCATGAACATCCGCTTCGCTCGGGCCGGCACCGAAATAGGTTTCACCAAGTCCGGTCAATCCGTCCGAGGTGTGCAATCGCACCCATAACAGGTTGGGATGTTCTTCAAGACGCAGGGTTTCAATGGCTGCAATTTTCAAGACACTGTCCTGTTCCACTAGATGTTCAAGCCGGATGGGCTGACACAAACGGTCAGGCCATGACGGCATTGTTGCGAAGTCCGGTCCCGTTGCAAGGCCGGTTTAAGCGATATCGGCTGGCATTCCAGATGCCCGATGGCTACCTTTTGAGTGCGCGTGGCATCTCGGCAGATCCACACCATGCTGAAAACACTTATCCGGCAGCTCTTGCCCGGCGAAGGACAAGCGATGATACAAAGACGCGAACTCATGCTGGGAGCGATTGCTGCCGGAGGAACAACGCTTCAGACCATGACACACGCTAAGGCCACAACAGACAGCTCCGATAGCGGAGCCGAAAAGAAGTCATCAGACCGGTTTGCGCTTGCACTGGGAGGCGGAGCTGCGAAGGCGTTCGCCCATATCCCGATCCTCGAAGGCCTCGATGAACTGGGCGTAAAGCCCGCGGAAATGGCGGGTACTTCGATGGGCTCGATCCTTGGCGGGCTCTATGCCGGTGGTATGAGCGGCGTTGAAATCAGGGAATTTGCGGTCGAGCTGTTCACGAAGAAAACCCAGCTGTTTCAAAAACTCTTCCTGAAGGACGGCCGCACATGGTCGTCGCTGTTCAATGTGGTACGTCCCGCAATAATAGATCCGATCATCCTGTTCGAGACGGTCTTTCCCAACACCATGGCCGAGACCTTCTATGAACTGGATATTCCGCTCAAGATCATTGCAACGGATTTCTATACGCAGTCCCAGGTCGTGCTGGAGGATGGCCAGTTGCTCCCGGCGATCGCCGCGTCGTCCGCCCTGCCGATGCTGTTGACACCGGTTGAACTGAAGGGCCGCGTGCTGATCGATGGCGGATTTGTCAATCCGACGCCCTTTGACGTGTTTCACGATCAGAGCCTCCTGACCGTGGGCATCGACGTCACGGGCAGCGACTATTCCGACAAGAGCGGCCTTCCGAGCGGCCTCGACACGTGGATCGGGTCGTTTTCCATCACGCTGCATTCGCTGGTCGCGGCCAAGCTGGCTTGCTCGCGGCCGGATCTTCTGATCGAGCCTCCCATCGGCAAATTCAAGACGATGGATTTCTTCAAGATCGAAGACATTATCAAGGCGGCAGAGCCGGCCAAGGATGTCTTCAAGCGCGAACTCGGCGCACTCCTGGAAAAGACCTGAAGTCAGAACGCCGGATCGCGCCGGGAAAAGATCTCCTTCAACTGATCGGCGCGGTCCTTCGACCATCCTTCCGGCTCGACAACCGCAGCCCAAGCATCGATATAGTCCGGCGCGACGTAGTAGTGCCCGAACCTCGGCACGTCGAGCGCGAACATGGAATCCAGCGCCAGTTGAAGCATCGTCACCACCGGGAACCACGACAGCCTCTCGGACACATCAGGTGCGCGCGGCTGATTGAGCCATGCCGGAGGACGCACCGCGCTGTCAAAGGTGAAATTGACGATCGGATCGCTGCCGTAATTCAGAAAGACGGCCCGGATCGGTCCCCATTCTCTGTAGTTTCCGTCAAGGCCGCCATATTGATCCATGACGCGCACGAGCGAGCCATTGCCGAATGCCGGCCGCCACGCCGGGCTGCCTTCGTTCCGCTGATCGCGCACCTCTGTCCAGTACCTGGAAAAGAAGGGGGACCCGGCCCACATCGCCCCCTGAATCGGGTCTCCCAGCATGTCGAAGAGGGGAAGCGTCGCCTGGGAGTTGAACGCGCCCTGGCTGAGGCCGTGGACGTAGAATTGGGGCCGGCTGTCTTTCGGCAGTTCTGTCCAGTAGTCGTAGATCGTGTCGAACAAGGCCCGGGACTGTGCAACCCCGTAATCCGGGTGCGCGACGAGGGCGAGCATGCTGGTCAGATAGGAATATTGCACGGAGACGGTCGCAACATCGCCGGCAAGCATGAAATCAAGCGTGTCATGTGCTCCGGGGTCCATCCACCCGGTGCCGACAGGAACCATCACGACAAGCACGGATCGTTCGAACCCGCCGACGCGGATCAGCTCTTCCAGGGCCAGGGCAGCGCGCGCCTCCGCGGTATCGGCCGATCTGCGCCCGACATAGACGCGGACAGGCTCCATGACCGTTCCGTCCTGAAATTCGGAGATGTCTTCAACACTCGGAGCTGATGCAACGAAATGGCGTCCCCAGCGCCCCATCTCGTCCCACCTGACCAGAGAGGCAGGACTTCCGGTTTTTGCGGGGTCCTGTGGCTGTGCGATGTTCGGTTCAATCAGCACGTCGGCCGCTTCGAAAGAGGCATCTGCCGCCCGAAAGGTGGAGCGCACCAGCGCGCCGTCGATCAGCGCCCAGAAGACCCAGCCGACCAGGCCGATGGAGAGCACGACACCGATCTTCTGCGGCACGACCCGGTCAAGCTGACGGGCCACGAACCGTCTGAGCATGCCTGCCAGCCTGAAACCCGCCCACAACCCAAGAAACACCAGCCCACCAACGGCAAATATGAAAAAGGGTGCAGCGGTGTCGAGCGGAGGCAGGTCGACGGCGGCGCGGGTGGCATTCTGCCAGGACGCGGCCTTTGACAGGGAATAAACCAGGATGCCGGTGCTCATGAGGAGGGAAGTTGCCCACCAGACCCACAGGAACCGGCCCTTGATGTCGGGAATTTCCATGTATCGCCAAAGCGCGCGGACCAGCATGGCTATTTCATAACCGAGGCTTGCCGCGACGGCCGCGAGCGCTGCCTGTATCAGAGGGTCCCGCGGCATAAGGGACGGCGTCAGGGAAGCGCCGAAGCAACTCACGGCAACAACAAGTGCGGTTGCCGACAGCCCGTTTCGGATAACCTGCGTAAAGCCCATGTCGTTCCCGGTTTCAAATCACGCGACTGGCGGATGATCCCAAGGAATGAGCACGACAGGCGCGCTCTTGTCCATCGGCTTTTTGACAGGACGCCATGCTATCCCGGGTGGAACAGGGTTATCCACCCGGAATCAGTTATCGTCAGCGTTTTCCGGCTTGGCGCTTGGCAGCGCGCACCCTCAGGAGGCCGAACCCAAGCACAATTGCACCGGCGACCAGCGCAAGGTGAAAAGGAGAACTCAGAAGATGCTGAACGGCTTCGGACCAGCCCGAGACGTCGTGGTGGTCACCCGGATGCGCCAGGGCAGGGGATGCAAGGGCGGTCAGAGCTGCGGTGGTGATCAGGTGCTTCATTCTGCGATGTCTCCTGTTTTCAGTCTGTTCGTGAGGATTTCGATAAGGTCCATGTCGAGACGCTCTGTCAGCGAGACATAGGTGAAGGTCATGGTTTCACGTTCTGCAACCATGGAGCCCGGAAACGGCATGTAAACGAGTTCACGCGATGCGAATGCAGGGGAGGCCGTGCCGATCTGCCAGTTGGAAACAATCTTCGCATCGACCAGATGCTGAATAAGACCGTCAGAACCCGCCTGATGGAACGGGACGCCTGCCAGTCTCAGATAGCTCGTCTTGTCGTCTGCGGATCGAAAGCCATCGATGAAGCTGGTCGCAAGAGCCTGCAACTCGTCGGCCCGTTCGGAATCGGACGCGCCATGGACATGGGAGTGGAGGTGATCCGCGCCCGCGTGATTGTGGCCATGGTGGTGGTGATGATGTTCGTGTTCGTGATGATGGTGACCATGGGGATGGGAGTGATGATGATCATGCGGCATCTGCTTACTCCACATCCGGACCGGCCGGGATCGAGACCGGTTTGTCGATGATCGACTTGTGCGCCCCCATCTTGCCGTGGGAAACAAGCGTGCCGAGGACGTCGACGATGACCCGTGTTGCCAGCAATGCCGTGATGTCGGAACAATCGTAAGGCGGTGAAACCTCGACCACTTCAAGCCCGCAGATGCCTTCCTTGGCGACCAGCGAGACAAGTTCAAGCGCTTCTCGGGGCAGGAAGCCGCCCGGTTCCGGCCAACCGGTGCCGGGAACGAAGCCGCAATCGACACTGTCGATATCGAAAGAGATATAGACAGCATCCGCGTCCTGCCAGGCGAGTTCCAGCGCACGCGCGGCTGTCTCGGCAAGCCCGAGTTCTTCCACGTCGCGCATGGTGAAAATGTTTGTGTTGCGCTCTCGGGCAATCTCGACCCCCTCGCGCGGCACCTGCCAGCCGCCAATGCCGATCTGAACCAGGTTGACAGCCGGGACGTTCGCCAGGTCCG
>JBCBUA010000052.1:0-23341 GCA_039818365.1 Pseudomonadota bacterium
CCCAGGTGTTGATGGCATCCTTGGCCGAGAGCATCCTGCCGTTCTGAACCATCACCGACGTTTCGATGACCACGGTCAGAAGCGTGTGGCTGATGAGGTGCGGCAGTTCGGCGGTTTCATAGGTCGATGCAGAGCTCAGGTTCGACTGATGCGCAATCAGTGCAGCGACCGACCGGGCCTTGCGCAGCGCGCCCGGCACATCGGGTTCATGCAGGAATGCTGCGAATTCGGATACGAGGCTCGCCTCTTGCGGGGCAGTGTCAAACGATGCGAGCTGTCGCATGAGCACTTCCGTTGGCTGACTGACCTCCCCGGTCAGCGCCTTTTCCTGCATGAGCGGTCCGAGCGCCTGGATGAGGTTCAGGCCGCCCAGACTGCGATCAATCGACCCGACGTCTTCGAATTTGCTGTTGAACCACAGGGAAGCAAACAGCAGGCACGGCGCCAGCAAGAAGACGATCAGACCTGTAAGCCAACCACGAATATGCACTTTTGTGCCCCAAAACCACATTCCTCGCGTATAGTGATAGGGCTTGAGCCTTAAAGTTTGGCAAAAATTTATAGGTTAAATGCAGTTTGTTGCAGTAATTCTGAAAATGAAAATCCTCTATATTCGACCTGTGCTCAGGGAAAAGTCTAAGATTTACTTAATGACGGACTGAAAATAGCTTCACAATTGGTTGATCTTGGGTCTTGGGTACAATTTATCCGCCAGGCGGCAAATGACCGCCGGGGCTTGAGCTTCCCGCCGCTTTGCCTTATCGCTCGCGCCTGATGTTTGTTCGCTGAAGATCCGGAAGAGTTCATGTCGCATAACAGTTTTGGTCACTTGTTTCGCGTTACGACCTGGGGTGAAAGCCACGGTCCGGCGATCGGCTGCGTCATTGACGGATGCCCGCCGCTGATCCCGCTGAACGAAGCCGATATCCAGGGCTACATGGAAAAACGCAAGCCCGGACAGTCCCGCTTCACCACGCAGCGGCGCGAGGCGGACGAGGTGAAGATCCTGTCCGGCGTGATGGCCGACGAGGATGGTGTCCAGAAAACAACGGGAACACCGATTTCGCTGCTGGTTCAAAACACCGACCAGCGTTCGAAGGACTATTCGGAGATCAAGGACCGCTTCCGGCCCGGCCATGCAGACTTCACCTATGATGCAAAATACGGGATCCGGGACTATCGCGGCGGCGGGCGCTCGTCCGCCCGCGAAACCGCCATGCGTGTTGCCGCCGGCGCCGTTGCCCGCAAGGTTCTTCAGGGCGTCACGGTTCGCGCAGCGCTGGTACAGGTCGGAGAAGAGAAGATCGACCGGGGCAACTGGAACTGGGCTGAAGTCGACAACAATCCGTTCTTTTCGCCAGACGCGGAAGCCGCCGTGCGCTGGGCGGACTACCTGGATGGTGTGCGCAAGGCCGGGTCGTCGGTCGGCGCCGTGATCGAGGTTGTCGCGGAAGGTGTGCCTGCCGGCTGGGGTGCGCCGATCTACGGCAAGCTCGATACCGACCTCGCGGCAGCGATGATGTCGATCAACGCCGTGAAAGGTGTCGAGATCGGCAACGGGTTCGAGGCCGCCAGCCTCACGGGCGAGGAAAATGCCGATGAGATCCGCATCGACGATGTCGGCAGCCCCGTCTTCCTGACCAACAATTCGGGCGGCGTTTTGGGGGGCATATCAAACGGTGATCCGCTGGTTGTGCGCTTCGCTGTCAAGCCGACCTCTTCCATCCTGACGGAGCGCAAGTCGATCACACGGCAGGGAGAGGAAGTCGATGTCATGACCAAGGGCCGGCACGACCCTTGTGTCGGCATCCGCGCAGTCCCTGTCGGCGAAGCCATGATGGCTTGCGTGCTTGCCGACCACTTCCTGCGCCACAGGGGGCAGGTCGGCTAGCCAAATGCGGCTACGGCTGACAGTTCAAAAGGCAACGAGCCGCACAAGCCCTGCGCTTGCGAATGCAACAAGCAGGTAGAGGCAGGCGCGCCGGTAGGTCTGGTCGAGACTGCGGCTGAACAATTTGCTGCCCGCAAAGACGCCGGCCAGGACAAGGGGCGAGAAGATCGCACCTCGAACCAGCGCTTCTCCCTGCAGAACACCGAAAAGATACAGCGTCACGGACGAGGTCAGCATTCCGAAAAACAGGTAAAGCACCAGGGAACCGCGCATTTCCCGCGCCTTCTTCGGTGAGGCCAGAACATAAAGGGCGATCACCATCCCGCCGACAGAGGCCAGGCCGCTGACGATACCCGCGGCAACACCCGTGACCGGGAGCGCGACCTTCTGCGAGGCGGGGAGAATATTGATCTTCATGAGCTGAAGAACGGTCAGCGAGAGCACGATGAGGAGCGCGATCAGCTTTGACAGGTCCACATCAATGCTGGTGGTGAGCGCCAGGCCGAGGGGAACGCCGACCGCGCTGCAGACCGCAAGGATGACCGCGGTCCCGATATCGGCGTCTCTGAGACCGCCGCGGAACATCGCAAGGCTCGCGGCGGCTTCAAGGAGAAAACAGACCGGGATCAGTTCGATTGGCGGGATGAAAACGACAATGCTCGCCATCAGGACAGCGGACAGACCGAAACCGGCAAAGCCGCGCACCAGACCGGCGATGAACACCATCACGGCGCAAATGGTGAGTTGCGTCGGCGGCAGTCCTGCCCAAACGCTTAGATCCTGTAGCATGAACACTCTTCCGGTGGGTCGGATGGCTTTCTAGCAGGCTGCATAAACGCAAGTAAATAATCGAATTTGCAGACTGGAGCTGCAATAATGCAGTCATGAACTGGGAAAATCTGAAATACCTCCTGGCGTTCTACCGTGCCGGGTCATTGTCAGCGGCGGCGGTTCGGCTTGGCGTCGATGCGACGACGGTATCCCGGCGTCTGGCAGCGTTGCAAAGCGAAATCGGAACGCAGTTGCTTGAAAGATCCGCGAGCGGATCACTGGAACTGACATCCGCCGGCCACAAGGCGATTACCTATGGCGAAACACTGGAGACGTCACTCAACGCGCTGGCTTCGGACCTGTCCGGAGCAGGGCTGGCGGAAGAGGGCATGGTGCGGATCTCGTCGGTGCCTGTGGTCAACTCCAGGATCCTGATGCCGCGGGTAAGCCGCTTTTTCCACCGCCATCCGGGAATTGAACTGCATCTGGCCTCCGAAATCCGGAATGTCAGCCTGACACGGCGGGAAACCGACATGGCGATCCGCCTGGGCCGCCCACGCGACGGCGGGCACAATGTCACCGCGAAACGGATCGCTGTTCTGGAACACGCGGCCTACGGACCGGCAGGCGTCCCCGCCGGCGATCTGCCCTGGATTACCTATCATGAAAACATGAGCTTCCTGCCGCAGGCGCGCTGGATGTCCGAGCACCTGAAAATGTCCGAGACCGGTATCGCCGGCATCCGTCCAAGCGACCTTGAAGGCGTGATTGAAGCAGTCGCGGCGGGCATCGGCCGGTCGATCATTCCGAAAATGATCGCCGATACGGATCACCGCCTTCAGGCATTGAGCGAACCGAAGCCGGACCTTCAACGGGAGGTCTGGTTGCTCCAGCATGCCGATCAGGCGGGTCTTGCCCGAATGCTGGCGGTCAGCCGCTGGATCGGGGAGGTATTTTCCTGAATCCGTGCTCAGCTTGTGTCTGCAAGGCTGGCGCGCAGTCCGCTTTGATACAAACCGTTACAACAAATCCCATCGAGCCCGGTGGAACTTGACTAAGATGACCCAGGTCACCTGAATCTGCAGGTCGCTTCGCAGACGGCTTGAGCAATGATGCGACCTTCAAATTCACCGCACGAGGTGTGGGACTGCGTGCACTTTCGCAATATTTCAGGGAGCAACGTGATGAACGACATGACCCCGGTCCGCCGGATGACGGCGAAGGATTTCCCCCAGGAGTTGCTGGATCTTTACGACTATTACGCCCACGGCAAGATCACGAAACGTGAATTTTTGAACGGCGCGGCAAAGTTCGCGGTTGCCGGCGTGACGGCAGCCATGCTCCTGGATCAGCTGTCACCCGATTATGCGCTCGCCCAGCAGGTTGACCCTGATGATGCGTCCATCGAAACCCAGAGGATCACCTATCCCTCGCCCAACGGCCATGGAGAGGTGAACGCCTATCTGGTGAAGCCGGCGGGCGCGACGGGCAAGCTGCCGGCCGTGCTGGTTATTCACGAGAACCGCGGCCTGAACCCCTATATCGAAGACGTGGCCCGCCGCCTCGGCAAGGCCGGGTTCATGGCGATGGCCCCGGACGGTCTGACGTCGGTCGGTGGTTATCCGGGCACAGATGACAAGGGACGCGAATTGCAGCGCACCGTTGACCGGGAAAAACTCCTGAACGACTTCTTCGCGGGGTTCGAGTACCTGCTCAACAGCGATGACAGCACCGGCAAGGTCGGCGCCGTCGGTTTCTGCTACGGCGGCGGTGTCGTCAATGCGATCGCGGTCGCCTATCCGGAACTGGCGGCCGGTGTCCCCTTCTACGGGCGCCAGGCGGATGCCGCCGATGTTCCGAAGATCCAGGCACCGCTGATGCTTCAGTTCGCCGAACTGGACGAGCGCATCAACGCAGGCTGGCCAGCCTATGAAGAGGCGCTGAAGGCAAACGGCAAGGACTACGTTGCGCACATGTATCCGGGCGTCAATCACGGGTTCCACAATGACACGACACCGCGCTTCGACCAGGAAGCCGCCAAGCTCGCAGAAGAACGCACTGTCGCATTCTTCAAGGAACACCTGATGTAGAACGGAAAACGGGTGCGGGATCTCAGATCCCGCACCCGTCGTTTTCCAGAGGCTTGTGAACCGGATCAGGTGTCGAGAATTTCCGTATCGTCAATCTTGATGTCGAAGCCCTCCAGCCCGACATAGTGCCGCTCGCGCGAGGCAAGCAGGCGGATGGAGCTGACGCCGAGGTCTTTCAGGATCTGCGCGCCGAGACCCACTTCACGCCACTGTTCCTGACGGGCCTGCGCCGAACCGTGTTCTTCGGTCTCGGCGGCTTCGAAGTCCGAACGCGGGCGCCGCGACTGGCGTGCAACACCGACCGATCCTTCCCTGAGGAACACGATGACGCCGCGCCCCCGGTCGGCAAAGTGCTTCATGATCTGGTCAAGGGGCCTGGCGTCTCCGAAGACATCGTCCAGAACCGATTCAAGCTGCAGGCGCACCGGGACGCTGCGGCCGTCGAGGATGTCGCCGTAGACGATCGCAAGGTGATGCATCGGATCGTAAGGCGTGGAATAGGTCATCGCATAGGCCGGACCGGCAATGGTATCGACCGGTTGCTCATTCACCCGCTCGACCATGCGTTCGGTCCGCTGACGCCAGGCGATCAGGTCCGAGACCGACACCATCTTGAGATCATGCTCGGACGCGAATTCCGCCACCTGTGCCCCGCGTTTGACGGTGCCGTCGTCGTTGACAAGTTCACTTATCACGCCGACCTCTTCAAGGCCTGAAAGGCGGCACAGGTCAACGGCCGCTTCCGTGTGCCCGGAGCGCATCATCACACCGCCTTCCTTGGCAACGAGGGGAAAGATATGGCCCGGGCGGACGAAATCGTCGGCAGCGACATTGGGGTTTGCCAAAGCATGAACGGTCGCGCAGCGCTCTTCCGCCGAAATGCCGGTTGTCAGTCCCTGCCGGTAGTCGACGGAAATCGTGAAGGCGGTCGCCAGCGGTGCGTCGTTTTCCGCGACCATCGGATCGAGGCGCAGCCGGCGCGCATTAGCGACCGTCATGGGCGCGCAGATGATCCCGGATGTGTGCCTGACCATGAAGGCCATCTGTTCGGAGGTGATCTTGGACGCCGCGACAATCAGGTCGCCCTCGTTTTCGCGGTCGTCATCGTCGGTCACGACCACCATTTCTCCACGTTCGAACGCGCGGATTGCTTCTGCGACACGGGCCTGGGACACGGGATGCTCCTTGGTTGTGGACAGTCCGAGAAAATCGTTGGGCGTAACAGCACCATCGGTCGCAATGGCGATCTTGCGGGCCATGTCCCGCGACACCCAGACGTTCGGATCGTTGCAAAGGGCTGATACAGAGGCAGGCGACAAGTCGGCGCGGCGCGCAAATGCGCTCCGTCCTTCTCCGCTCTGCAAAAGCCATTGGTCGAGTCTCATGACCACGCATATACGCGTGAACGAATTCAGCCTCAAGAGAAACTTCGAAGAAATTTCAGTGACACTGAAAGGAGTAATCTAGCGCGATTTGACGAACTCGGCTGCCCGCGAGACGAAAGCAGGTACCATCCACCGCTCTTCCAGGCTTTGCTCGGCGCACAGGCCTGTCAGGTCTTCCTGTAGGTAGGACCTGTAATAAGGTTCATGGAAAAGCTGCGGGAACACCGACAGCAGTCCGTCATAATCCGGCACGTCGCCGGTTTGCAGACTGTCGACGAACAGGAAGGAGCCGCCTGGCTTCAGAACCCTGGAGACTTCGGCAATCACCTGGCGGCGGATCTTGGGTGGCAGCTCGTGGAACAGAAACACACAGGAAACAACATCGACCGAGGCATCGGCAAAGGGCAGTTGCTCGGCCATGGCCGTGACATGGCTTGCCCGATGCGTTTTCAGCCGTTTGCGCGCAACGTTCAAGTAAGGCTCCGAAAGGTCCAGCCCGACACCGTGCAGCCGGGGAAAGGCCTTGAGGGCAGGGCGCAGCAGGCCACCGGTTCCGCAGGCAAGGTCGACATAGACCACCTTGCGCTGATCCTTTTGTTTCAGGATGTTCGCGAAGGGCACAAGCGCCTTGCGGCGCATGGCGGCCGTCGCGCCCGAAAACAGGACGTCAACCTGGAAATCGTAGAGCTTGGCGCTGTCTTCGCTGAGCCAGCCGTCCGTCTGGAAATGAAAATTCTGGCGATAATAACGCGGGAGCGCCTCGGCGAACCCTGTGACCTCTTCATTGACTTCCTGATGGGCACCCGTGGCCCGCCGACGGGCGACTTCAGGCACGTCCTTGAAAAACGCCCGGCTGGTGTCGAGCAGTTCACGCGGTGACAGGGTTCCGTCCGACGGCATCGGGTAAAGCCCGTCTTCGACCGCTTTCAGGTCGTCGGCAAAAAGTTTGAAAATGTCTGCCAGCATGCGCCTTTGGCCGGGGACCGGTCCTTCTGGAACAACCTTCGGCGTTTCCGGCAGCTCCTTCTGGATGCGCTTGTTCATGCGGCGCATGGCTTCCGAATGCAGCGTGTACAGCGCAACGCGGCTTCCCTGGTGGAGCGCATAGCGCGTGCGCCGTGCAAGGCTCGCGACAGGTGGAAGGCTGCGTCCGGCAACGGGCACACGCTTTCTGTCATTCGCCTTAGCCATGGATCACTCCCTGATCAGCACACCAACCACTTCAATATGGGGCGAATAAAGGAACTGGTCCACCGGTGTGACGCTTTGAAGCGTGTAACCGCCCTCCAGCAGCAGCCGGACATCGCGCGCAAATGTAGCCGGATTGCAGGAGACCGCGACGATCGTCTTCACGCTGGATTGCGCCAGAAGCTCGGCCTGGGCCTGTGCCCCTGCACGCGGCGGGTCGAACACGACGGCGTCAAACGGTTTCAGCTCTTCCAGGACCAGAGGCCTGCGGAAAAGGTCCCGCCGTTCGAAACTGACTTTCTTCAAACCCTGGGGCTTGCGCAGGGCCTTGTCGAAGGCGGCAACGGCCGCCGCATCGCCTTCCACGGCGTGAACGTTTGCCTGCCGTGCGAGGCGCAGCGCAAAGGTGCCGGCTCCGGAGAAAAGGTCTGCCACCGATCGGGCCTTGCCGACGCCTTTCAGCACGATGTCCGAAAGCGCAGCCTCCGCCGCGAGTGTTGCCTGTGTGAACCCGCCCGGCGCCGCGGAAAGACCGATGCCGTCCATGTCGAGCATCGGCGGCCGGACTTCCAGGAGGACTTCCCCGTTGATCGTGAGCCTGGCGAGGTCCAGCTCGATCGTCTTTTGCGACAGGGCAGGGATCTTGCGCTCATAGGACTTGTCCGCCTTGTCGATGGCAACATCCAGCCCGGCCGTCGTGTTCAACACCGTCAGCCTTGCCTCGCCTTTCCGCGGAAGGATCTCCGACACCAGCGATTTAAGACCGTCCACGGCCTTGGTGATGGCAGGATCCAGGATCGGGCATTCTCTGATATCGACCAGCCGGTGGCTTGATTTTTCATGGTATCCGAGCAGCGTGTGCCGTCCTGCGCGTGTTGCCGTGAACACGGCACGGCGCCGTCCGCCGGCGGTGGCCGAAACGGTGTCGGCGACGTCGGTCTCTATGCCACGGTCGCGCAGGGCCTTTTCCACCAGCGTGCGCTTCCAGGCAAGATAGGGCGCTGGTGCGAGGTGCTGAACGGTGCAGCCGCCGCATTTTTCAAAATGCGCACAGACCGGCGGCACCCTGTCCGGCGACAAGGACTTGAACTCGGGTTTCCCGGCGCGTCCGTTTGCAATCGTTGCCCTTACGACTTCACCCGGCAGGGCGCCTGGAACATAAACCGGGCCGGCATCTGTCTGTGCGATCCCGTCCCCGCGGTGGCCGAGTTCGGTAATTGTCAGTTCTCTCTCACTCATGAGCGAGCGATAGCGCCAATGCCGCGTGCGGGCAAGCTGTTCAACTCTCTGCTTTCATCAATTCGTTCAGGCGCAAATGGTCCGTTTGTCCCGGAAAACCCGATTGATCCGGCAACCCAAGCCCTTCCGACACCTCAAACTCATATCCTTGATCCGTGAGATGTCACGGCATGGGTCCCATGGTCGAGCCATGGGACGACCAAAGAAATGGGGAGGGCAACAAGGTTCGGGGACGCTTTTCCAGAAGGTACCAAATGGTGTCAGGAACGCTGCCCCGGCTAAGGCCCGGGGCGGCACTCAGGACTGCCCTGCTTTGTTGACCTGGAATTTGCGTCATCCACTCAACCAGGTGCCGGCCCAGTCACCTCTCCCGTGAGAGAGGTCGGCGCGAATGCGCCGGGTGAGGGATCGGAACTGCCGGTTCACATCAGACGTTTGCCCCCTCACCCTGACCCTCTCCCGGCGGGAGAGGGGAACGAGGGAAACGCGGAGACGGTGTCCGGACGTCTGGACGCCCTTAAAATACGAATGAGAAATCAGCGCCGTCCCGGACTTGATCCGGGACCTGAGCAACGCAATGCAGGAGGCCCCGGCTCGAGGCCGGGGCGGCGGTGTTTGTTCGGTTCAAACTCTCAACAAGCACCTAGCGCCGTCCCGGGCTTGATCCGGGACCTGAGAAGCGCCTGAGTGCCTGGCTGCTGATCAGATGGTTTTCTTCCCGTAAAGCAGCCATTCTGCGTTGCCGTCGCCACCCTTTACCGGTGAGGGGATCAGGTCGCCCGCCTGCCAGTCGGGCACGCTCGACAGCCACCGTTGCAACTCAAGCGCCGTCCTTTCGGCAATCGCGGGATCGACAAGGCCGCCTTTGCCGATCCTGTCCTTGCCCGCCTCGAATTGCGGTTTGACCAGAAAGATGCCTTGTGCCCCGTTGGCGGCCAGTGCGAGGGCCGGCGGCAGGGCGAGTTTCAGGGAAATGAAGCTGACATCGGAAACGATCAGATCCGGTGTGTCGCCGTTGAGATGCGCACCAGTCAGATCGCGCGCGTTGAGGCCTTCCTGCGCCATCACCCTTGGATTGGACGCAAGGCTTTCATGCAATTGGCCGTGGCCGACATCGATCGCGTGAACCTTGGCAGCCCCTTCTTGAAGAAGCACCTGGGTGAAGCCGCCGGTCGAGGCACCGATATCAAGGCAGATCCGGCCTTCAGGGGCGACCCCGAACCGCTCGAGCGCCTCGATCAGCTTGAGCGCGGCTCGCGACACGTAGCTGGAAGCCGGGTCGTCGACGTTGATCGACACGCCCGGCGCCACTTTCTGCGCCGGTTTCTTGCAGACGGACCCGTTAAGAAGGACCGTGCCGCGCAAAATGGCATCGCGCGCCCGCGCCCTGCTTGCAAAAACGCCCGTGTCGACAAGATGCTGGTCAAGGCGTTTGGATGACATGGCGTCCCTGGCGAAACGGTCGAAAAGAATGCTAGCCGAAACAGCTCGCAATGGCCGACAGCAGCCGATCCGCATAGACCCGTTCTCCTGCGTAGAGCCAAAGGACTGCCGACAGCGCGACAAGCCCTGTCGCACCGGCGGTCAATCCTATGAAAAGCGGCATACGCATCAAAAGATGTCCATGTCCTTCAGGTCTCAGCTCTGGGCCGGCGCATTCGCAATCAGCCGGCGCAGCTTCTTAAGGGCCGTTTCCTCTGGCTCCGCATAAGCGATGGTTCCAACAAACTTGTTGTCCGAATTCATCAGGTAAACGGCTGCCGAATGGTCCATCGTATAGTCGCCGTCGTCAAGCGGTACCTTCCTGGCAAGGACCCGATAGGCCTTGATGACCGCATCGATCTGTTCGCGCGACCCGGTCAGCGGATAAATGCGCTCGTCGAACGCCCAGACATAATCGCGCATGACATCTGGCGTGTCGCGCTCCGGATCCACCGTCACGAAGGCGTAGTTCAGCTTGTCGGCATCAGGCCCGAGCGCCTCGATCCAGCCCTGCAGTTCGGAAAGGGTCGTGGGGCAGACGTCCGGGCAATAGGTGAAGCCGAAGAACAGAACCAGCGGCTTGCCGGCGAAGGTTGCATCGGTGACCGTTTCACCGTTGCCGTCAACGAGCTCGAACGGTCCGCCGATGGCGGCCAGCGGCTCGATAAGAGAGCCGGAATTGTCGTTGGTGGCGGTCTGCTGATAAACGAGAAATCCGGATGCGGCAGCAAGGACGGCAACCGCCGCCCAGGCCACATATCGGAAGAGTTTTAAACCGGACATGGTGTGTCCTCTTCTGGCGAAATCAGTTTTTGCTGTGGTCGTGGCTGCCATGATCGTGGTCATGGCCGTGTTTCATCGACTTGGCACCCATCTTGGCAACATCAAGCTCGATTTCGACGTCACCGGCCTTTTCGAAGGTCAAAACGACGGGAACCGTCGTTCCTTCCTCAAATGGCGCGTTCAGTCCCATGAACATGATGTGCAGGCCGCCCGGCTTCAAGGTGACGGTCTCACCTGCCGGTATGTCGATGCCGCCTTCCATTTCGCGCATTTTCATGACGCCGTCTGTGACGGACATCTCATGCAGTTCGACCTTCTTGGCAACACCAGAGGAGGCCGAAATCAGGCGATCGTCCTGCGAACCGGAATTGACGATCTCGACGAAGCCGCCGCCTGCCCTGGCTTTTGGCGGCGTTGCGCGTGTCCACGTTTTTGAGAGCGACAGGTCTCCGGCGGTGTAATCCGCGGCGGTGGCTGAAACGGAAACGAGTGTGAGCGCCGTCGCTGCGGCGATGGAAGTCCAGAATTTCATGACATTTCCTTGGGTCTGAAGTCTTTGAATGCGAAGTCAGATCAAGGAAGGAGGCGGTGCCCGGATTGCGGTGACACGTCCCGGTTGGGCATTTCGGATCTCCTGGCCGTCGGTGCGCATTGCAGCGCTTGCCGCAAGGCTGAGCCCGGACAATATCGAGGTGCCGGAGGGCGCGGCGGGCGCAAGCGAACAGCCGTGAACGCAGGCCGGACCACATTGGCAAATGGCCGGATCATGGAACGCCAGCGCGTGTTGCTGGTCTGAAGACTGGCAAAGTTTTGTCAGACCGGATGCGGCGGCGAACTCGGGCGCGAGTGCGCTGGCCAGTATGACAAGGCACAAACGCAGCGTGAATGCGAGGGTCGCCAGCGCCACCAGGGGGTGACGCTCACGCCGAATAAGATTCAGACTTTCACCACGCATGGCCATGACACGGCTATAGGGCCGTTCCGCGTGTCTGTCGAGGGGCGAAAGCGCACAGGTAAACCCGGGCCGTGGATCAGGTCTTCGTTTCGGGTTTTTCGGTCTCTGCCGCAGTGGCTTCAGCTTTTGCACTGTCCAAGCCGCCTGCCGGTGTTTCCCTGCCGTCTTCATCCGCAGTCCGATCCGGTTCTGCCGCCTCTTCCGTGCCGTCTTTGGCTTCGCTGGCATCGTCGGTGTCGCCGGAGCCGGTGTCGAAGTTGTAGATGTCGTCTTCATAGGCCGGGAACTCTTCCGGCGGAATCACGTACTCCTCGGCCTCCGCATCAAGCGGCTCGGGAGAAATGACCGATCCGACCTGCGCGGTGGCCGCATATTCGAAGTCCGTCTTTTCCTCGTCGGTGAGCGCCTGGCGCGTCAGGACACGGGTGAGGACAAAGGCCGCCATGGTCAGACTGACCACGGCAATCATCAGGTAAAGGCCGGAGGGGCCGATTCGTCCCATGACCAGTGAGGCGGCCAGAGGTCCGATGATCGATCCGATGCCGAAGGAGAGCAGCATGCCGGACGAGGTTTCGACAAAGTCTTCCGGCGCTGCATGGTCGAACGCGTGCGCAACGGCAATCGCGTACAGCGGCTGCGTGAACATCCCGACCAGGATCGCGGTCATCATTGCGATCAGAAATGCCGTTGGCGAAAAGAACACGATTGCAAGCGATGCGACCGCCGTGGCAACGCCGAGACCGACGAGCACGAGGCGGCGGTCCATGCGGTCCGAGAGGCGGCCGACCGGCCATTGCGCGATCATGCCGCCGCCGATGATGGCAGCGGCATAGTAGGCGGATTGGTTGGTCGAAAGCCCGATCTGCGATCCGTACAGCGGCGAAAGGGTAAATACGGCACCCTGGCAGATCCCGATCAGGAGGATCCCGACAAACGCGGCCGGCGACGTCTGGTAAAGCCGTATCGGTCTGAAACGAACCAGCGTGATCGGCGCCGGTTGCGTCGCCGTCGTCAGTGAAATCGGCATAACAGCCAGACTGAGCGCAACAGAGGCGACCGCGAAGGGGACAAAGGACGCGATACTCATGCTCGCGATCGAGACCTGCCCCAGGATCAGCGATCCGAAAACGATCACGATGTAGATCGACATGATCGTTCCGCGATTCTCGTTCGTCGCGCTTTCGTTCAGCCAGCTTTCGACGATCATGTAAAAGCCGGCAAGGCTGAAACCCGATACCACGCGAATGATGAACCATGCATAGGGGTCGATGATGACAGGGTGCAAAATGGCGGCCCCAGACATCAGCGAAACCAGGGCGGCAAAGGCGCGGATATGTCCGGCGCGCATGATCAGCAGCGGTGCGGCGAGGCAGCCAAGCACAAGTCCGACGAAATAGGCAGACGAGATCGCGCCGATTTCGAAGTCGGTGAAGTAGTAGCGGTCGGCGGCAAGCGGCAGGAGGGTCGTCTGAAGCCCATGCCCGAATATGAGCAGCGCAACCGACAGCAAGAGTGCGGACACGGAGAGGAGCGTCTGAGCCATGGTCGACCCCTGGAAATGATGAAAAACAAACGCGCCGGTCGGGGCCGACACGATTGGTTCTGATCATCAGCCTTTTCAGCAATGAAGGCTCGTGTCAATCACGATTTGAGCTGTGCCGCATTTGCGGTCCGAGGCGTCGATTCTGACAGGTCCGAACAGGGGTCAGGCGCGTTGGGGCGCGCTCAGCATTTCGGTGCCGAGCGCGGTGAACACCGCCTTCATGATGCCTTCGCAATTGAGGCCGGCCGTTGCATACATCGCATCGGGTTTGTCCTGGTCGATGTAAATGTCCGGAAGTGCGAGCGTGCGGACTTTGAGCCCGTTGTCCAGCAAACCTTCTTCGGCTAGCCGGCTAAGCACGTGGCTGCCGAAGCCGCCCGCAGAACCTTCCTCGATCGTGACCAGAACCTCGTGCTCGCGCGCAAGGCGCCGGATCAGATCCATGTCGAGCGGTTTTGCGAACCTGGCATCGGCAACGGTGGTCGACAATCCGGCGGCATCGAGTTCGTCGGCGGCCTTCAGGCATTCGTTCATGCGACCGCCGAAGCTCAACAGCGCGACCTTCGTGCCTTCGCGCCGGATCACGCCCTTGCCGATCTCCAGAACACTGCCACGCTCCGGCATCTCCAGCCCGACGCCTTCGCCGCGCGGATAGCGGAAGGAGATCGGACCATCGTCATAGGCAGCGGCGGTCGCCACCATGTGACGCAGCTCGACTTCATCGGCTGCCGCCATAACGACGAAGCCCGGCAGGCAGGACAGGAACGCGGTGTCGAACGCACCTGCATGTGTCGGCCCGTCCGCGCCAACAAGACCGGCGCGGTCTATTGGAAAACGCACTGGCAGGCCCTGGATGGCCACATCGTGGATGACCTGATCATAGGCTCTTTGCAGGAACGTCGAGTAGATCGCGGCAAAGGGCTTGTAGCCTTCGGTTGCCAGTCCCGCGGCAAAGGTCACAGCATGCTGTTCGGCAATGCCGACGTCGAAGGTACGTTTCGGAAACGCTTCGCCAAAGAGATTCAGCCCGGTGCCGTCCGGCATCGCCGCCGTAATCGCGACGACCTTGTCGTCGTGTTCGGCTTCCTTGATCAAGGAGGTGGCGAAGACATTGGTATAGCTCGGCGCATTCGCTTTCGGCTTGGATTGCTTGCCGGTGATGACGTCGAATTTGGCGACACCGTGATACTTGTCCTTGGCACCTTCTGCCGGTCCGTAGCCCTTGCCCTTCTGCGTGACCGCGTGGATCAGGACCGGGCCGTGATGCGTGTCGCGCACGTTTTTCAGAACGGGAAGCAGATGCTCAAGGTTGTGACCGTCGACGGGGCCGACATAGTAGAAGCCCAGTTCCTCGAACATGGTTCCGCCGGTCCAGAAGCCGCGCGCATATTCTTCGGCGCGGGCGGCCTTTTCGAAAACCGGCTTCGGCAGGTTCTTGGCAAAGTTTTTGGCCGCATCACGCAGCGTCTGATAGGTCGGGCCGGACACCAGTCTTGCAAGATAGGCGGACATGGCGCCCACAGGCGGGGCGATCGACATGTCATTGTCGTTCAGAATCACGATCAGGCGGGAGCCGAGGTGTCCGGCATTGTTCATGGCTTCGTAGGCCATGCCGGCGGACATGGCGCCGTCACCGATGACGGCAATGACATTGTTGTCGCCGCCGTCTAGGTCCCTGGCAGCCGCCATCCCGAGCCCTGCGGAAATGGATGTCGATGAATGCGCCGCGCCGAAAGGGTCGTAGCGGCTTTCGGCTCGCTTGGTAAAGCCGGACAGGCCGTTGCCCTGCCGCAGGGTACGGATCCGCTCGCGCCGCTCGGTCAGGATCTTGTGCGGGTAACACTGGTGGCCGACGTCCCAGATGATCTTGTCGTCGGGTGTGTTGAAAACGTAGTGGAGCGCAACCGTCAACTCCACGACCCCCAGCCCGGCACCAAGATGTCCGCCGGTTATCGACACCGCATCGATTGTCTCCGATCTGAGTTCCTCAGCAAGCTGGGTCAGATCGTTTTCATCAAGTGCGCGCAACTCCGCCGGGGAATTGACCTTGTCGAGAAGTGGGGTATCGGGCTTTGAAGACACTCTGCTGAAGGCTCCACGAATTTAAATCTGGCGGGCAGGCATACACCAACGGATTATAGGGCGCAAATGCTGCGGCAGTAATGCGCCATTTTGTTACGTCATGGCAACAAGAGACAGGCTGCGGACCGTGTCTCATTCTTTTTGAGACCGCGTGCAGATCACGTGCAATTTTGGCAGTGTTGATGGAATTTGAATTTCAGTCACCCTTTTGGGTGATGCATCTGCGCAGGATCTGGCCTAAGGAAATGGGGTGGTCGATGGGGCCACGTGCACAGTGATCAACTTGGGGTCGCAACTCGCGGCCCCTTTTTGTGTCTGCCCGGCGCCGGGCCGCCCCTCGGCAGCGTGACTGACGTTTCCGGTCACAAGCAATGCAACGGCATCGCCGAAATTCAAAACAGGCTTGAAATGCGGTGCACCAGCTTTGCGAGCTGGAGTTGCGTGTTGACGCCGGTCTTGTCGAAGATGCGCCGCAAATGGGTCTTCGCCGTGTTTCTGGTGATGCCGAGCTCCTGGACCGTGTCGTTCATGGATCCGCTCATTGTCAGGTAGCGCGCCAGGTGAGCCTCTGATTGCGAAAGTTCAAATCGTTCCTGCAGCACCGCCTCCAGAGCCGCGGGAAGTTCCGTTGCTTCAAATATCTTGAGAACGACCCAGGGCACGCTTCCGCCGTCCTTGCGTGCTGCCGCGGAAGGGACTGCCCTGACGGTGATGCGCTTGAGCTGGCCGTTCATGTCTTCAAACCAGACTGACTGGTCGCCGCCCGGGTCTGCCGCCTCCTTGGCGTGTCCGAGATGCAAAGCCGATCCCGCGCTTTCGGCGAAAGTGTCAAGAGCGTGCTGAAGCCTTGTCTCCAGCTCTTTGTTCTTGAATTCGAATCGGGGTGCGTTGAACCGGACGCTTCCGGTCGCCAGAAGCTTCTCAAGTCCGGATGCTGCGTGCCCGAGCAGGACCTTGTCCTTGGTCATCAGGACCGACGGACAGGCAATGCTCATGAGGAGCGCATCCTGTATCCGGTTCTGCGCTTTGTGGCGTTCGAGCTGGAAAAAGGCTTCGATGCCCGGTTTCAGGACCTTGGTGAGCGTCCGGAAGGTCTTGCGCGCAAGTTCCACGTCAATCGTTTCCGTAGTGTGCTCTTTAAAAAGGCACCCGAACAGGATGGTCGACTTCGCATCCCGGAACAGGGGCGAGATCAAACCCGCTGTTTCGGCGTTTTCCGCGCCTGGGCCGGGACCGCCGGATATGGTTTCAGGATGGGCCGAACCCGGCTGCACACCGTCCGTCTGCAGCGAGTGTGCTGCCGGTCTGTTGCCGCCGAAGTCGCCTTTCCTGAGCGTTGTCTTGCAATAGGGGTGGCGGAGTTCCGCCTCCGTCAGGAGAAACTTCAGGGCGTCATCGCCGCCCTGTGAGGAGCCCGCGAACAGCATGTCATGCAGTTTCTGCGATGACCGGCCGCCGTCGAAATTCCGCGTTGGCTTCCCGCTCTTGTCATATTCGCACAGGACAGAAATACAATTCAGCTTCGTGTCAATCGAGTCCAGAATGGAGGTCCATCCGTCGGATTGTGTCGCGCATTCCAGTACTCGTAAAAGTAGATCTGCCTCGTCTGTTTTGCTCAATAATGGCATTGTCCAAAGCGTCAACTAAATACTACATAAAGATTTATTATACTTGTAAATATTACTATCAATTTGCGTCGAAAATGGCAATAGAAGCGCCTTTTTGCTGCTCGAGGCGCAGCCGAACGCCCGTCCGCGGCCGGGCGGAGCTCCGGTCTGTGGCAGGTCGGCGTGATATTGGGAATGGCGTCAATCGGCCAGAATACATGCGGCCCGACGCTCATCGGGACGGGGAAAAGCGCACCATATCTGCGTTAAAACACCTGGGACCCGGCACGATTCATCCCGATTGATGGGCGCTCTGCCGAAGCTTGCTCCTTGCCGAAACCCGGCCGTCTATTGCGGGTCCAGTTCGGTTGTGCCGCGGGCGCCACCGTCCTGACCGAGCTGAATTTTCTCAACCTTTGCTTCGGCTGATTTCAGCAGAGTATCGCATCGTTTGCGCAGCGCGTCGCCGCGTTCATACATCTCGATGCTGCGCTCGAGCGGAACGTTGCCCTGTTCGAGTTCGCGCACGATCGTTTCCAGCTGCCTGAGAGCATCTTCGAAAGTCAGTTCGGAAATGTCTGTTGAAGCGTCACTCATCGGTGCGTTCCCTCTTGAAGCCGGACGATATCTGGAAAGTCGCGGGACTGAGTGAAAAGGTCAAGCCGGGATATGTCCATGATCCTGGTGATCCCCGGCGATTTTCGGGTGAGGGCCGTCAACCCGTCATAAGCGTCATGACATGGGCGGCCGTTGAACGTGCCAGGCCTTCCAGATCGTATCCGCCTTCAAGCACCGAAACGACGTGTCCGTTGCTGTGTCTGTCCGCGACATCCATGAGAACGCGTGTCGCCCATGCGAAATCCGATTCAACAAGGTTGAGCCCTCCGAGGGGATCGCGGGCGTGGGCGTCGAAGCCGGCCGAGATGATGACCAGCTCCGGTTCAAAGTCATCGAGACGCGGCAGCACGGCCACTTCGAAGGCCTCCTTGAATGCAAGACCGTCTTCGCCCGGCGCAAGGGGAACATTGACGATGGTGTTCTTCTCGCCCGTTTCCGACGCGGCCCCTGATCCCGGGTAGAGCGGCATCTGGTGCGTCGAGCAGTACATCACGCTGCCATCATCCCAGAAGATGTCCTGCGTGCCGTTGCCATGGTGCACGTCGAAATCGACGATGGCGACGCGGCCGATGCCATGCTTTTCCTGGGCGTATCTTGCCGCGATCGCGACATTGTTGAAGAAACAAAAGCCCATGGCCCGTTCCTTTTCCGCGTGATGCCCTGGAGGCCGCGATGCGGAAAAGGCGTTGCTGACTTTCTTTGAAAGAACCTCGTCAACTGCCCGGCACGCGCCTCCGACACCCCTGAGGGCCGCTTCCCATGTTCCAGGAGACATGGTCGTGTCTGCGTCGACGCGCGCGACGCCTTCGTCCGGGGCGAGGCGATGCAGTTGATCGACGTAGCCCATCGGGTGCGCGCGCGCGATGTCCTCCACCGTTCCCATGGGGGCGGCATCCCGCTCAACGGATTGAAACTTCTCGTGTTCCAGTATCCTGTCGATCGCTCTGATCCGGTCTGGCCTTTCGGGATGGCCGAGCGGCGTAAGGTGATCGAGATAGCAGGGATGGTGCAGGAGGAGCGTAGACAATGAGACGTTTCCGGAAAGTTTTGTTTTTCGATTGATCGCTGCCCATCAGAAAGGTCTCAACCGGAGCTGTCAATTGATGATAGGTCGCATGAAGCAGGTTGTGGCAGGCGGGCAAAAAAAAGGCCGGCTATCTTGCCGGCCTGTTCAAAGGTGCGAGCACCGCAATGCCCGAGGGGAGGTCCGCTGCATCTCAATTGTATTAACAAGGTACGTGATTCTCGTAAGGGAATGCGAGTTTTTTACCGTAGACCGCTTGCGGGCGGTGTTGATAACTCACGAAAACGCCAACTACAGGAGTAAAATCTCACTCGCATTTCTTGCGTGTATTGCAGTTGTAAACTTGATTTTTGTTTATCTGTTATATTGGAAACTTGTCGTGATGCGGTCTTGACTTCAACCCTGCGGGCGTCAACTTCCAGAGCGATTTTTGACCGGGAACTGCTGGAAATATATGCCTTTTTTTGATGCAGCCAAAAATTGCATCACACGTCGCGGGCGAGCGGAGGCCTCGCCCGCCGTGCCTGCGTTAGGTTATCGATATCACGGACGTGGCGCGGCAGCCCGTTTCAGACGATCGTTGATCGCCTCACCAAGTCCAAAGCTGGGGATAAACTGCACCAGGATCGTACTTGCGCCGCTTTCGTCGAGCGTGCGCATTCCCAGAAACAGATTGGCCGCCGCTTCCGCCAGATCGCCGTCCTGACTGAGGTTGAATTCCGCGCGCGCGCGATCCGCCCCCCGCAGTTGATCTGGGCCGAACGACAGCAGGGCGTCTTCCGGTGTGACCTCCCGTGCGTTCAGGATCATCGACGCGTTCGGGGCATAATGGGAGGCGAGCATGCCCGGAGCAGCGGGCGCATCGGGGCGCATGTCAGGTGAAGCGGGCAGAAGGCTCAATCCCAGAACATCCTCAATATCCTCTCGTGAAATGCCGCCGGGACGCAGCAGCCTGGGCGTCCCGTCCACGATGCCGACGATGGTCGATTCGATCCCGACGTCGCATGGCCCGGCATCGACGACGAAACTCAGGGCGTCCCCGAGATCGTCAATGACGTCCTGCGCACGCGTCGGGCTGATCTTGCCGGAAAGGTTGGCACTGGGGGCGGCGAGGGGCCGTCCTGTTCTTTCAGCAAGATACCGCATCACCGGTCCGTCGGGCACACGCAGGGCCACAGTCTCCAGCCCGGCTGTCGCCATGTCCGAGATTGGTGAGTTCCTGTTCTTGGGCACGACGAGCGTCAGCGGTCCGGGCCAGAAGGCATCCGCCAGTCGAAGGGCTAGGTCTTCGAAATGTCCGTGCAGACGCGCCTCGTCAACGCTTGGAACGTGTGAAATCAGGGGATTGAATTGCGGACGGCCCTTGGCCTCGAAGATCTTCGCGCAGGCCCTGCCGTTTGTAGCGTCGGCTGCAAGCCCGTAGACGGTCTCGGTCGGGACGGCGACAAGCTCTCCTGCGCTCAGGGCCGCACAGACCTGCGGTGCTTCCGGCGCCGTCTGCCAGTCGGGTCTCTTCAAATTGACGGTCCAGAGCTGCATTCGGTTTAACTTGCCTGTTCGCACAGCCCAGTGTGCGAAATGTGGATGACCTGCCGTAGCGACACGGGTTGACGTTAACGTCAACTGGTCTATTGTCCAGTCCCGAGTTGTTTCATGCGCCTTTTGCGGACAAGCACTGCATCCGTCAAGCGTCGAACAAAGAAAACACAGAATGGCTGGCGTCAAAAAAGGCCGGATGGTTCTGGGGAGGACCTGAATGTATCGCGCACCCGTCGATGAGATCGCTTTCACACTGAAGAATGTGTGCGGCCTTCGCGACCTGCAGAATAATCCACGGCATTCCGAGTTGGGAGACGATCTCGTGGACGCGATCGTCAACGAGGCCGGGCGTTTCGCCGCGGAAGAGATCGCGCCTTTGAATGCCGTTGCGGACAAACATGGCACTCCGTTGAAGGACGGCGCGGTCAGCACGCCTCCGGGATGGCGTGCGGCCTACCATGCCTGGATCGAGGGGGGCTGGAACGGCCTGTCCGCCAACGTGGAGTCGGGCGGCCAGGGATTGCCGCAGATGCTGTCTGCGGCGGCAATGGAAATGTGGAATTCCGGATCCATGGCCTTTGCCATCGGACCGACGCTGACGATCGGCGCGGTTGAAGCGATGGAGAAGCACGCCTCGGAAGCGTTGAAGGCGACATATCTGGACAAGCTTGTGTCGGGCGAGTGGATGGGGACCATGAACCTGACCGAACCGCAGGCAGGGTCGGACCTCAATGCACTGCGGGCCAGGGCGGAGCGCGCCGACGACGGCACCTACAGGATCTTCGGCCAGAAGATCTTCATCACCTATGGCGATCACGATCTGACCGACAACATCGTTCACATGGTGCTGGCACGCTTGCCGGATGCGCCTGCGGGGACACGGGGCATTTCCATGTTTCTTGTGCCCAAGTTCCTGGTCAACGAAGACGGTTCTCTTGGAGAGCGGAACGATGTCCGCGTTGCCGGGGTTGAACACAAGCTTGGCATCCACGGCTCACCGACCTGCACGATGGTCTATGGCGACGAGGGCGGCGCAATCGGCTGGCTCGTGGGTGAAGAGAACAGGGGGCTTGCCTGCATGTTCACGATGATGAACAACGCCCGCCTTGCCGTCGGCATTCAGGGCCTGGGCGTTGCGGAAAGGGCCTACCAGCAGGCGCTCGGCTACGCCCTCGACAGGAAGCAGGGAAAGGCGCCGGGCGACAGCGGCGAGGCGATGAGCCCGATCGCGCGCCACCCCGACATCAAGCGCATGCTGTTGACCATGAAGTCCAAGACGCAGGTCGCGCGCGCAATCTGTTATGCCTGTGCACACGCGATCGACATGGCCAATGTCAGCGAGAGTGCGGATGACAGGACGTTCTGGAACGACCGTGCCAGCCTGCTGACACCGATCGCCAAGGCGCTGTCGACCGACTTCGGTGTCGAGGTCGCTTCGCTCGGGGTCCAGATCCATGGCGGGATGGGATACATCGAGGAGACAGGGGCGGCCCAGCATCTGCGCGATGCCCGCATAGCACCGATTTACGAAGGCACCAACGGCATCCAGTCCATCGACCTGGTGTTGCGCAAGCTGCCCCTTGCCGGGGGAGAGCATATCAGGGCATTCATCGCCGAACTGAAGGCGGTGACCGATGAGGTTGCCGCATCCAACAGGCCCGATTTCGGCGCGACCGCGGCACGGCTTGACGCAAGCATTCAGGACCTTGAAGAGGCGACGGACTACATGCTCACGGCGCTGTCAGACGGGCGCATGGCGGACGCGCTTTCCGGTGCGACGCCCTATCTTCGGGTCGCCGGTCTCACGCTGGGCGGAGCCCTGCTTGCAAAGGGCGCGCTGCGCTCCTCGGAGGACCCGGCTGAAAGGCAGGCGGAGAGAACCTTGCTTGCACGCAGTTTCTGCGAAACGGTGCTGGGCGAGACCGCCGGATTGAAATCGGACATCGTCCTGTCCGCCGACGCCATCAAGGCCTTCGACCCCGAAGCGCTGGCATCCTGAGACCGGAGACCGACGAATGATCCGTAAAAGTCTCGAAGACGGCGTTCAGATCCTGCGCCTGGACCGGCCTGAGAAGAAGAATGCCCTGACGGGTGCCATGTATACGGACCTCGCCGACGCTCTGGAAGCCGGCAACACCGATCCGGAGATACGCTGTCATCTGATCTGCGGGCAGCCGGACGTCTTCACGGCCGGCAATGATATTGGCGATTTCCTGCAATATGCCGGCAGGGTGGCCGTTTCCGAAACGCCGGTCGTCCGTTTTCTTCGCGCCCTGGTCCGGACGGAAAAGCCCCTGGTCGCGTCAATTGACGGGTTGGCCATCGGGGTTGGCACGACCCTTCTAATGCATTGCGATATGGTCTTCGCCAGCCCGCGTGCCTTCATCCGCTCTCCGTTCGTTGATCTCGGGCTCGTGCCGGAGGCCGGTTCCAGTTTGCTCGGTCCGCAGTTGATGGGGCACGCCCGGGCGTTCGAACTCCTTTGTCTCGGCAATCCGCTGACGGCAGAAAAGGCCGAACGCCTGGGCCTCGTGAACGAGATCGTTGACGAGAATGTCGACGAAACGGCCTTGAACTGCGCAAAGCAGATCGCCGCAAAGCCGCCTGAGGCCATGGCCCTGTCAAGAAGGCTCCTGAAGGGAGATACCGGTGCGCTTTCCGAGCGTGTGGAAGAAGAAATCAGTATTTTCGCCGACCGGCTGACCGCGCCTGAAACCATCGCGGCGTTTCAGGCATTCATGAGCAAGAAGAAGGCGTGAGCGGACACTCGCGCACCGAACACGGCGACAACTGCAAATTTCTGGAGGAAACAAGCATGTCCCTGAAGGGCAAGACACTGTTCGTCACGGGTGCCTCGCGCGGCATTGGCAAGGCGATCGCGCTCAGAGCGGCACAAGACGGTGCCAACATTGCCATTGCCGCTAAGACCGCGGAACCGCATCCCAAGCTCGAGGGAACGATCTTCACGGCTTCGTCGTCGCGGACGTCCACAACCAGCGGCAGGGCCTTTCCACCAGCGGCCTCGATCTCCTCGGCTGCCGTGAAGATCGTTCCCTCGAGCTTGGGATGCGGTTCCGCGGTCTTGGCGGCAATGGCAATGTTGGCACCGTCTTGTGCCGCTCTGAGCGCGATCGCCTTGCCGAT